>NZ_JASISZ010000043.1 GCF_030063355.1 Streptomyces sp. PH10-H1
GTCCGCCCGCATCGCGGGCGCAGGCCCGGTGATCGCCGTCGATGTCTCGCCCGCCAAGGAGGAGCTTGCGCGGGCGGCAGGCGCCACCGAGTTCCTGATCGCATCCGAGGACACCGCGAAGCGGATCCGCAAACTGACCGGTGGGTACGGCACGGATGTCGCCATCGAGTGCGTCGGCCGCGCCGAGACCATCCGTACCGCCTGGTCCGCGACCCGCCGCGGCGGCCGTACCACGGTCGTCGGCATCGGCGGCCAGGACCAGCAGGTCACCTTCTCCGCGCTGGAGCTGTTCTACTTCGGCCGTACCCTGTCCGGCTGCGTGTACGGCAACAGCGACCCGGCCAGGGACCTGCCGGTGCTCGCGGAACACATCCGTGCCGGCCGCCTCGACCTGGGCGCGATGGTGACGGAGCGCATCGGCCTGGACGGCATCCCGGCGGCGTTCGAGGCGATGACGGCTGGGCGGGGCGGGCGGGCTCTGGTGGTCTTCGACTGATCGTGGCGGCGGGCTTCTGGGGTCGGGGGCCGGGGCCGACTGCTCTACTCGACGAGGGCGAGCCAGCTGCGGTAAGCCGTGGCGAACGGCTCCGCCCCGGCACCGACCTGCTTCATGAGCCACTGCGCCGTTCCGGCGGCGTGCTCGATCACGTCGGCCGGATACCCGTACCGGACCTGGTGCTCGGCGAACTCGTCCTCGTCCACCAGCCGCGGCGCCGGCTCCTCGCGCTTGAGCAGTACATCGAGATCGAGGTCGATCATCGTGACCTCGGTCCCGGACACCCACTGCGGCGGCGTGGTGATGTCGCAGTAGATCTGGGTGGAGCGGGGCGCGGCGTTGAAGACCGCCGTCCACCACCCCTCCCGCGGGAAGAGGATCACATGCGCCTCCGGGACGGGCACTTCCGGACTGTGGCCCTTGCGCATCACGCTGTTGGCGGGCAGCCCGAGCCATACCCCGTGCTCGTCCTCGCCGAGTCTGCGCATCCGCAGATTCCAGTGCAGCGAGCCGTCGTACTTGCGGTAGTTGACGTACACGAGTTCCGGCATGACCGGATGCTATCCGCGCAGCTGCTCGTACTGCAGCGCCAGCCCGTCCACCAGCGCCCGCAACCCGGTCTCGAAGGCGCCCTCGTCGACCCGCTGCTGATGCTCCGCCAGCAGATGGGCGCGGCCCAGGTGCGGATAGTCGTCCGGATCGTACGCCGCCGCGTCGTCGACGAAGCCGCGGGCGAACGAGCCGAGAGCCGAGCCCGCCACGAAGTACCGCATCAGGGCGCCGATCCGCGTCGCGTGCGCGGGCGGCCAGCCCGCGTCCACCATGCCGCCGAACACGGCGTCCGCCATCCGCAGGCCGGCCGGGCGGCGGCCCGGGCCCTGGGCGAGGAACGGCACGATGTTGGGGTGCGCGGTCAGGGCCGCGCGATAGGAGCGGCCCCAGTCCAGCAGTGCTGTCTGCCAGTCGGCACCGCCCTGGAACATCGACAGATCGACCTGGGCGACGACCGTGTCGGCCACCGCGTCCAGGATGTCGTCCTTGACCTTGAAGTGGTTGTAGAGCGACGGTCCGCTCACCCCGAGCCCCGCCGCGAGCCGCCGGGTCGAGAGCGCCTGCAGGCCTTCCGCGTCCACGAGGGTGAGCGCCGCGGCGACGATGAGTTCGCGGCTCAGGAGGGGCTTGCGGGGGCGGGCCATGCGCCACATAGTAGAGCCTGCCAACCCGAAACTAGCAGTGCTAATTTATGAGAGGTGCCCCCAGTGGACCTTGCGCTCTCGCAGGAGCAGACCGCCGTCCGGCAGCTCGCCAAGGACTTCACGGACCGCGAGATCACTCCGCATGTGGTGGCGTGGGACCGCGCCGAGAGCGTGGACCGGGGCATCGTCAGGAAGCTCGGCGCACTGGGGTTCCTCGGGCTCACCATCGACGAGGAGTACGGCGGTTCGGGCGGCGACCACCTCGCGTACTGCCTCGTCACCGAGGAGCTGGGCCGCGGGGACTCCGCCGTGCGCGGCATCGTCTCCGTATCGCTGGGGCTCGTCGCCAAATCGATCGCGCACTGGGGGAGCGAGGAGCAGAAGTGCGCGTGGCTGCCCCGGCTCACCTCCGGTGAGGCGGTCGGGTGCTTCGGGCTGACCGAGCCCGGCACCGGTTCCGACGCCGCCAACCTCACCACCCGCGCGGTGCGCGACGGCGACTCGTATGTCATCAGCGGCTCCAAGATGTTCATCACCAACGGCACGTGGGCCGATGTCGTCCTGCTCTTCGCCCGCACCGGCGACCCCGTCGAAGCGCCCGGGCACAAGGGCGTCAGCGCCTTCCTCGTCCCCGCCGATGCCCCGGGACTGACCCGCCGCGAGATCCACGGCAAGCTCGGACTGCGCGGCCAGGCCACCGCCGAGCTGGTCCTCGACGGCGTCCGGGTGCCGGCCTCCGCCATGATCGCCCCCGAGGGCAAGGGTTTCTCCGTCGCGATGTCCGCCCTCGCCAAGGGACGGATGTCGGTCGCGGCGGGCTGTGTCGGCATCGCCCAGGCGTGCCTGGACGCCGCCGTGGCGTACGCGGGGGAGCGCGAGCAGTTCGGCAAGCCGATAGCCGGGCACCAGCTGGTGCAGGAGCTGATCTCCGACATCGCCGTGGACGTCGACGCCGCCCGTCTCCTCACCTGGCGCGTCGCCGACCACATCGACCGCGGGCTGCCCTTCGCCACCGAGTCGTCGGTGGCGAAGCTCTACGCCAGCGAGGCCGCCGTGCGCGCCGCCAACAACGCGCTGCAGGTGTTCGGCGGCTATGGGTACATCGACGAGTACCCGGCGGGGAAGCTGCTGCGGGACGCCCGCGTCATGACGTTGTACGAGGGCACCAGCCAGATCCACAAGCTGCTCATCGGACGCGCCCTGACCGGTGTCTCGGCCTTCTGAGTGGCGGGGCCGCGTGCCGGCCTGTGGTGCGGCGTTCCGGCGGGCGGTGCCGCGTGCCGCGGACCGACCGGCCGGTCTGTGGCGGACCGACCGGTCGGATTGACCGACCGGCCGGTATCTAAGCGCTTGCTCACCTTGGCTGTAAGGTGTCCGCCATGGATGTGGAGGCAGGAACGACCGACGCGTGGGGCGACGTCACACCCGATGCGGCACGCCGGCTGGTGATCGCCGCCGTCGAGGCGTTCGCCGAGCGCGGGTACCACGCGACGACGACCCGCGACATCGCCGGACGCGCGGGCATGAGCCCCGCCGCGCTCTACATCCACTACAAGACCAAGGAAGAGCTGCTCTACCAGATCAGCCGGGTCGGCCATCTGCGCTCCGTCGGCCTGCTCGAAGAGGCGGCCAACGGTGACGGCGCTCCCGGTGAGCGGCTCGCCGTCGCCGTCCGGGCCTTCGTCAGCTGGCACGCGGAGCGGCACACCACCGCGCGCGTCGTGCAGTATGAACTCGGCGCCCTCGCCGAGGACCACTACACCGAGATCGTCGCGCTGCGCCGCAAGTCCGAACGCGCGGTCCGCTCGATCATCGAGGACGGCGTACGGACCGGTGCCTTCGATGTGCCGGACGTCGCGGGGACGGCGCTCGCCATCCTGTCGCTGTGCATCGACGTCGCCCGCTGGTTCAACCCCGACGGACGCCGTACGCCCGACGACGTCGGCGTGCTCTACGCCGACCTCGTCGGTCGCATGGTCAGCCCGCGCTAGGGCCTGTCCGGCTGCGGCCCGGACCCGGCGAACCCATGCGTCAGAGGTAGAAGCGGGCGACCGTCTCCGCGACGCACACCGGTTTGTCCCCGCCCTCGCGCTCGATCGTCACCTTGGTGACGAGCTGGACGCCGCCGCCGACCTCGGTGACCTCCATGATCTGCGCGGTCGCCCGCAGCCGCGAACCGACCGGTACGGGCGCGGGGAAACGGGCCTTGTTCACGCCGTAGTTGACGCCCATCTTCACGCCTTCGACCCGGAAGAGGTCGGGTGTGAACGACGGGATCAGCGACAACGTCAGATAGCCGTGCGCGATGGTCGTACCGAACGGTCCGTTCGCGGCCTTCTCGGGGTCGACATGGATCCACTGGTGATCGCCGGTCGCCTCCGCGAAACCGTCGATCCGCTTCTGGTCGATCTCCAGCCAGCCGGTCGTGCCGAGCTGCTCGCCGACGGCCGCCCGGAGATCGTCCAGCGAAGCGAAGATCCTGGCCTGCGACATCTGATGCCTCCTGTGGACACGGTTACTAAGCGCTTGCTCAGCATGGTTCCGGTCGTCGGCCATGTCAACGTCGCAGCGCCTCGCAGCCCCTCGCAGCCCCTCGCAGCACGTCTCGGAGCGAGGCCGGGCTCGGGAACCGGCGCCGTCAGTGCCTCCGGGCGGCCCCGCTCACCACACCGAGGGTGCCCCCCGCTCACCACACCGAGGGCCGCCGCGCCGCCCACGGCCGGGCCGCCTCGAGCTGCGCCGACAGCTGGATGAGGGTGGCCTCGTCCCCGTACCGGCCGCCGAACATCACCCCGATCGGCAGCCCCGCCTCCGTCCAGTGCAGCGGGACGCTCACCGCCGGCTGGCCGGTGGCGTTGTACAGCGGTGTGAACGGCGTGAAGGCCGCCAGGCCCTCGAACTCCGCCGCCGGGTCGGCATCGTTGCGCAGACCGCCCACCAAGGCGGGCGGCTGCGCCAGCGTCGGGGTCAGGATGACGTCGTACGAGGACAGCAGCGCGTCGGCGATCAGCTGTCCCAGCGCGCGGAACGAGTACAGCGCCGCCGCGAACTCCGGCCCCGACACCCGGCCGCCCCGCTCGCGCAGATGCCGGGTGAGCGGCATCAGCAGCTCCTCGTGCTCCGGCGCGACCGGGTAGACGGTGGACATCACGCCCCACGCCCTGCCGAAGGCGTGGCGGATGCCTTCGTCGACCGGCAGTTCCATCTCGTCCACCTGGTGGCCGAGACCGCGCAGCAGCTCCGCCGCCGCGTCGTACGCCGCCCGGCAGTCGGGGTGCAGTTCGACTCCGGGCACCGGCGGGGTCGGCAGTGCGACCACCCGCAGCTGCCCCGGCTCGGTACCGGCGTACGAGGCGAAGGTCGCGCCGGGCGGCAGAGCGGGAACGCCGTACGGGGCGCCCGGCATCGGGCCGGCCAGGACGTCGAGCAGCGTGGCGGCGTCCGCGACGGTCCGGGCGATCGGCCCCGACGTGCTCAGACCGCTCACGTCGTGCTGCACGGGACCGCCGCTGACCCGTCCCCGGCTCGGCTTGATGCCGAACAGCCCGCAGACGGACGCCGGTATGCGGATCGAGCCGCCACCGTCACTGCCCTGCGCGACCGGCGCCAGCCCGGACGCCACCGCGGCTGCGGCGCCCCCGCTGGAACCGCCCGCGGAGCGTTCCAGGTCCCAGGGCGTGCGGGCGGGCGGCGCGAGCTGGTTCTCGGTGTAGCAGGGCAGCCCGAACTCGGGGGTGTTGGTCTTGCCGAGCAGGATCGTCCCGGCCTCACGGAGCTTCGTCACCACATGGTCGTCCACGTCCGGGACGTGATCGGCGTACGCCCGCGAGCCGAGCGTGCAGCGCACCCCCGCCACGAAGTTGAGGTCCTTCACCGGTACCGGGACGCCGTGCAGCGGCGGCAGCTCCCGCTGCTCCCGGCGCGCGGACAGCGCCTCGCTCTCCGCGTCGGCCGCCTGCTTGCGGGCGACCTCGGGGGTCACGGTGATGTACGCGCCGACGGACTCGTTGAGCCGCTCGATGCGGTCGAGATAATGCTCGGTCAGCTCGACCGGCGATACCGATCCGGTCCGTACCGCCTCCGCCTGCTCCACCGCGGTCAGATCGTGCAGCTGCGCCATGGCTGTCCCGTCCTCTGCTTGTTCGACTTGTACGACGTCGCGTCACCTGCGTCGCGATCCTCGCACTACCGGCCGGTAGCGGAAAGACCCCGTGCGAGGTCGGCGATCACCTCCAACTGGGCCGACTGCGCACCGCCGCCAGCGCCGCCAACGCGGTCAGCGCCTCGATCCGCGGACTCAGCAGCGAGTCGTTCGCCCACACCGAATCAGACCCGAGCCGCTCCGCCCGCACCCCGAACCCGACCACCGCCCGGGGGTCCGTCCCCGCCCCCCCACTGGGCCTTACCGGTCGGCAGCAGCACACCCGTACGTACGCCATGATTCGTCATGCCCCCATCGTGTGCGCGCCCCGAACAGCCCTCAATTCCCCAATGGGAATGGCCGGCCGGGGCGCCGGATCGGTGTGGGAGCCCGCCCGGGACGGTGACGTGATTGGGTGATCGGCATGACTGGTTCTCCTTATCCGCGGGTAGAGATCAACGGCCACACCGCCACGGCCGAGGACCTGAGGCGGTTCGTTATGGTCAGCAGTTATGGCCACTTCACCGCCATGCAGGTCAGGAATCGCGCGGTGCGCGGTCTGGACTTCCATCTCGACCGGCTGGCCACCGCCACACAGGAGCTGTACGGCACCGGCCTGGACGGTGAGCGGGTGCTCGACGCGATCCGGCACGCGCTGTGGGACGACGTGGACGCGTCGGTGCGCGTCAACGTCTTCCGTCCCGATCCGAACCCCCGCCCCGCCGACGAGGTCTCGCTCCTGGTGAGCGTCCGCGGCCCCGGGGCCGGGCCGAGCGGCCCGCAGAGCCTGATGTCCGTCGAACACCAGCGGCCCGTGGCCCATGTGAAGCACGTCGGAGGCTTCGGGCAGGGCTACTTCGGAAACGAGGCGCGGGCGGCGGGGTTCGACGAGGCGCTGCTCGTGGGGCACGGCGGGGTGATCTCGGAAGGCTCGATCACCAACATCGGCTTCGCCGACGGCGACTCGGTCGTCTGGCCGGACGCGCCCGCCCTGCACGGCATCACGATGCGGGTGATCGAGCGGGAGATGACCGCGGCGGGGCTGCCGTGGCGTCATCAGCGGGTCCTTGTGGCGGACGTGCCCTCGTTCGACGGCGCGTTCGTCTGCAACTCCCGGGGGATCGCCCCGGTCAGCAGGCTGGACGACCTGGTCCTGCCGACCGACGCCGGCCTGGTGAAGAGGGTGATCGAGCTCTTCGAGTCCGCCCGCTGGGACGCGCTCTGAGCCGCACGAACACAGGCACGAACACAGGCACGGGTACGGGTACGGGCACGGGTACGGGCACGGGCACAGGCGCCAACCCCCGCCGACCGGATGAGGCGATCCTGTGCCCGACCCGCAAAGGTGACGCATGTTCACCTTCCGGCAGCCGCGTACCGGCGGTAACCTCCGGCGCATCGGCCTCCGGGAGGAGCAGAAATGCCACAACGCACCGGCAAACCACGCACCGGCAAGGTAGGCAACAGCAAGCTCGGAACGGTCACCGCAGCGGCGCTGCTCGCGCTTGGCGTCACCCTCGTCGTACCGCTGCCGCACGCGGCGCAGGCGGCGGCTCCCACCACCGACTACTGCCAGAGCCAGTGCGGCGACATCCTGCCGCCCGGTGAGAACGGCAATGCGACGCTCGCCGACATCCTCGCCCACAAGGTCTTCGGCACCCGCCCCGCGCACGCCGCCGACCAGCTCGGACCGTACAGCGCCCTGGCCACCGGCTATCCGGCGCTCACCGACGCCTCGATCGGCTCCTTCTTCAACGACGCCTCGTTCGGCGTCCCGTCGAACCAGGTCGCGTCCGTGACGACGCCGCGCGCCGATGTCACCATCACCCGCGACAAGAAGACCGGCGTCCCGCACATCAAGGGCACCACCCGCGACGGGACGGAGTACGGCGCCGGGTACGCCGCCGCGCAGGACCGGCTGTGGCTGATGGACCTGTTCCGGCACGTGGGGCGCGGCCAGCTGTCGTCGTTCGCGGGCGGCGCGGCCGCCAACCAGCAGCTGGAGCAGGAGTTCTGGCGGGCGGCCCCGTACACGGAGCCGGACCTCCAGGCGCAGGTCGACCAGATCACGGCGGGCAACGGCGCGCGCGGACAGCAGGCCCTGGCGGACGTCCAGGCGTACGTCAGCGGCATCAACGCCTACATCACCCAGTCCAAGAACGGCCGCTACTTTCCCGGTGAGTACGTACTGACCGGCCAGATCGACGCGATCACCAACGTGGGCGAAATCCAGCCATTCAAACTGACCGACCTGATCGCGCTCGGCTCGGTCATCGGCGCGCTGTTCGGCTCAGGCGGCGGCGGAGAGGTGCAGAGCGCGTTCTCACTGCTCACCGCACAGGGGAAGTACGGGGTGGCCGAAGGCACCAAGGTCTGGGAGACGTTCCGCGAACGCAACGATCCCGAGGCCACGTTGACCGTGCACGACGGCACCGGCTTCCCGTACGCGGGCAAGCCGGCGACCCCGCGCGGCGCGGCGCTGCCCGACGTCGGAACTGCCGTGGTGCCGGAACCGCTGGTCTACGACCGCGCCGGCGGCGCGGCGACCCGCGCGAAGACTCCGGTCAAGGCGGCCGGGCCGCTCAAGGCCGCACAGGGCATCTTCGACAACGGCGCGCTGCCGGCGAATCTCTTCTCCACCAAGAAGGGCATGTCCAACGCCCTGGTCGTCAGCGGCGCGCACACCGCGAGCGGCCAGCCCGTCGCCGTGTTCGGCCCGCAGACCGGCTACTTCGCGCCGCAGCTGTTGATGCTCCAGGAGCTCCAGGGGCCCGGGATCAGTGCGCGCGGCGCCTCGTTCGCCGGACTCGGGATGTATGTGGAGCTCGGCCGCGGCCAGGACTACGCCTGGAGCGCCACCTCGGCCGGCCAGGACATCACCGACACCTACGCCGTCGAGCTGTGCCAGGACGCGGTGCACTACCTCTACCACGGGGTGTGCACGGCCATGGAGAAGCTGCAGCGCGTCAACTCCTGGAACCCGACGGTCGCCGACTCCACCGCCAAGGGCTCCTATCGGATGCAGGTCTACCGGACGGCGTACGGTCCTGTGGAGTACCGGGCGACGGTCGGCGGCAAGGCGGTCGCGTACACGACGCTGCGCAGCTCGTACCGGCACGAGGCCGACTCGATCATCGGCTTCCAGATGCTGAACGATCCCGGCTACGTCCATGACGCGGCCTCGTTCCAGCAGGCCGCCCAGCACATCAACTACACCTTCAACTGGTTCTACGCGGACTCCCGGCAGACCGCCTACTACAACAGCGGCACGAATCCGGTGCGCGCCGACGGTGTGGACCCCTCATTCCCGGTGAAGGCGGAGGCAGGCTACGAGTGGCAGGGCTGGGACGCGGCGACGAACAGCGCCACCTACACCCCGCCCGCGCAGCACCCGCAATCCGTCGACCAGGACTACTACATCTCATGGAACAACAAGCAGGCCAAGGACTTCACCTCGGCCGGCTTCGGCAACGGGTCCGTGTACCGCGGTGACCTGCTGGACGCCCGGGTGAAGCAGCTGGTCGCCGCGGGCGGCGTGACCCGGTCCGCGCTCACCCGGGCGATGGCCGACGCCGCGCTGACCGACCTGCGCGGTGAGGACGTCATGCCCGACCTGCTGCGCGTGCTGCGCAGCGCGCCGGTAACCGACCCGCAACTGGTCACCGCCGTCCAGCAGTTGTCCGACTGGGGCGCGGCGGGCAGCAAGCGCCGGGAGACCTCGGCGGGCTCCCACGTGTACGCGAACGCCGACGCGGTCCGCACCATGGACGCGTGGTGGCCGCTGCTGGTCGACGGCGCGTTCAGGCCGGGGCTCGGTGACGATCTGTACGGGGCGCTGACCGGGAACCTCCCGATCGACGAGTCGCCGTCCGCCGGTCACGGACCGACGGGCTCGCACGCGGGCAGCTCCTTCCAGAGCGGCTGGTGGAGCTATGCGGACAAGGACCTGCGGACGGTTCTCGGCGATCCGGTACGGGGCTGGACGCCGCGGGCCTTCTGCGGTGGCGGTGACCTCGGTGGCTGCCGCGACACGCTGCTGGCGACGTTGAAGCAGGCGGTCGCGAAGACTCCGGCCGTCGTCTATCCGGGCGACGCCACCTGCTCGGCGGGTGACCAGTGGTGCGCCGACTCGATCATCCAGCGGCCGCTCGGCGGGATCACCCAGGACAGGATCAGCTGGCAGAACCGGCCCACCTTCCAGCAGGTCGTGGAATTCCCCGCGCACCGGTAGGAGCTCGCATTCGCCGGAGAGTCCGAAAGGCATGAGGAAACGGCAGCGGGCGTGCGCGCCGCGGGACGGCTGATCAGTGAGCGATCCGTCCCGCGGCGAGCACCACTTGTGCCAGCTCCTCATGGCAGATGTCGCTGTGCGCACCCGCCGGCGGCGAGCCGCTGCACACGACGGCCGACGCGTCCACACTCACGCACCCATTGGCGGGGAACCGGCCCTCGCGGGCGTCCGCGAGCGTCGCCGTACGGGTGCCGTCGACGGCCTGGATGCCGTCGTGCCCGATCGCACCCCAGCGGTCGCCGAGTCCGAGGAACGAGGTGGCGTCGCCCGACAGCCGCGACGCGAGCGGGTAGATCACACCGAGCGCGGTGTCATGGCTGGAGTAGCAGGACACCACGGGCCCGTCCACCCGGTTCTCGACGTCGCGCAGCGCCCCGCCGTACTCCGTTTCACCGGGCAGCTGCCGCGCGAACGCGTAATGGGAGAAGGCGCCCTGGAGCAGCGTCACCGACTTGACGTTGCGCACCCCGGCGGGCAGTCCGAGCAGCGCGAACGACACCAGCCGCCCGCCGAAGCTGTGCCCCACCAGGTGTACCCGTACCGGTCCTGCCGTCTGCGAGAGCCGGCCGAGCATGGGGCCGAGGCCGAGCTGGCCGATGGTGCCGGCCCGCCGCTTCATCGCGAAGTACGAGGCTTGCCGCAGCAGTTCGTGCGCGCCGTTCCAGAGCCGTTTCCCCAGGCCGCCCAGGAACTCCGGCTCCTCGGGACCCAGATCGACGCCCGTCTCCTGAAGCGCGGCGGTCAGCGTCTCGCAGAGCGCGACCGGGTCGTCCCCGAGGATCGCCGGCTCGGCCTCCGGCGCGCCGTTGGCGGCGTCGGCGCCGAACGCGGCGGCCGGGCTGCCGGCGGGGAGTCCGACGAGGTCGCGTACCAGGCGGGCGAACTCCCCGAACGCCTCCGCGGAGCCGGGGCGCTCCCGCAGCATTTCCGCCAGCCGTCCGACCGTCGCGGCATGGCCGGGGAAAGCGGCGGTCAGGGCGAGGCACGTCTCCGGGCTCAGTACGATCCGGTCGGCAGGGAGGGCGACAGGGGTGTCAGGGGCGTCCTGGGCGTCGTGGCCGTCAAGGGCGGTGAGGGAGGTGAGCACCGCCGAGTGCGTGAAGTCGGGGATCGGCTCGTCGCTGAACCGCATCGCGGGCCACAGCACACCGACGTAGCCGAGGCTGGTGCCGGGCGCGGGACCGAGCAGCCCGGGGAAGGGGGCGAAGAAGCGGTCGTAGAGCCAGGTGGCCATGGACCGGTCGTTGTTCCAGCCGTGCGCGAACATCACCAGATCGGTGATCCTCGCCTCGGTCACCTGCGCCAGCAGCTGATCCCGCTGCCGGGGGTCCACGTCCCCGTCCGCGTCGAAGGTCAGTTCCCAGTAGGGCTGCACGCTCATCGCCGCCATGACGGTCCCCCTCGACTTCGACTTCGACTTCGACTTCGACTTCGACTTCGACTTCGACTTCGACCTCGTTCTCCCCCTGCGTCATGTGCCCGCATCATCCCGAAGGGGGAGGAGACAGGCCATACGTCGCGCATACGATTTTGCTCTTCCGTGCTCATGACCGACCGCTTAGTATGCGAAGGGAGCCGGAGCCAAATCGAGTCGAAGGAGACACGATCGTGGTCGTGGAAACACTGCGCGATGCCCGAGTGGTCGTCACCGGGGCAGGTGGCGGCATCGGTGCCGCCCTGGCCCGCAGATTCGCCGCCGAGGGCGCGCGGGTCGTGGTCAACGACCTGAACGCCGGAGCCGCGCAGGCCGTTGCCGACGAGATCGGCGGCACCGCCGTCCCGGGCGACGCCTCGGGCATCGTCGGCAAGGCCCGTGACGCGCTCGGCGGCACGATCGACATCTTCTGCGCCAACGCGGGTGTCGGCACCGGCAGCGGCGCCGACGCCACCGACGAGGACTGGGAACTCTCCTGGGACGTCAACGTCATGAGCCACGTCCGCGCCGCCCGCGAGCTGCTGCCCGAATGGCTGGAACGCGGAAACGGCCGGTTCGTCGCCACCGTCTCGGCGGCCGGACTGCTCACCATGGTGGGCGCCGCGCCGTACTCGGTCACCAAGCACGGGGCCTACGCCTTCGCCGAGTGGCTGTCGCTCACCTACCGGCACCGCGGAATCCAGGTGCACGCGGTCTGCCCGCAGGGCGTACGCACCGACATGATGCGCGCGGCCGGCGCCGCGGGTGAACTGGTCCTCGGGCCCACCGCGATCGAGCCGGAGGAGCTCGCCGACGCCGTCATCGAGGGCATCGTCGCCGAGCGCTTCCTGATCCTCCCGCACCCCGAGGTCGCCGGATACTACGCGGCCCGCGCGGCCGACCCCGAGCACTGGCTCGACGGGATGAACCGCCTGCAGCAGAAGCTGGAGCGCGTCACGGGCGACGCCGGGGGCTGGAGCGGCGAGTGATCTCCTATGCGTCCAAGCCCTGGCTCCAGCACTTCACCGAGGAGCAGCGCTCGCTGCCCGACCCCCCGCCGAGCGTGCTGCACTCCTTCCGCGCGGCCGTCGCCCGGGTGCCGGACCGTACCGCTCTCGCCTACTTCGACGGACGGCTGTCCTACCGCGAGGTCGACGAGCTCTCCGACGGCCTCGCGAACCACCTCGCCGGACGCGGTTTCGCGCCCGGTGACCGGCTCGCGGTCATGCTGCAGAACATCCCGCAGTTCGTGATCGCGCTGCTCGGCGCGTGGAAGGCCGGCGGCACGGTCGTACCGGTCAACCCCATGTACAAGACCCACGAGCTCACCCACATCCTCAGCGACGCGGACGTTCGCGCGATCGTCTGCTCCGACCGCGCCTGGGACGGCTATGTGCGGCAGACCGTGGCCGGATCCCCGGTCCGGATCGCACTCACCACCAGTGATCTGGACCTGCAGACGCGGGACGACCGGCGGGTACTGCCCGAGGGCCGCTTCCAGGCGGCCGGAGCGGCCGGAGCGGCCGGAGCCGAAGCGCCCCACGCCGACGACCTGCTCACCGCCGCCCGCGTCGCAAGCGGGCCGGCAGTCCCATCGTCCCGCCCCGAGCGCGATGGCATCGCGCTGATCAGCTACACCTCCGGTACCACCGGCGCCCCCAAGGGCGCGATGAACACCCACGGGAACATCTCCTACAACGCCGACCGGCAGCGCTGCATGCTCGCCCTCCCGGACGGGTCCGTGATCTTCGCACTGGCGCCGCTGTTCCACATCACCGGCATGGTCGCCCAGCTCTCCTCGGCCATCGCCAACGGCGCCACGCTGGCGCTCGCCAACCGCTTCGAGGCGGGCGTCGTCCTGGAGGCGTTCCAGGAGCACCGGCCCGCCTACACCGTCGGCCCCGCCACCGCGTTCATGGCGCTGATGGCCCGCCCGGAGGCCACCCGGGAGCACTTCGCGTCATTCCGCTACATCTACTCCGGCGGCGCGCCCCTGCCGCCGGCCGTCGTCGAGGGGTTCCGCGAGCGGTTCGGCCCCTACCTCCGCAACGGCTACGGCCTGACCGAGTGCACCGCGCCCTGTGCGAGCGTCCCCGGCGACCAGGAGGCACCCGTCGACCCGGCGTCCGGCACCCTGTCGGTCGGCGTCCCCGGGCCGAACACCATGGTGCGGATCATCGACGAGCTCGGCGCGGACGTACCGTTCGGTACCCACGGAGAGATAGCGGTGCGCGGCCCGATCGTGATCCCCGGCTACTGGAACCGGCCCGTGGAGTCCGCGGCCGCGCTGCCCGGTGGCGAGCTGCGCACCGGCGACATCGGCTTCATGGACGAGGCGGGCTGGCTCTACGTCGTCGACCGGAAGAAGGACATGATCAACGCGTCCGGCTTCAAGGTCTGGCCGCGCGAGGTCGAGGACGTGCTCTACACCCACCCCTCCGTTCGTGAGGCGGCGGTCGTCGGCATCCCCGACGCCTACCGGGGCGAGAGCGTCAAGGCGTACGTCAGCCTGCGACCCGGCCGGTCCGCGGAGGCCGCCGAGCTCATCGCTTACTGCAAGGAGCGGCTCGCGGCGTACAAGTACCCGCGGGAGGTGGAAGTGCTCGACGAACTGCCGAAGACCACCAGCGGGAAGATCCTGCGGCGCGAACTGAAGGTCCGCGCCGGATAGGGTCCATACCGTTCGGAATGTTGTCCGGCGCACGGTGCGGAGAAAGGGCAGGCCATGGCACGCAGTACGAAGGCGACAGCGGTTCCCGAGCGGCTGCTCGCCGAGGCCACCCGGCTCTTCGCCGAGCGCGGCTACGACCGTACGTCGGTACAGGAGATCGTCGAGGCGGCCGGGGTGACGAAGGGCGCGCTCTACCACTACTTCGGCTCGAAGGACGATCTCCTGCACGAGATCTACGGGCGGGTGCTGCGCCTGCAGACCGAGCGGCTCGAATCCATCGCCGCGCAGGATCTGCCGGTGTGGGGGCGGCTGGCCGAGGCCGCCGCCGACGTCGTGGTCACCAGCATCGAGAACCTCGACGACACCAAGATCTTCTTCCGGTCGATGCACCAGCTGAGCCCGGAGAAGCAGAAGGCGGTACGGGCCGAACGCCGCCGCTACCACGAGAAGTTCCGGGCCCTCGTCGAGGAGGGCCAGCGCGAGGGCTTCTTCCGTCCGGAGCTGCGGCCCGACCTCGTCGTGGACTACTTCTTCGGCTCGGTGCACCACCTCGGCACCTGGTACCGCGCGGACGGCCCGCTGTCCGCGGAGACGGTCGCCGGGGACTTCGCAGACATGCTGCTGCACTCGGTGCGGCAGCTCCGATAACGACCTGCCCGCGCCCTGTCGCTGGGGAGGTCTTACCCATCCTGGAGGTATCTGGTGAAGGCATGGCGCGTGCACGAGAACGGGGAGCCGCGCGAGGCGATGCGCCTCGACGAGGTACCGGACCCGCAGCCCGGCCCCGGTGAAGTGCTGGTGCGGGTACGCGCCGCGAACATCAACTTCCCCGACGCGCTGCTCTGCAGGGGCCAGTACCAGATACGCCCGCCGCTGCCGTTCACCCCGGGCGTCGAGCTGTGCGGCGAGATCCTCGCCCTCGGGGAGGGCGTGACGGGACTCTCCGTCGGCGCCCGTGTCATCTCCCCGGCCGCGCTGCCCGGCGGCGCCTTCGCGGAACTGGCCGTCGTCAGCGCCGCGACCGTACTCCCGGCCCCGGAGGCACTCGACGACGCCGAGGCCGCGGCCCTCCACATCGGCTACCAGACCGGCCTGTTCGGGCTGCACCGCCGGGCCGCCCTGCAGCCCGGCGAGACCCTGCTGGTGCACGCCGCGGCAGGCGGTGTCGGCAGTGCGGCCGTCCAGCTCGGCAAGGCCGCAGGCGCCACCGTCATCGGCGTCACCGGAGGGCCCGACAAGGCGAAGGTGGCCCGCGACCTGGGCGCCGACCTGGTCGTCGACCGGTACAGCGAGGACTTCGTGGCCGCCGTCAAGGAAGCCACCGGCGGGCGCGGGGCGAACGTCGTCTACGACCCGGTCGGAGGCGACGCGTACACGAAGTCGACCAAGTGCATCGCCTTCGAGGGCCGTATCGTCATCGTCGGCTTCACCAGCGGTACGGTGCCGGCCCCGGGCCTGAACCACGCCCTCGTGAAGAACTACTCGATCCTCGGCCTGCACTGGGGCCTGTACAACACCCACGATCCGGCCGCCGTCCGCCGGGCGCACGACACCCTCGCCCAGCTCGCCGCCGAGGGAAAGGTGAAGCCGTTCGTCAGCGAACGGGTCGCCTTCGGCGGCGCGGCCGACGCGGTCCAGCGGGTTGCCGACGGCACCACCACCGGCCGGCTGGTCGTCGTGGTCTGAGTCCTCAAAACGCGGGACGGGCTGAATATTCAGCCCGCCCCGCGTTTTGAGGACCACGTATTACAGGTACTTCTTCAGCTCGCGCCGCGCCAGCGACCGCTTGTGCACCTCGTCAGGGCCATCTGCAAGACGCAACGTGCGCGTGGCCGCCCACAGCTCCGCCAGCGGGAAGTCCTGGCTCACACCGCCTGCGCCGTGCACCTGGATCGCCCGGTCGATGATCTTCTGGACCGCCGCCGGAGTGGCGATCTTGATGGACTGGATCTCGGTGTGGGCACCGCGGTTGCCCACCGTGTCCATCAGCCACGCGGTCTTGAGAACGAGCAGCCGCAGCAGCTCGATCTCGACCCGTGCCTCGGCGATCCACTCCTGGACGACGCCCTGCTCGGCGATCGGCTTGCCGAACGCGACCCGGTCCGTCGCCCGGCGGCACATCAGCTCGACCGCCCGTTCCGCCATGCCGATCAGCCGCATGCAGTGGTGGATCCGGCCGGGGCCGAGCCGCGCCTGGGCGATGGCGAAGCCGCCGCCCTCCTCGCCGATCAGGTTCTCGGCCGGTACCCGGACATCGGTGAAGACCACCTCGGCGTGCCCGCCGTGGTCGCCGTCGTCGTAGCCGAACACCCGCATGCCGCGCCGTACATCGACCCCGGGCGTGTCACGCGGGATCAGGATCTGGCTCTGCTGGCGGTGGCGCTCCGCCGACGGGTCGCTCTTGCCCATCACGATGAAGATCGCGCACTTGGGGTTCATCGCCCCGGAGATGTACCACTTGCGGCCATTGACGACGTACGAGTCACCGTCGCGCTCGATCCGGGTCTCGATGTTCGTCGCGTCCGACGAGGCGACATCCGGTTCCGTCATCGCGAACGCGGAGCGGATCTCGCCGGCCAGCAGCGGTTCGAGCCACTGCTTGCGCTGCTGCTCGGTGCCGAACTCGCTGAGCACCTCCATGTTCCCGGTGTCGGGCGCGGCGCAGTTCAGCGCGGGGGGCGCCAGATGCGGGCTGCGGCCGGTGATCTCGGCCAGCGGCGCGTACTGCAGATTCGTCAGCCCCGCCCCGCGCTCGCCCGGCAGGAAGAGATTCCACAGGCCCTGCCGCTTGGCCTCCGCCTTCAGCTCCTCCACGACCGGCGGCGCCGACCAACGGGCATCGCCCTCGGCCTGCTCGCGCTGGAGCGCGAAGACCGGCTCGGCCGGATGGACATGGTCCTTCATGAACGCGTGCAGCCGCGTCCGCAGTTCCTCGGTGCGGGCGTCATAGGCGAAATCCATCAGTCCTCCTGGGGCTGGAGCCGGAGCTTGAGCAGCCCGCGGTCGATGAAGACAGGAACCAGGGAGCCGATCCGGTCGAAACCGGCGCCGACGGTCCGGCCGAGTGTGAAGCGGTAGTGGATGCCCTCGAGGATCACGGCGAGCTTGAAGTACGCGAAGGCCGTGTACCAGTCGATGGCGGAGGTGTCGCGGCCGGACCGCTCGGCGTAGCGCTCGACGAGCTCGAGCGCGCTGGGATGGCCGGGCGCGTCGCCGGTGGTGGACACGGGCGCGTCCGGGACGGTCTCCTGCTCGCTGTACATCACCAGCAGGCCGAGATCGGTGAGCGGGTCTCCGAGCGTCGACATCTCCCAGTCCAGGATCGCCTGGACCCGGTCGTCGGCGCCGATGAGCACGTTGTCGAGCCGGTAGTCGCCGTGCACGACGGTGGGCGCGGCCGAGACCGGCAGGGCCTTGGCGAGGGCGCTGTGCAGGTCGTCGATGCCGGGCAGCTCCCGGCTGCGGGACGCCTCCAGCTGCTTGCCCCAGCGGCGCAACTGCCGCTCCAGGAAGCCCTCGGGGCGCCCGAAGTCGCCGAGGCCGGCGGCGGCCGGGTCCACCGCGTGGAGCTCCACGAGGGTGTCGACGAGCCCCAGCACGACCGCACGGGTGCGCTCCGGGCCGATCGTGGCGAGCTGCTCCGAGGTGCGGTACGGAGTGCCGTCCACGAAGTCCATGACGTAGAACGGCGCGCCGATCACCTCGGGGTCCTGACACAGCAGTACCGTGCCCGGCACCGGCACCGGAGTGTCGCGCAGCGCGCTGATCACGCGGTGCTCTCGCGGCATGTCGTGCGCGGTGGCCAGCACGTGCCCGAGCGGCGGCCGCCGTACCACCCAACGGGAGGTGCCGTCGGTGACGGCGTACGTCAGGTTGGACCGGCCGCCCTCGATCAGCGTGGCGCGCAGGGCGTCGCGCACCAGACCGGGGCGCTGCTGGTCGAGATGTTCCCGCAGCCGACCGAGGTCGAGCCCCGGTGGGTTGTCCGTACCGCTCATCGTTTGCTCCTCACCACCCGGCACACCTTGGTCCTGGCGTCATTGCCATCATGCCGACCAGTCGGTATGTCGTCCAGTAGGGAGCCGGAATCCGCCGTCCCGGGCCGTCCCCGGCAGCCGGTTGACGCGGACTCGGCCCGCGCCTAGCCTCTGGACCTATGGGTGAACTGTATTCACATACGCAGACAGCGGCGCACGCCGAGGCACTGACGGTCGCGGAGGTCAGGCTCACCCCCATCCTGATCGCCGACCCGCCGCTGCTCAACACCCAGGGGGTACACCAGCCCCTCACCCCGCGCCTGATCATCGAGGTCGTCACCGCGGACGGCACGGTCGGGGTCGGCGAGACGTACGGCGACACCAAGTATCTGGAGCTCGCCAAGCCGCTCGGTGAGGCGCTGCCCGGCCGCCCGGTCAGTGATCTGAACGGGCTGTTCACGGTCGCCGAGCAGGTCTGCGGTGAACCCGGCGACGTGTCCGACTCCGTCGACGTCGGCGGGCTGCGCGGGGTGCAGACCGCCGACAAGATGCGGCTGTCCGTCATCTCCGGCTTCGAGGTCGCCTGCCTCGACGCGCTCGGCAAGGTGCTCGGCCTGCCCGTGCACGCGCTGCTCGGCGGCAAGGTCCGCGACAGCGTCGAGTACAGCGCGTATCTCTTCTACCGCCCGGCGCGGCACCCCGGCGCGGACACCCCGCGCGACGACTGGGGCGCGGCCCTCGACCCGGCCGGAGTCGTCGCCCAGGCACGCCGGCTCGCCGACACTCATGGATTCGCCTCCTTCAAGCTCAAGGGCGGTGTCTTCCCGCCCGACGAGGAGATCGCCGCCGTCCGCGCGCTGGCCGAGGCGTTCCCCGGGCGGCCGCTGCGCCTGGACCCCAACGGCGCCTGGTCCGTCGAGACCTCCCTGCGTGTCGCCGCCGAACTCGGTGACGTCCTCCAGTACCTGGAGGACCCGACCAGTACCACCGCCCGCATGGCGGAGGTCGCCGCCCGGACCGACGTTCCGCTGGCCACCAACATGTGCGTGACGACCTTCCCCGAGATCAAGGATGCCTTCACGACCGGCGCCGTCCAGGTCGTCCTCTCCGACCACCACTACTGGGGCGGACTGCGCAACACCCGTGAACTGGCCGCGATCTGCCGCACGTTCGGTGTGGGCCTGTCGATGCACTCAAACACCCACCTGGGGATCAGCCTCGCCGCCATGACCCAGGTGGCGGCGACCGTCCCCAACCTCGACTACGCCTGCGACTCCCATTACCCCTGGCAGACCGACGACGTCATCACGTCCCGGCATGTCTTCACCGGCGGCCGGCTCACCGTCTCGGACGCGCCGGGCCTCGGCGTCGAACTCGACCGCGGCGCGCTCAAAGCGCTCCACCAGCGCTGGCTGGACGACGACGGCACGATGCGCGACCGCGACGACGCGGCCGCCATGCGCGTGGCCGAGCCCGACTGGCAGACGCCGTCGGTGCCGCGCTGGTGACGTCCGGAAACTGAAGGCCCCTTTGGTGCGGGCTCCCGTGCGAGCTCCCGTGCCGGCTCGCGTGCGGGAGCCCGAGCACCGGTCCGGCTACGCGTGGCACGCCACCGGCACGCCGCCGTTCATCTCCGCCATGTCGGCGAACGCCGCGGCCACGTCCAGCGGCGCGCCCGGCGCGATGCCGTCGAGTTCGGCGTAGACACGGTGGAGGTTGGCGACGAGGCGCTCGGACTCGCGGAGTACGGCGAACGTCCCGAGGTCGGCGGCGCGGGCGGTCTCCAGCGGCGTCCGGCCGGCGGCGCGGCCCGCCTCGGCGAGGCAGCCGAGGTTACGGAGGTAGCCCTCCATGGTGTCGTAGACGCCGGGGTCGGTGACCGGACCGTGCCCGGGGACGACGCACTCGGCGTCGAGCGACCGCAGCAGATCCAGTGCACGCAGTGATCCGGTCAGGGACCCCATCAAAATGAAGGGCGTACCGCCGTTGAAGACCAGATCGCCGGTGAAGACGATGCGCTGGCGCGGCAGCCACATGATGGTGTCGCCCGGAGTGTGGGCCACCCCGGGGTGGAACAGCCGTACTTCCGAGCCGGCCGTGTGCAGCTGCAGCGATTCGGAGTACGTGATGGCGGGCGCCGTGATCCTGATGTCGCCGTAGTCCACCTCGGGCCAGACGCCGTGCAGTTGGAGTCCGGCCGCGAGTATCTCCCGGCGGCACGCGGTGTGGCCGATGACGGCCGAGCCGCCGGCCGCGAACAGGCCGTTGCCGTAGGTGTGGTCGCCGTGGTGGTGGGTGTTGACGACGTAGTCCGGCTGCGGCGCGCCGGTCGCGGAGATGGCGTCGCGCAGCAGCCGGGCACGGCGTTCGGTGGCGGCGGTGTCCACGAGCAGGGTGCTCTCGCCGTCGCTAACGAAGCCCGCGTTGCTCAGGCACCAGCCGCCGTCGGGCTGGAGGAACGCATGGACACTCGGAGCGATTTCGGTGAGATAAGGCTCCGTGCCGGTCGTATCGGCGAACGCCGTCGTGCCCATGTGTGCCCTCCCCAGGACGGTATTCGGACGCCGCCGTGCGCTACAGGACCAGCGACAGCAGCAGAACGAAGCCTAGGGCCACCACCGAGATCACTGTCTCCATCGCCGACCAGGATTTGAGGGTCTGCGGGACGTCCATGCCGAAGTACTCCTTGACGAGCCAGAAGCCGGCGTCGTTGACATGCGAGAAGAACAGCGAGCCGGCGCCGACGGCGAGTACCAGCAGTGCGGCATGAGTTGTCGACATGTCGGCCGCGAGCGGTGCCACCAGGCCGGCCGCGGAGATCGTCGCCACGGTCGCCGAGCCGGTGGCGACCCGGATGAGGACGGCGATCAGCCAGGCGAGCAGCAGCGGCGAGATGTGCCAGCTGTCGGACCAGTTGAGAATCATCTTGCCGACCCCGGCGTCGATGAGCGTCTGCTTGAAACCGCCGCCCGCGCCGACGATGAGCAGGATGCCGGCGATCGGGGCGAGTGACTTGTCGACGGTAGAGGAGATCCGTTCCTTCGTGAAGCCGGCCGCGCGGCCCATGGTGAACATCGCCATCACGACGGCGGCGAGCAGCGCGATCAGCGGCGATCCGACCACGTCGAAGACGCGGAAGACCAGGCTGCTCTTGTCATCGACGATGACGTCCACCAGCGCCTTGGCGAGCATCAGCGCCACCGGCAGCAGCATCGTGCACACCGTCGCGACGAAGCTGGGCCGCTGCTCCAGGTCGTCGGAAGCGCGGGCCGGGGTGAGGGTCTCCGGCGGGGTGACCTTGACCCAGCGGTCGGCGAAGCGGCCGAACAGCGGTCCCGCGATGGCGACGGTCGGCAGGGCGACGAGGACGCCGAGCGCCAGCGTGGTGCCGAGATCGGCGTGAATGGAGTCGATGGCGGCGAGCGGACCGGGGTGCGGCGGCACCAGGCCGTGCATGACCGACAGTCCGGCCAGCGCCGGGATGCCGACCCGCATCAGGGAGTAGTTGCCGCGCTTGGCGACCAGCAGCACGACGGGGATCAGCAGCACGATGCCGACCTCGAAGAACAGCGGCAGGCCGATCAGGCCCGCGATCAGCGCCATCGCCCAGGGCATCCGGCGCTCACTGGTACGGGCCAGGATGGTGTCGACGATCTGGTCGGCACCGCCCGAGTCGGCGAGCAGTTTGCCGAGGATCGCTCCGAGCGCGATGAGGACGCCGACCCCCGCGACCGTCGAGCCGAGACCGGTGGTGAAGCTCGTGATGGTCTTCGCCAGCGGTGCGCCCGCCACCACGCCGAGCACTCCGGAGCCGATGGTGAGGGCGAGGAAGGCGTGCATCTTCCAGCGGGTGATCAGCACGATGATGACGGCGATGCCGACCAGCGCGGCGATGCCGAGCCGGGTGTCACCGGCGGAGGTGATGGATGGCGCGGTCGGTGCGGCCAGCAGCTCGACGCTGAGTGCAGACACGTGGGGACTCCATGGGGGAGGGGCGGGAGGGTGGGCTGAGGGCCGTGCGGAGAGGCTGGAGAAGTCCTAGGGCCGGGGGAGTGCGGCGAACGCGCGGTCGGCGATCTGCTGCGGGCCGCCGTCGATCGGGACCACGGCACCGGGCTCGTCGGGATCCAGCGGTTCCAGGGCGGCGAACTGCGAGCGCAGCAGGCCGGGCGGCATGAAGTGCTCCATGCGGGCCGCGAGCCGCGCGGCGATCAGCTCGGGCGGACCGTCCAGGTGCAGGAAGAACAGCTGGGGGGCGTCGGCGCGGAGCCGGTCGCGGTAGCGGCGCCGCAGGGCGGAGCAACTGACCACGCCGCCCTGCCCGTCGTGTTCCGCGATCCAGGCCGCGATGGCGTCCAGCCACGGCTCGCGATCGGCGTCGTCGAGGGGATGGCCGGCCGACATCCTGGCGATGTTCGCGGGCGGGTGGAAATCGTCCGCCTCGGCATAGCGGACGCCCATCCGTTCGGCGAGCAGGCCGCCCACCGTCGATTTGCCCGATCCGGACACGCCCATGATGACGACGACCGGGGGGTGGGGCTGTGGGTGCTGCGCGGGTTCGGCAGTCATGCGCTCGTACCTCCTTGTGCAAGCGGCTGGCACCAATAAACGCCATAGGTACTACTTATTCAAGAGCCTGATATGAAAACGTCATACCAAGGTGGTGGCGCATAGGCTGTCACCCATGCCTCAGCAGGGAGAGAGCGGCGGCCTGCACGCCCGCGTACTGGCCGAACTCGGTCCCGCCATCGCGTCGGGCGCCCATCCGCCGGGCACGGTGCTGCGTATCGACGAACTCGAAGCGCGGTACGGTGTCTCGCGCACCGTCGTCCGCGAGGCCGTCCGCGTCCTGGAGGCCATGCACCTGGTCGAGACGCGCCGCCGGGTCGGCATCACGGTGCGCCGCACCGAGGAGTGGAACGTCTTCGACCCGGCCGTCATCCGCTGGCGGCTGGCCGGTGCGGACCGACCGCGGCAGCTGCGCTCGCTGACCATGCTGCGGACCGCGGTCGAGCCGGTGGCCGCCGGACTCGCCGCGCAGGCCGCCACCCCCGGGCAGTGCCGCGAAATGACGATGCTCGCGGCCGAGATGGCCGCGGCCGGGCGCGCCGCCGACCTGGCCGAATACCTGGTGCACGATGTCGCCTTCCACCGCGTCGTGCTCCAGGCGTCGGGCAACGAGATGTTCGCCCGGCTGGGCGATGTCGTGGCCGAGGTGCTGACCGGCCGAACCGAGCACCACGTGATGTTCTCCGCTCCCGATCCCGAGGCGGTCACGCTGCATGTCCGGGTCGCCGAGGCGGTCCGGGCGCGGGACGCGGCGGGCGCGGAGGACCTGATGCGGGAGATCTGCGTCGGAGCGCTGCGCGAACTGGACATCCTCGCCCCCTGAGGGGTCCTGAGGCGGGTCCGCCCGCCGGGCGGGGCCGCGCGACGGGCCGTGTCCGGCGGGCTGTGTGTGAGAGGCCGGAAAACCGGATGACCGGGACGGCGGGGCGGTGGTCCACTGGGGCCCATGCCCGCTCAGCCGTCCGCCCCGCCCCAGCCGTTCCGCTGGACGCTCGCCTCACGCGCGGGCGCCCGCCCCGACCGGCTCGGCGCGCTCACCGAGGGCGCGGATCCGGCGAAGCCCTGGTACCTGCCGTCGCTCACCGATTGCGCAGCGAAGGTGCTGGCCCGCTCCGGCGGCGCCGACCTCTGCTTCGTCGGCCGCTCGCTGGACAGCATGTACGACCTGCTGACCGGGGCGTTCGAGGGCTCGTCCTGGGACGGGGAGCTGCTGCGGCTGCCCGTCTCGTGCACCAGCGACCGGGGCTGGACCCCGGCGATGACGGGCCGCTTCCGCGAGCACCTCGCCTCGGTGGGGCTCGACCCGTACGCGCTGGCCCGCCGCAAGCGGCCGGTCGCCCTCGTGGACGTGGTCTTCCGGGGCAACACCTTCGACACCCTGCACCGCGCGCTCGCCGCGTGGATCGAGGAGAGCCGCGAGCCCTGGCCGGTGATCCGCCGCAAGCTGCGCTATGTGGGCGTCACCCAGCGGGGCAGGACCAGCCCCCATCACTGGCGCTGGCAGCAGGACGCGTCACGGCCGTGGGTGCGTACGCTGCCCGCCGGGAATGTCGTCAACGTCTCGCTCGACTACGGGACCTGGACGTGGTTCGGCGACCACCAGCCCAAGGTGCACAGCTCGTTCCCGGCGATCCGCTGGTTCGACGAGAACGCCGCCGAGCCCTGGCACCACCCGTCGCTCCCGGCCGCGCTGAGCGAATCGCTGGCGCTGGTCGGGGCGGGCCGCACCCGCGCCGTACGCGACGGTCTGGTCCGTACCCTCGCGCGGGAGCCCGGTTTCGCGGGGCGGGACGTACGCGCGCTCGCGGCGGCGCTGCGCCGCCGCTGACCGTTCCCCCGAGGGTCGGCCGTGGCGGCCGTGGCGGAGGTCGGGCGTGCGGAGGTCAGGCCTGGTTCTCCATCGCCGGGCGGAGCCGCTCCAGCAGGGCGTAGAGCGTCGCGCTGTCGTCCTCGTCCAGGGCGTCGAGCGCGCCGTGGGTCGCCTGCATCTCCTCGCGCACCCGCCGGATGGTGTCGCGGCCCTCGTCGGTCGCCACGACGTTCTTGACCCGGCGGTCGGCGGGGTCCGCCTCACGGCGCACGAGCGAACGCGCCTCCAGCCGGTCCACGATCCCGGTGACGTTCGACGCGTCACACACCAGCAGCGCGGCGAGGCCGCGCATCGGCAGTGGGCCGTCGAGCTGGGCGAGCACCTTGGCCTGGGTGGACGTGAGGCCGTGGTGGGCGGCGGCCGCCGCGAAATCCCGCCACTGGGCGGTGCCGATGGCGGCGAGCAGCTCCAGCAGCTGGAGCTTGGTCGGGACGTGCGGGGTGGTGGCACTCATGGTTGAAGTGTACTCAAGATGGTTGACGACATCAATCATTAACTTGACGTCCTTAACTATTGAGGTCTACCGTCTGTCGAGTTGCTTGACGACATCAAGCATCCATGTTGTGAAGCAACGAGAAGGACCCGCCAGCCATGAGCCAAGCCACCACTGCCCCCGCCGCCGCGGGGCACAGGAACGAGACGGTCATCGTCTTCGCTCTGAGCCTCGCCGCCATGGTCGTGTCGATGATGCAGACCCTGCCCGTTCCGATCCTGGGCCTCATCCGCAATGACCTCGGCACCTCCACCGCCAACGTGAGCTGGGTGACCACCGCCACCCTGCTCTCCGCCGCGGTCTTCACCCCGCTCCTCGGCCGCTTCGGCGACCAGCACGGCAAGAAGCCGACCCTGGTGGCCGTACTCGGCGTCATGGTCGCGGGATCCGTCATCGCCGCCCTGGCGACGTCCCTTCCGCTGCTGATCGTCGGCCGGGTGCTCCAGGGCGCCGCCACCGCGATCTTCCCGCTGGCCCTGTCCGTGCTGCGCGAAGAGGTCCGCCCGCAGAAGCTCCCCGGTGCGATGGCGCTGGTCAGCGGCACCCTGGCCTTCGGCAGCGGTCTCGCGCTGGTCGCCACGGGACTGCTCACCTCCGGCCCGCACGCCGACTACCGCAACGCCTTCTGGATGGCCACCGGCTTTGCCGTCCTCGCCCTGGTCGCGGTCGTCACCCTGGTCCCCGCGACCCGCCACAAGACCGGCGGACGCACCGACATCCTCGGCGCGCTCACCCTCGGCATCGCCCTGCTGCTGCTCCTGCTGCCGATCTCGCAGGGCCACGAGTGGGGCTGGGCCTCCGGCCGCACGCTGGGCAGCTTCGCCGGCGCGGTCGTCATGGCCGCCGTCTGGGTCCTGACCGAGCTCAAGGTCCGCGAGCCCCTCGTCGACATGCGGATGTTCATCCACCGCCCGGTGCTCATGGCCAACCTGGCCGGAATCCTCGTCGGCTTCGGCATGTTCGCGAACTTCCTGGGCGTCTCCTACCTCGTACAGATGCCCAAGGCGCTCACCGGCTACGGCTTCGACGCGTCCATCCTCCGCGCCTCCGTGGAGTTCCTGCTGCCCGGCGCGATCGTCTCGCTGCTCGCCTCGCCGATCGGGGGCCGTCTCGTACGGCACCGCGGCCCGCGCGTCGTGCTCGGCCTGGCCGCGGTACTCGGTACGGTCGGCTTCGGCTGGCTCGCCCTCGACCACTCCCACACCGCCTCGGTGATCGGCGCCGGCCTCATCGTCGGCGCGGCCGTCAGCTTCGGCTACGCGGCCATGCCCGCCGTCATCATGGCGAGCGTCCCGCACCACCAGAGCGGCATTGCCAACGGCATCAACTCGATCTCCCGCTCCACCGGCAGCGCGATCGGCAGCGCCATCGTCACCACCATCCTGGCGTCGAAGACCATCGAGCACTTGCCGCCGGGCGTTCCCGCGCTGCCTGCCGAATCCGGGTTCAGCCTCACCTTCGGTATCGCGGCCGTCTCCTTCGCACTGGTCGGACTGGTCAGCTGGCTCGGCTTGCGCACCAACCACGGACCCCGGACCGTCGAGGTGACGGTCCCCGCAGCCGCCGGGACCGGCCAGGCCGCCCCCCGGGCAGCCGAGCAGTCCGATGAGCCCGACAAGGTCAGCGCCGTCTGACCCCCGTCCGATCCCCCCACGCCGCACAGGAGCCGCCACCATGAAGGCCGTCAGTTACCGCAGCTACGGAGGGCCCGAGGCCCTGGAGTACGGCGAGCGCCCCGATCCCAAGGTCGGCCCCGACGCCGTCCTGGTCAAGGTCAGGGCCGCGGCCGTCAACCCCGTCGACTGGAAGGCGCAGGCCGGCTACCTCGACGGGATGCTCGACGCGGTCTTCCCCGTCATTCCCGGCTGGGACGTCTCCGGTGTCGTCGTCAGGACCGGTCCCGACGTCCCCGAGTTCCAGGAGGGCGACGAGGTCATCGGCTATGTGCGTGAGGACCACCTGTCCCGCGGCACCTTCGCCGAATATGTCGCGGCTCCGGTCCGCACGCTGGCCCGCAAGCCGTCCAACCTCAGTTTCGAGCAGGCCGCGGGCCTTCCGCTGGCGGGCCTGACCGCCTACCAGACGCTCATCGGGGAACTGGCAGTCGGCAAGGGCGACGCGGTCCTCATCCACGCCGCGGCCGGCGGCGTCGGCTCCATGGCCGTCCAGATCGCCAAGCACCTCGGTGCCCGGGTGATCGGCACGGCCGGCGAGCGCAACCACGACTACCTGCGCGGGCTCGGCGCCGAGCCGGTCCTCTACGGGGACGGCCTCGCCGACCGCGTGCGGGCGCTGGCTCCCGAAGGTGTCCACGCCGTACTCGACCTGGTCGGCGGCGACGCCCTCACCGTGTCCCCGGGACTGCTCGCCGACGGCGGCCGGCTGGTCTCCATCGCGGACCCGGCGGTCCTGGGAATGGGCGGCCGGTTCCAGTGGGTCCGCCCGGACGCCGCGGACCTCTCGGCGCTCAGCGACCTCGCCGAGGCCGGTGTGATCACCGTGGAGGTCGCCGCCGCGTTCCCGCTGGAGCGGGCGGCCGACGCGCAGCGGCTCAACGCCGAGGGCCACACCCGCGGCAAGATCGTCGTGACGATGTAGCAGGTGCACGTGCCGGCCGCCGGGCCGTCACCACAGCACGGCCGCGCCGAAGACGGCCAGCGCCACCGTGCAGCCCACCACCGCCGCCGCCCGTGAGCACAACGGGGGGGGCCGCGGCGCGTCCATCCGACGGATCCGGTGCTGGGCGACGAGCAGGAAGACGAGCCAGACCAGGGCACCGAGCGCCACGCCCACGATCCCCACCGCGGACAGCCCCCGGTGGATCGCCTGCCGGCCCGCGAGCACCGCGGCGACCGCGCACGACAGGGTCGTCCGCCGCCACGCCAGCCGGGTCCGCTCGGGCTGCAGGCCCGGATCGCGGTCCCGCGCCGCCACTAGGCCGTGTCCGGCGAATAGCGGCGTCCGCCCGGAGGGCGGGGCCCGGGGCGTCTGGTGCGTGCGATCGCAAGGCGGAGGGCCGCCCTCGTACCGGGCGTACGTGGACGAGCCCGACAACGCGGCGAGCGTGCGTGCCGGGCGCCCCGGGCCAGGCGGGATTTGTCGGACACGGCCTAGCCTGCCCGGCCGAGCAGCACGATCGCCACCATCACCACCGCGACACCGCCCACCAGCACGGCCAGCACCGTCGGGAAGCGCGAGAGGGGCAGATCCTCGCCCCGGCGCATGGCGCGTTCGCAGCGCACCCAGTAGTTGACGGCCCGCACCGCGCACATCGCGCCGCCCACCAGCAGCGCCAGCGCGAGGACGACCCGTGCGGTCCGCGGCAGGTCCGGCAGGAACTGGTCCACCGCGAAGCCGCCGCCGATCAGCGCCAGCGCGGTCCGGATCCAGGCCAGGAACGTACGCTCGTTGGCTAGCGAGAACCGGTAGTCGGGCGTCCCGCCCTCCGACTGCACCCGGGACGGGGTGAACCACAGCCCCGCAGCCGACCTCGCGGCCCGCAGTCTGCCGGGCAGCGCCCGTACGAAGACGATCACCCGGTCACTCTACGGCCGCACCCGGCAGGGGAGCCGCCCGGCGTCCACCAGCGACCTGGCGGGCCGCACCGGGATGTCGGCCGGCGGCCTGTCCCAGCATCTGACCGCGCTGCGGGACGCCGGGATCGCGGGGCGTCTCGCCCGGCTCTCCGAGGTCGAGTGGCGACGGGCCGCGAGCGGAGTAGATCATGCGCATGACTGTTCCCCAATCCCATGGGCGAGGGCGCTGCGTGTCACCGGAAGAGGTCCTTCACCAGCACGTACTTCAGCCAAGACGGCTATGTCACAGGCGTCTGCTCCCGCCACTCCCGCAGCCTGCGGAACGCGTCGAGACCGTCCGGGACCCACTCCCATTCGGGCAGCCGCTGCTCCAGTTCCGCGTCGGTGAGGAAGGCGTGCCAGGCGACCTCCTCGGCCTGCGGGGAGACCGGGAGCTCGCACCGCACCTCGTACACCTGGGACCACCAGGAGTGCCCGCCGTCCTCGTAGAGGAACTTGAACAGCGGTACGGGGCGCGGGAGTCCCGACACCCCCAGCTCCTCCTCGGCCTCCCGCAGCGCGGCCTCGTCGTAGGTCTCGCCCGCGCCGACGACGCCGCCCACGAACATGTCGTACAGGGAGGGGAAGATCAGCTTCACCGGAGTGCGCCGGTGCACGAACGTCCGGCCCGCGCCGTCCTTCACCAGGATGAACGCACAGCGGTGGCGCAGCCCCCGGGCGTACGCCGCACCGCGCCGCTCCTGCCCGGTCACCTTGTCGTTCTCGTCCACGATGTCCAGGAGTTCGTCCGCGGAGCGCGGCTGCCGCGGGGTGACCGGCACCGGGACGAGGCGCTCCACGACACGGAACCGCTGGGTGAGGACGAGAGTGTCGTCGGAGACGGTGAAGGCGGGATCGCCGAGCGCGTCGCGCATCTGCGCGCTGTGCCAGAACACCTCATGGCCGGCGCGCCATTCCGCGACCGTGCGGTCGCCCTCGCCCTCGTCCACCACGTGTGCGAGGCCGACCTCCGCGAGCGGGATCACGCGGACCTCCGTGATCTCCAGCACCGCGACCGGCCGGTCCGCCGAATCGACCATGGCGGACCGCTCGCCGACGACGGGCAGCGCGTCCCCGCAGTGCTCGTAGTCCGCGACGAGCCCGGTGGTCGAGGTCTTCGCACCCGACAGGACCGCTGCGACCAGTTGATCGCGCAGCGGTCCTGGAAAGGCGAACTCGAACGGGGGGAGATTCTCGGGGGAGGCCATGGGCCCACCCTAGGCAGTGACCGTCCCCGTGGCCGCCGGTGCCCCGGCCCCTGCCCGGCGGTCGCGCACCACGACGGTGGCCATCGCGACCACGACACCGGCGAGCGCGTACGCGGCCAGCACCCACAGCGGGCCGGCCGTCGCGCTGCCGCCGAAGTAGACGGTGTTACGGACCGCCGTCGTGCCGGCGCCCGGTGGCAGGGACTGCCCGATCGCGCTCCAGAACCGGGGCAGCAGCGACGCCGGATAGACACCGCCCGCGCTCGGATTGCCCATCACGACGAAGAGCAGGATCGCGAGGCCGATGCCGATGATTCCGAAGAGCGTCTGCAGAGCGGTGGTGACGGCGGCGGCCGAGAAGACCACGAGCGCGCCGATCGCCCACAGCGCCGTGAAGTGGCCGGGCAGCGCCGAGAACACCGGATCCACGATGATCGCCCCGCCGAGCCCGGAGACCACCGAGAAGAGCGCGAGCGTGCCGAGCCGGATCGCCGTGCGGTGCCGGTTGACCGGCCGGGCACCGCCGGCCACACCCAGGATCGAGGCAGTGAGATAGCCGCCCACCACCCAGCCGATGACCAGGTAGAACGAGCTCAGGCCGCGGCCGTCCTCCTTGTTGGGGGCCTTGATGTCGGTAACCGTCACCTGACGGTGCTGGGCCTTCTCGACGCTCTGCGCGATCTGCGCGGCGGTCTGCGAGACCGAAGGGCCGCCCGCGGAGGCCACCAGCAGGGTGTCGGTCTTCCCGGCCGGGTTGATGAGGATCGCGGCGTCGACCGTACGGTTCATGATCTGCCGGCGCGCCTCGGCCTCGTCCGCCACGGCGACCGCCTTCACCGACTCGCCGGGCAGCGCGTTGAGCTGCGCGACCACTTGGCCCGCCACCTGCGCGGGAGCCACCACGGCGGCCGGGATCCGGTGCGGGGTGGGGGAGTGGAACGCGCCCAGGTACGACACGATGAAGGCGAGCTGGATCAGCAGCCCCCCGACGACCAGGACGAACGCCCGGAAACTGATCGCGTCCCGCAGTTCGGCCGCGAAGCCCCCGGAACCGTCCGCGAGGGCGGGAACCCCGCGGGAGGAATCAGCGGCCGGATCGCCGGCACTGCCGGAACCGCCCGATGCGGGGGAGGTGGAGGGTGTCTCGTCCGGCGGCGGTGGGGTCGTCCCAGCGGAGGTCATGCACGCACGTTAGGCGGCCTACGCTTCCGACGCGAGAGGGGGTGCTCCGTACGGGCCCCTTGCCGGGCGGCCACTGCGCGCGAAATGCTGCGCGCGGCCACCCGTTGTCCACCCGACCAGGAGCGACCGTCATGCCGGCACCGTACGACGTCCTGCGTATTGCCAACTGCTCGGGCTTCTACGGCGACCGGCTGTCCGCCGCCCGCGAGATGGTCGAAGGCGGACCGATCGACGTATTGACCGGCGACTACCTCGCCGAACTGACGATGCTGATCCTGTGGAAGGCGCGGCAGCGCGACCCCGACGCCGGATACGCCGTCTCCTTCCTCGCCCAGATGCACGAAGTGCTGGGCACCTGTCTGGAACGCGGCATCAAGGTCGTCGTCAACGCCGGCGGCCTCAACCCGGCCGGGCTCGCCGCCAAACTCGGCGAACTGGCCGCGCTGGGCGGCCTCCACCCGAAGATCGCCCACCTGGAGGGCGACGACCTCCTCGGCCGGCTGCCGGAACTGCGAGAGAAGGGCCACGGGTTCGCGAACCTGTCGACCGGCCGGCTGCTCGCCGACTCCGGTATCGAGCCCGTCACCGCCAACGCCTATCTCGGCGGCTGGGGCATCGCGCGGGCGCTGAGCGGCGGCGCCGACGTGGTCATCTGCGGCCGGGTAACCGACGCCGCACTCGTCACCGGCCCCGCCGCCTGGGCCTTCGACTGGGCGCTCGACGACTGGGACCGGCTCGCCGGCGCGGTCGCCGCCGGCCACATCATCGAATGCGGCGCCCAGGCCACCGGCGGCAACTTCTCCTTCTTCACCGAGATCGAGTACCCGGTGCACCCCGGCTTCCCCATCGCCGAGATGCACCCCGACGGCTCCTGCGTCATCACCAAGCACGAGGGCACCGGCGGAGCGGTCACCGTCGACACCGTCACCGCGCAACTGCTGTACGAGATCGAGCGTCCCGAGTACCTCAACGCCGATGTCGTCGCCCGCTTCGACACCCTCCGGCTGACGCAGGAAGGCCCCGACCGGGTCCGGGTCAGCGGCACCCGCGGTGAGCCCGCGCCCGACACCCTCAAGGTCTGCCTCAACTACCTCGGCGGTTTCCGCAACAGCGCCACCTTCGTCCTGACCGGCCTGGACATCGAGGCCAAGGCGCGGTTCGCGGAGGCGTCTCTGCTCGACGCGACGGGCGGGAGCGACCGCTTCGCCGAGTTCGACCTGCGGATGGAGCGGCCGGCGGCCGACACCGCCCGGCTGACCCTGACCGTCAAAGACCCGGACCGCGACAAGGTCGGACGCGCCCTGTTCACCGCGGTCGCGGGCACGGCGCTGGCGAGCTATCCCGGCTTCTACCTGGAGCAGGCGTCCCCCCGGCCCACCGAGTACGGGGTGTACTGGCCCGCGTTGATCGCCGCCGCCGAGGTGCCCGTCGATGTCGTACTCGCCGACGGCACCCGGCTCGCCGTGCCCAGGCCGCCGGCTGTGGTCCGCCGCCGTCCCGACCGGTCGGTCTCCGGCGCCGGGCCGCGCCCCGCCCAGCCGGCGGGCCCCACCGTCCGGGCGCCGCTCGGCCGGCTGGTCGGCGCGCGCTCCGGCGACAAGGGCGGCGACGCCAACATCGGCCTGTGGGCCCGCACCGATGAGGCGTACGCCTGGCTGAGCGCCCACCTCGGCGTCGACGAGCTGCGGCTGCTGCTCCCGGAGGCCGCCGAACTGGAGGTGGTGCGTTACGAACTGCCCAACCTGCGCGCCCTCAACTTCGTGCTGCACGGCCTGCTCGGCGAGGGCGTCGCCGCCTCCACCCGGCCGGACCCGCAGGCCAAGAGCCTGGGCGAGTATCTGCGGGCCCGTCCCGTCGACATCCCCATGGAACTTTTGCCCGGCGCGTAGATCTCTTTGCATCTCTTTGCCCAAGTGCTGAAGGTCGGCTGCGTACGGTTGGATCCGTTCCTCCGCAAGAGGCGGACGGACGTTTCGAGGGGGCATTCGATGGACAACGCCATCCTGCACAAGGCCATTTTCCTGCTGCGCGACTGCCACGAGTCGGAGCAGCAGGTCGTTTCCCGGCTCAAGGACTACTTCCCCGAGCTCGACCTCAGCGCCCGTGAGCGCTACACGAGCGAGGCGATGGACCTGGTGCACGGCGTCCACCCGGCCATCTGAGCCGTACGGTCCGCCGGGCTGCCCGGCGGGCTGACCGGCGCGCGGCCGCTGCGGCATGATCGGCGTATGAGCAATCTCGATGTGAAGCCCACGCCGACCGTGTGCGGCGGCCGCGGTGACGTCTCCGCCGAGCCGGTCCGCGAACTTCTCACCGCGCGCACCGTCACCCTCGGGGAGAGCACCCAGGTACGGCGGCTGCTGCCGAACCTCGGCCGGCGCATGGTCGGCGCGTGGTGCTTCGTTGATCACTACGGGCCGGACGACATCGCGCGCGAGTCCGGGATGCAGGTGCCGCCGCACCCGCACATGGGCCTGCAGACGGTGAGTTGGCTGCACGACGGTGAGGTGCTGCACCGCGACAGCCTCGGCAGCCTGCGGACCGTACGCCCCCGTGAACTGGGGCTGATGACCTCCGGCCGGGCCATCTCGCACTCCGAGGAATCGCCGCGCGACCACCCCCGGGTCCTGCACGGTGCGCAGCTCTGGGTCGCCCTCCCGGACGCCCACCGGAACACCGCGCCGGCCTTCGAGCACCACGCCGACCTGCCGGTCGTCACCGGAGGCGGCGGTCTGCGCGCCACCGTCATCATGGGCGAGCTGGACGGCGCCGCCTCACCCGGGACCGCGTACACCCCGCTGGTCGGCGCCGACCTCGCCCTCGCGGCGGGCGCCGACACCCGGCTGCCGGTGCGGCCGGACTTCGAGTACGCGGCCCTCACGATGTCCGGCGAGGCGGAGGTCGACGGCGTACGGCTCGCCCCCGGCTCCATGCTCTACCTGGGATGCGGCCGCCGGGAGCTGGCGATCCGCGCCGACGTCGACAGCGGCCTGCTGCTGCTCGGCGGCGAGCCGTTCGACGAGAAGATCGTCATGTGGTGGAACTTCGTCGCCCGTACGGGCGAGGAGATCGTCGCCGCCCGCGAGGACTGGATGACCGGCGACCGGTTCGGCGCCGTCCACGGCTACGCCGCCGGCCCGCTGCCCGCGCCGGCGCTCCCGCCCACCCCCCTCAGACCGCGTGGCCGGGCCCGCTGAATTCAGCGGGCCCGGGGGGCACCGCCCAGCGGTAGCTGGGGGAGCTCGAGGACAGCCCGGCCGTCACGTAGTGGGGCGGGGCACGATCCGGCCCGCCACCTCGCCGAAGCCGATGCGCGTCCCGCCCGGGCCCGGTGCGGTCGCCGTGATGACCACCTCGTCGCCGTCCTCGAGGAACGTCCGCTCGCTGCCGTCCGCCAGCTTCAGCGGATCCTGGCCGTTCCACGTCAGCTCGATGAGCGCGCCGCGCGTCTCGCGCTCAGGACCGCTGATGGTGCCGGAGGCGAAGAGATCGCCGGTCCGCAGGGATGCGCCGTTGGCCGTCAGGTGCGCCAGCATCTGCGCGTACGTCCAGTACATGGCGGCGAACGGCGGCCGGGAGATGACATGGCCGTTGAGCCGGACCTCCAGCGCGATGTCGAAGCCGGACGGTTCGGCCGCGGGGTCGCGGTCGTCGAGGTACGGGAGCGGCTCGACATCGCGCGGCGGCGGGGTGGTGCGGGCCTGCGCGAGGGCGTCGAGCGGGACGATCCAGGGCGAGACCGACGTGGCGAACGACTTGCCGAGGAACGGGCCCAGCGGCACGTACTCCCAGGCCTGGAGGTCGCGGGCGGACCAGTCGTTGACGAGGCAAACGCCGAAGACGTGCTCGGCGGCGTCGGCGAGCGCGACCGGGCTGCCGAGCTCGGACGGGGCGCCGACGACGAAGCCCAGCTCCGCCTCGATGTCGAGGCGGCGGGACGGGCCGAAGACGGGAACCGGGTCGGCCGGGGCCTTGCGCTGCCCGGACGGGCGGGTGACCGGGGTGCCGGAGACGACGATCGTGCCGGAACGGCCGTGGTAGCCGATCGGCAGGTGCTTCCAGTTCGGCGTCAGCGGCTCGGAACCGGGCCGGAAGATCTTGCCGAGGTTCGTCGCGTGGTGCTCGGAGGCATAGAAGTCGACATAATCGGCCACCTCGAACGGCAGATGGAGGGTGACCTCGGCACGCGGCACCAGGCACGGTTCGACGGCCGCACGGAGCGAGTCGTCCGTCAGCCAGCGGGTGAGCGCCGCACGGACCGCCGTCCACACCGGCCGGCCGGCCGCGAGCAGCGGGTTCAGCGAGGAGGCGCCGAGCGCCTCGAATCCGGCGGACTCACCGGGTCCTGCGGGCGCACCGACGGCGCGGGCGGCGGCGCCCGCGTCGAGAACGTGGTCACCGATGGCGACGCCGATCCGGCGCCGGTCCGGCCGGTCGGCGGTGGTGAACACGCCGTACGGCAGGTTGTGTACGCCGAACGGAGAGTCGTCCGGGACGGTGAGCGGGCTGCTGGCGCTCAACTGGCCTCCAGGGAGAGAACGAACGCCCCGAGACTATCCCCCGTCTCACGGACCGGACACGGCGGCCGGGCACGCCCGCCGGGGCCCGCCGGGCACGGCCGCGCTCCCCGGCGGACCCGGCGAGCGGCTGCCCTTCGGTGACATTCGGTCGTGAACCGACCACCGAAAGTGGCCGTCAAGCCGTATCGGGGGTCCCTGATCTGCTCGGGTTTGGTGGTGATACATGCGCGTACGTAGAGTTCGGCCGAGACACGGGTGGAACAGACGATCCAGAAAGCAGCAGTGGCATGACGGCGAGCGAACAGACGGAAACTCAGCGCAGCGACGCGGCGGGCATCGACCCGGCGCGCCTGGAGCTCTGTCTGAGCGTGCTCGCCGAGCTCGACGAGCTGGATGTGGACCACCCCGACGCCATCGCCGTCCGGCGCGCCACCGCGGGCATCTACCGCACTGTGAAGCAGCGCCGCCGCCAGGAGCGACGCGCCTCGAAGACGGCGAACGACAAGGCGGTCACCGAGGCCACGGCCACCGGCGCGGCCGACCGTATCGACGACGAGACGCTGGGCAACATGCTCACGGCCTCCACGACGACGGAGATCGCCGGCATCCTCGAGCGCCCCCGCTCCTGCTACATCTGCAAGACCCGTTACGTCGAGGTCGACGCCTTCTACCACCAGCTCTGCCCGCTCTGCGCCAAGGAGAACCGCAGCCGCCGCGACGCGCGCACGGACCTCACGGGCCGCCGCGCCCTGCTCACCGGCGGCCGCGCGAAGATCGGCATGTACATCGCGCTCCGGCTGCTGCGCGACGGCGCGCACACCACCATCACCACCCGCTTCCCCCATGACGCGGTCCGCCGCTTCAAGGCGATGCCCGACAGCGCGGACTGGCTGCACCGGCTCAAGATCGTCGGCATCGACCTGCGCGACCCCGCCCAGGTGATCGCACTCGCCGACGAGGTCGGCGCCGAGGGCCCGCTCGACATCCTGATCAACAACGCCGCGCAGACCGTCCGCCGCAGCCCCGGGGCCTACGCGGAACTCGTCAGCGCGGAACTCGCCCCGCTGCCGGCCGGCGAGCTGCCCGCCAAGACCGTTCTCGGCCATTTCGGCAGCGGCGCCCAGATCGCCCTCCCCGGCCCGTCGTCGTCCCGCCACGACGCATTGACTCCCGAGTCGATCACCGCCCTCGCGCTGACCACCGGCTCCGCCACCCCGGCCCGCATCGAGGCCGGCACGGCCATCGACGCCGGCGGCCTCGTGCCGGACCTGGACGCCACCAACACCTGGATCCAGCGCGTTGAGGAAGTCGACCCGCTCGAACTCCTCGAAGTCCAGCTCTGCAACGTCACCGCGCCCTTCGTACTCGTCAGCCGGCTGCGCCCGGCCATGGCCGCCGCCGCCTCACGTCGTAAGTACGTCGTCAACGTGTCGGCCATGGAAGGCCAGTTCAGCCGCGGCTACAAGGGACCGGGCCACCCCCACACCAACATGGCCAAGGCCGCACTGAACATGCTCACCCGCACCAGCGCCCAGGAGATGCTGGAGACCGACGGCATCCTCATGACCGCCGTCGACACCGGCTGGATCACCGACGAGCGCCCCCACCCCGACAAGATGCGGCTCGCGGAAGAGGGCTTCCACGCCCCCCTCGACCTCGTCGACGGCGCCGCCCGCGTCTACGACCCCATCGTCCGCGGCGAACTCGGCGAAGACCTCTACGGCTGCTTCCTCAAGGACTACGCCCCGGCCGCCTGGTAGGCCCCGACGGCGGCTGCAGAACGCGGTGCGCCCCCCTTCCCGCTGACATGGGGAAGGGGGCCGCACCGCGTTCTGCGTTCAGAGGTCCGGAAGAGTCCGGAAGAGGTCCGGGCATGAAAAAAGCCCCTCGGAAGGGGCCTTGTTCTGGTGTCCGAGGGGGGACTTGAACCCCCACGCCCGATAAAGGGCACTAGCACCTCAAGCTAGCGCGTCTGCCATTCCGCCACCCGGACCGGGTGTACCGCAGGCCTCTCGGCCGCGGCGACGAGGTAAACCATAGCAAAGATCCCAGTGGCTCGATCACGCGTGCCGGTGTGAAGGGATCATGACGCGGGGCGGCCGGCTCTTGGGCGGGGCGGGCGCGCGGGGGAGTATGGGAGCGGAATCCGCCGCGGCCGCCGGGTGCGGGCGTGGGAGTGCGTGAGGGACGAGGAGACAGCGTGAGCGAGTCGAATTCGGGCGCGAGGAGCAACGGGAAGATCACCGGCGAGGACGAGGTCGTCGACCTGTGCCGGGATCTGATCCGGATCGACACCAGCAACTACGGCGATCATTCGGGGCCCGGTGAGCGTGCCGCCGCCGAGTACGTCGCCGAGAAGCTGGCCGAGGTCGGTCTCGAACCGCAGATCTTCGAGTCGCACAAGGGGCGGGCGTCCACGGTCGCCCGGATCGCGGGGGAGGACCCGTCCCGGCCCGCGCTGCTGATCCACGGGCACACCGATGTGGTGCCGGCCAACGCCGACGACTGGACGCATCATCCGTTCTCCGGCGAGATCGCCGACGGGTGTGTGTGGGGGCGCGGGGCCGTCGACATGAAGGACATGGACGCGATGACGCTGGCGGTGGTGCGGGACCGGCTGCGCAGCGGCCGCAAGCCCCCGCGCGACATCGTGCTGGCCTTCCTGGCGGACGAGGAGGCGGGCGGCGTCTACGGCGCCCGGCACCTGGTCAACAAGCACCCGGACCTGTTCGAGGGGGTGACGGAGGCGATCGGCGAGGTCGGCGGCTTCTCGTTCACCGTCAACGAGAACCTGCGGCTGTATCTGGTGGAGACGGCGCAGAAGGGCATGCACTGGATGCGGCTCACCGTCGACGGCACGGCCGGGCACGGCTCCATGACGAACAACGACAACGCGATCACTGAGCTGTGCGAGGCGGTCGGGCGGCTGGGCCGGCACAAGTTCCCGGTGCGGATGACCAAGTCGGTCCGCGGGTTCCTCGACGAGCTGTCGGACGCGCTGGGCACCGAGCTCGACCCGGAGGACATGGACGCGACGCTCGAGAAGCTCGGCGGCATCGCGAAGATGATCGGCACCACACTGCGCAACACCGCGGCGCCGACGATGCTCGGCGCGGGCTACAAGGTGAACGTGATCCCCGGGCAGGCCACGGCGCACGTCGACGGGCGCTTCCTGCCGGGCTACGAGGAGGAGTTCCTCACCGACCTCGACTGGATCCTCGGCCCGCGGGTACAGCGCGAGTCACTGCACACGGACAAGGCGCTGGAGACGGACTTCGACGGTGCGCTGGTGGACGCCATGCAGGCCGCGCTGAAGGCCGAGGACCCGATCGCGCGGGCGGTGCCCTACTGCCTGTCGGGAGGCACGGACGCGAAGTCCTTCGACGACCTCGGTATCCGCTGCTTCGGTTTCGCTCCGCTGAAGCTCCCCCCGGAGCTGGATTTCGCGGGCATGTTCCACGGTGTGGACGAGCGAGTTCCGGTGGACGGGCTGAAGTTCGGCGTTCGAGTGCTGGACCGGTTCATCGAAAATTGCTGATTAATCGGCCATCAGTGTGAGTCGAACTGAGACGGGTGAATGCGCCCGCAGTCTCGTAGCTCGTTTCCTTCGGGGTCGTTACGACTTGTGCGGTCCGCGGCTGGGACCGCATTTCCAACTAGGAGGAAACCATGATCAAGAAGATCGTCGCTGCTGCTGCTGTCACCGGTGGTCTCGTGCTCGCGGGTGCGGGCATGGCTGTTGCCGACGCCGGTGCGCAGGGTGCCGCCGTGCAGTCCCCGGGCGTGGGCTCGGGCAACGTCGTCCAGGTCCCCGTGCACATCCCGGTCAACGTGTGTGGCAACACGGTCTCCGTGATCGGGCTGCTGAACCCCGCCTTCGGCAACAGCTGCGTCAACGAGTGACGTCGTGTCTGTGACCCGTTGAGGGTCTGAACCGGGCCGGCCCCGGAGTGCTTATTTCCGTGCTCCGGGGCCGCTTGACTCACTGACACTGACACTGACACTGACAGCGAAGGCAGGGAAGGCTATGCGACAGGTCGCGAAAAAAGGCCTGATCACCGTGGTCGCGACGGGCGGCGTACTCGCCGCCGGCAGCGGCTTCGCGTTTGCGGACTCGGGTGCCACCGGCGCCACGTCCGACTCGCCGGGCGTGGGCTCCGGCAACACGGTTCAGGTACCGGTGCACGCGCCGGTCAACCTGTGCGGGAACACGGTCAGCGTCGTCGGGGCGCTGAACCCGGCGATGGGCAACCACTGCGAGAACACGTCCGGCACGGCCGGGCGGGGCGGCCACGGCCGGGCCCACGGTTCGTCCGGGCCGTCCGGCACGGCCGGGCGGGGCGGCCACGGCCGGGCCCACGGTTCGTCCGGGTCGACGGCGCACGGCGGTGCCAAGGGCTCGCCGGGCGTCCTCTCCGGCAATACGGCGCAGGTGCCGATCGATGTGCCGGTCAACGCGTGCGGGAACAGTGTCACCGTGATCGGCGGACTCAACCCCGTGACCGGCGACTGCTGCGAGAACTCCGAGGGGCACGGGCCCCACGGACCCGGAAACCCGGGTCAGCCCGGTCAGCCGGGGAATCCGGGTCAGCCGGGAAACCCCGGTACTCCTGGCAACCCGGGTACTCCCGGCAATCCCGGAGCGCCGGGTAATCCGGGAACCCCCGGTAATCCCGGGAACCCGGGCCGGCCGGGGAATCCCGCCATTCCGGGCCTGCCCTCATCGCCGCACGGTCCCGGGACACCGGTCGTGCCGGCCGCTCACCATCCGGGCGCCCAGTCGGACACTCCCGGCAACGGCCGGAGCTCGCTGGCCGCCACTGGTGGGCAGATCGGTGCGGCGCTGCCCACCAGCGCGGCCCTGCTGCTCGGGGGCGCCATGCTCTACCGTCGCAACCGCGCGTCCCGGGTCTGACCTGCCGGAAACGCACGGTTCACCGCACGACCCAACGCATGACCCAACGCATGACCCAATGCAGGCTCAATGCACGACTCAATGGGACCCCGCGGTCGCGGGGTCCCATTTGTGCGTTATATGTAGATATCAGCTCACCAGGTGGCCCTGACCTGGCGGATGATCCGGCGGCGCAGCCGCACCCGGCGGCTCCCGTCGGGGTAGAGGCGCAGCCGGTCCAACTCCCAGTGGCCGTACTCCGCCTGATCGGTCAGCAGTCGCGTCGCGTCCTTCCGGGACACACCCCGGGGGACGTACATCTCTGTGAATTCGTATTCCGGCATCGCATCTATTGTGCGGGCAACGCCCTGGTGCGGATAGCGTCTGCACCATGTCTGATGACGTGCAGCCCACCGTTGCCGAGGTACGTGCCGCCGCTGAGGCGGTCAAAGCCGCGCTGGACCGCCACCTCGAGGCGATCGAGAACCGGACGGGGGAGGACGACCCCGCCGTCTACACCGCGTTCGACGATCTCGCCTCGGCCGCCGAGGCCTACGACGAGCTGCTCTATGACGCCTATGACGAGGTCACGCCGTTCGAAGTCCCGTCCGGCGACACCCTGCCCGAATACGCGGGTCCCGATGAACCCGCCGCGATCAGTGTGCTGATCCGGCGCGACTACAGCATCGTGGAACCGCAGCGGCTTCTCGTGCAGGCCCAGCGGGTCGCCGATGCGGACTCCGGAACGGACACCGGCGTCAACGCCGCGGTCGGCATTCTCTTCGGCGAGTACGAGCCGGACGAGATCGCCCAGCGGCACAAGGAATTCGGGCTCGAAGAGGGCGACTCCACCCTGTGGGTGTCGGCCGCGGAGCCCACCGAGCCGGGGGACTGGCTGTCCACTCCGTTCGACCAGGCCGATCCCCAGCAGATCATCTGCCGGTTCGACGTCAGCGCGGTCTTCGACGACGAACTGAGCGCGCTCGACCCGGACAACTGACCTCCGACCGGATCGATGGGTCAGTCGGGTCAGTCGGGGAGGACGGGCCGGGCAGGACGGACGAGGCGGCGGGGGCGGACGGCAAGCCGTCCGCCCCGGCCGGACTCACTCCGCGACCGCCTGTTCGCGCAGCACCGAACGCAGCCGGGTCGTACGGTCCTTCGCCGGGATCGCGGCCACCGCATGGGCCAGGCCCTGGTCGGCGCCCTGCACCACCGACAGATGGCGCTCCCCGCGGCCGAAGGCCGTGTAGACCCACGCGCGGGTCAGCGCCTGCACCGCGTCGCCCGGCAGGACGACGACCACGGCGGGCCACCGCAGCCCGGCGGACTGCTGGGTGGTCATCGCCCACCCGTGCCGCAGGGCCGCCACCTGATCGCGCGGGACGAGGACCCTGGTACCCGCGCAGTCCAGATACAGCCCCTCGGGATCGGCCGACACCACCGTGCCCGGCAGCGTCAGGCCCGGCTCCGGTGCGTAGACGACCCGGTCACCGGGGTCGAAGCCGCCGAATCGGCCCGGTCCGGGGTTGAGCCGTTCCTTGAGCGCCGCGTTGAGCACCTGGGTGCCGACTGCGCCGCCGTGGCCCGGTGTGATCACCTGCGTCTCCCCTGCGGGCACTCCGATGACGCGCGGCACCGAATCGGCGACCAACTGCACCGTGCGGTGCACCGCCTCGCGCGGGTCGCGCACCGGGACGATGACGACCTCCTTGCCGGGGGCCTCCACCGCCGTCAGCTCCCCGATGCCGATCCCCGACACCAGCTCGCCGATCGGCCCGGGATCCGGGGTGCGCGACGCCACTTGCGGGCAGGTCTTCGCCGCCAGCAGATCCGCGAAGGCCCGGCCGGGCCCGACCGACCACAGCACCCCGGGATCGCCGCTGAGGACCAGCCGCGCCCCGTCGGGAACGGCCTCGACGAGCGTCGCCGCGAGTTCTACGTCGAGCTGCGGTGCGTCGAGTACGGCCAGCACGTCCAGGGCGAGGCTTCCGTCCGCCTCCCGGCCCGGCCCTTCCTGCCCGGACAGCAGCCCGGCCACGGTGACGGCGACATCCGTGTCGTCCGCGCCGAGGCGCGCGGCGAGCCGCCGCCTGCCTTCCTCGGTGTACGCGGCCGCGTACGCCCGCAGCCCCAGCGTCCGCGCCGCCGCGACCAGCGCGGCCGGTTCCGCGCGGGCCGCCTCGCCACCGGTGTGCGTGACCAGACCGCAGGCAGCCGCCGCGCGGACCAGCGCCGCGGCGGACGGGGACGGCGAGGCGGTCGCGGCCGCCTCCCAGTCGAGGTCATCCCCTTCGAACGTCTTGAGCAGCCGGTCCAGACCGTCCGCGAGGCTCTCCTCGGCGAGCGCGTACCGGTCGAGACCGAGGAGCAGCCGGACCGGCGGGGCCTCGTCCCCCTCATCCGCCGGGGCGGACTTCGCCCCGGGAACGTCCTCCGCGTCCTGGAACACCAGCACCCGGCCCTCGGCGATGGCCGCGGTCAGCCCCTCCTCGGCGCCGGACACGGACTGCTTCTCCAACGCCGTACGCAGCACGGACGATTCGAGAGCCGTGTGTCCCTGCTCGGCGGCCCGCTCCAACAACCACACCACCAGCGCCCGCACCCGGCGCTCGTCGTCCGGCCCGCACTCGCCGCCGAGCAGCGCCCGCGCGAAACCGTCCGCGTGCTCGACCCGCACTCCGGCCAGCGCCAGCACCTGCCACGGGTCCTCGCGCAGCGTCTGCGCCGCGCGCTCCCCGAGCGCCGCCACCGCCGGCTCGGCCAGTTCCGCCGGTGCCCCGCCCTCCGTCAGCACGGCCCGCGCCGCCTCCACGGCGGCCGGATCGTACGCCACCGGCACCCGCGCCGGCCGGATCGCTCCCCGTACGCCCTGAGCCTCGTCGCTCTGCCCAGCGGGCGCCTGCCCCCGCACCGCCCCGGAACCCGTCGGCCCGCCGGGCCGGCCTTCGCCCGTGCCTGCGGCCGCCTCGGCGCCGCCGTCGGGCCGGCTGTCCGCCGGCCTCTCGGCAGCGGAGTCTCGCACGGCATCCTCGGCCCGTTCCGGCGCACTCGTCGTGGCGGTGCCGCTGTCGGAGGAACCGGCGCCCTGCGACGTGGCGCCGCGCGCCGCGCCCTGCGCGTCAGCCCTGGCGGGTGTCACCGCCGGGCCGGGTGTGGCCGGGCCTTCGGCGGGGTCGCTGTCGGTGCCCGTCGGAGCCGGGTCGGGTGCGGCCGTGTCCTCGGTGCTGTCGCCGTCGTCGCCCGGGAGGGATTCCGCTGCGGTCTCGACACCGGTCTCCGCGTCCGACGCGTCCGCGACCTCCGCCGTCGGCGGTTGAACGCCGGCCGCGGCAGCGGCCTCGGCTGCTTGGAGTTTCGCGGCTTCCGCGGCCATCGCCTCACGGCGTTTGCGGCGGGCGGCCGCCGCGTCGCCCTTGGGAGCGGGGGCGGCGGGGTTGTCGCCGCGTTCGATGGAGCGCATGGCGGCGGCCAGCCCTGCGAGGTCGACCGGGGGCTTCGTCCGGGCGCGGGCGGGCGCGGCCGGGGCGGGGACGAGGGGGGCGTCGGCGTCGGCGTCCTCTATGACCCGCTCCGTCTCGGCGAGGCGGGCCGGGGCCGTGGGCGGTTGCCCGTCGGTGCCGGGCGTCGCGACGTCCTGGTCGGTGCGGTCCTCAGACACGTGGGCCTCCGTGGTGCGGCGTGGTGCGGCGGGTCCCCGGCCGGGCTCGCTCAGAGCGTGCTCCAGTCGTGGTCCGGGTAGCGGTGCAACGGCGCTGACACATCGTCCAGCGCCTGGCAGATCTCATCCGGAAGACTAAGGGCCTCCACTGACAATGCTTGCGCGAGCTGCTGCGCGTTGCGCGCGCCGACGATGGGCGCGGCCACTCCCGGCCGGTCCCTGACCCAGGCCAGCGCGACGTCCATGGGCCGGACCGCGAGCCCGTCTGCCGCCGTGGTGACGGCGTCGACGATGAGCCGTGCCGTCTCGTCGAGGTAGGGGTCGACGAAGGCGGCCATCTCCTCCGAGCCGCCGCGTGACTCGACCGGGGTGCCGGTGCGGTACTTGCCGGTGAGCACGCCGCGCCCGAGGGGCGAGGACGGCAGCAGCCCGACGCCGAGGTCGAGCGCGGCGGGCAGCACTTCGCGCTCGACGCCGCGCTGCAGCAGTGAGTACTCCATCTGGGTACTCGCCAGCGGGGTGCGGCCGGGGACGGCGCGCTGCCAGGTCGCGGCCTTGGCGAGCTGCCAGCCGCAGTAGTTGGAGACCCCGACGTACCGGGCGCGGCCCGAGGTGACGGCGATGTCGAGGGCCTGCAGGGTCTCGTCGAGCGGGGTGTACGGGTCGAAGGCGTGCACCTGCCACAGATCGACGTAGTCGGTGCCGAGCCGCTGCAGGGAGGCGTCCAGGGCCGAGAGCAGATGGCCGCGGGAACAGTCGAACCGCCGGTCGGGATCGGGCACGCTGCCCGCCTTGGTGGCGATCACCAGGTCCGCGCGGGGGACGAGGTCCTCGATGAGCCGCCCGAGCATGTACTCCGCGCCGCCGTCCGCGTAGACGTCGGCGGTGTCCACCAGGGTGCCGCCCGCTTCCCAGAAGGTCTTCAGCTGGTCGGCGGCGTCCCGTTCGCCGGTGTACCGCCCCCAGGTGAGCGTGCCGAGCCCGAGGCGGGACACGCGCAACCCGGTGCGGCCGAGGTGCCTCTGTTCCATGACCGCTGAGATTACTGGGGAAGTGGCTGATTGGGCAGCAGTGACGAACCCGACAAGCGCCGGAAGGACGGCATGGCGCTAAAGTCCGGAGTGACAGAGACGTTACTCATCAGTAAGGGGAGCGGTATGCGGCTCGGAATCAACCTCGGCTACTGGGGCGCCGGGATGGACGCGGACAACCTGGCCGTCGCCCGTGAGGCGGACCGGCTCGGCTACGCGGTCTGCTGGGCCGCGGAGGCGTACGGTTCCGATGCCGCGACCGTGCTCTCCTGGGTGGCCGCGCAGACCGAGCGCATCGACATCGGCTCGGCGATCTTCCAGATCCCGGCCCGTACCCCCGCGATGACCGCGATGACCGCCGCGACCCTCGACTCGCTGTCCGGCGGCCGCTTCCGGCTGGGCCTCGGCGTCTCGGGACCGCAGGTCTCCGAGGGCTGGTACGGCATCCGGTTCGACAAGCCGCTGGCCCGTACCCGGGAGTACGTGGAGATCGTCCGCAAGGCGATGTCGCGCGAGCGGCTGTCCCACGAGGGCGAGCACTGGACGCTGCCGCTCCCGGGCGGCCCCGGCAAGCCGCTCAAGCTCACCGTGCACCCGGTGCGCGAGCACATCCCGCTGTACATCGCCGCGATGGGCCCCAAGAACCTCGAGCAGACCGGCGAGATCGCCGACGGCGCGCTGCTGCTCTTCAGCGCCGCCGAGAACCTCGAGGACACCTCGCTCGCCCCGCTGCGCGCGGGCCGTGCCAAGGTCGGCAAGACCCTCGAGGGCTTTGACGTTGTCCCGACGCTGCCGATGGCGCTCGGCGACGACGTGGACGCGCTCGCGGACATCTTCCGTCCCTACACCGCCCTGTACGTCGGCGGCATGGGCAGCCGCAAGCAGAACTTCTACAACCAGCTCGCGCAGCGCATGGGTTACGAGAAGGAAGCCGCCGAGATCCAGGACAAGTACCTGGCGGGCGACAAGGACGGCGCCGCCGCGGCCGTGCCGCGCGACCTGATCGACAAGACCAGCCTGCTCGGCCCGGTCGAGCGGATCTCCGACCGCATGCAGGCCTACGCGGCCGCCGGTGTCACCACCCTGACCGTCACCCCGGCAGGCTGGACGCTCGACGAGCGGATCGCCGCGCTGCGCGCGGGAGTCGAGGCCATGGAGCGCGCGGGCCTCGCGTAACCGACGGGACCGGTCCCCGGCCCAGGCCCCACTCGGGTCTAGCTGGGGACCAGCCGTCCCAGCAGCCGTCCGAACGCGACGAGCCGGGCTATCTGCCCCGCGCCGCCGTCGTCGAGCGACTTGCTGAACCGGAACGCCTCGGGCCGGAAGCGGGCGGCGGCGACCGGCGAGTCCGGATCGGTCTGCACCGCGCTCAACTCGTGCGGCATCGAGGTCGCGAGCACCAGGTACACCCCGCGGTCGACGCGCAGGCCCTGCTCGTCCCGGCCGACCAGGGTCCGCATCCCGACATGCCCGATGGAGTTCAGCGGGAGCACCTGCACCGACGAGTCCAGCACGGTGCCGCCGGGCGCGCTGTCGTCGGCCAACTCCTCGCTGTGCCACAGGATCAGCCGCCGGCCGTCGCACACCGCCGCCTCCTGCCAGACCGACGTGCCCGCCTCCGTCAGGTCCACCACCCGTTCCAGGGTGAAACCGAGCACCTTGCGGCGTCCCAGTACGCCCCCGATCGCGTCCAGTGCGACATCCGCGTGCAGGAAGTAGGCGTCCGAGGCCTCCTCGAGGCGCTCGTACGGCGACCAGTCCGACCCCGCCGGACCCGACCGGCGCGTGGTCGGGCGGCTCCTCGTCGCCTTGCTGAACATGTCCACCTGCTTTGCGATTCACGGCCTCGTTGGCCCCTCAGCCCCCGTTGCACCTTACCCAGGAGGTAAGACAGTGCGGGATGAGGCGGCTCGACCGGATCGCTGGGTTTCCGCGGCCGTGGTGGGGGCTCGGGGGTCTTCCCCGCCACGGCCGTCATCAAACACAACGCCCCAGCGGGTCAGGGGTTACGGGGATTGCGCCTCACAGCCACCCGCGCCGTTTGAAGAACCAGTACAGGAACCCGTCGACGCCGGACATGACCGCCACCACGGCCGGATAGCTCCAGCTCTGGTGCAGTTCGGGTATGTTGTCGAATCTCATTCCGTAGATGCCGGCGATCATCGTCGGCGCAGCGGCCATCGCCGCCCACGCCGAGATCTTGCGCATGTCGTCGTTCTGCCGCACACCCACCTGCGTCAGATGCGAGTCCAGGATGTCGGAAAGCAGCCGGTCCAGGCTCTCGCCCTGCTCGTGCGCCCGGATCAGGTGGTCGGCGACGTCGCGGAAGAACGGCTTGCCGGAGTCGGCGACGAACGGCAGCCCGCCGCGCGCGAGCCGGGACATCGGCTCCATGAGCGGGCCGGTGGCGTGGCGGAACTCCAGCACCTGGCGCTTGAAGTTGTAGATCGCGCTCGCGGGGTTCCCCGGGCCACCGCCGGCCGGGGCGAACACCCGCTCCTCCAACTCCTCCAGGTCCACCTGGAGTTCGGCGGCGACCTCCGCGTAGTGGTCCACGACTGTGTCGCTGATCACATAGAGCACCGCGGGCGGCCCGTGCTTCAACAGCTCCGGGTCCTCCTCCAGCCTGCGCCTGACCTCCGCCAGCGCGCTGCCCTCGCCGTGCCTGACCGTCACCACGAAGGCGTCGCCGACGAACACCATCAGCTCGCCCGAGGTCACCGTGTCCGCGTCGTCGTCATAGTCCAGCGGCTTGAGGACCACGAACAGCGAACCTTCGTAAACCTCCAGCTTGGGCCGCTGGTGAGCCTTCAGGGCGTCCTCGACGGCCAGCGCGTGCAGGCCGAATTCCGAGGTGACGAGATCGAACTCCTCCGCCGTCGGCTCGTAGAGACCGATCCAGATGAAGGCGTCGCCCGACGCCCGCGCCCGGTCCAGTGCGTCCGAGAGGTCGTCGGGCCCCTCGGTGCGGTGCCCGTCCTTGTAGATGGCGCAGTCAACGATCACGGGCCTATTCTGCCGCGATCCGGCGAAGTCATACCACCGACGTAGGCTGGCGGCATGCCCACCGTGATCCTTGTCCGCCACGGGCGGTCCACCGCCAACGCCGACGGAGTGCTGGCCGGCTGGAGCCCGGGCATCGCCCTGGACGACAGCGGCCGTGCCCAGGCCACCGTGCTCGCCGCCCGGCTGGCCGTGCTGCCGCTGGCCGCCGTCGTCACCAGCCCGCTCCAGCGCTGCCAGGAGACCATCCAGCCCATGCTGGACACCCGCCCCGAGCTGCGCGTCCACACCGACGACCGGATCGGCGAATGCCACTACGGCGACTGGACCGGCCGCAAGCTCGTCGAGCTCGCCGATGAACCGCTGTGGGCCACCGTCCAGCGCCACCCGTCCGCGGCCGTCTTCCCCGGCCCCGACGGGGAGTCGCTGCGGGGCATGCAGGCCCGCGCCGTCGGCGCCGTACGGGACTGGAACGCCAGGATCGAGGAGACCCACGGCCCGGACGCGGTGTACGCCGTGTGCTCGCACGGGGACATCATCAAGGCGATCGCCGCGGACGCCCTCGGCATGCACCTCGACCTCTTCCAGCGGATCGCCGTCGACCCCTGTTCTGTCACCGCGATCCGCTACACCGCGTACCGGCCGTTCCTGCTGCGGCTCGGTGACACCGGGGACCTCACCGGGCTCGCGCCCGCCGAGTCCGCGGGGGAAGCCGGCGCGGCCGGAGACGCGGTGGTCGGTGGCGGCACGGGCACACCGTGATCAGCTTCCGCAGTAGGGTGGTGGACCGGCAGCGGTCACCGGAAGCGAACGAGTGACCGGCGGCCGCCGAACAGCCGGACAGACCCACAGCTGGGCACACCGACAGCTGAGCACACCCATAGTCGAGCAACCGCACAGTCGAGCAAACGGAGCAGGACGTGCCCCGTCAGGTCTTCTTCTACGAACAGCCGGACCGGTTCGTCGCCGGCACGGTCGGTGAGCCGGGCCAGCGCATCTTCTTCCTGCAGGCGACCGGCGCCGGCCGCACCACCAGCGTCGCCCTCGAGAAGACACAGGTCGCGGCGCTGGCCGAACGGATCGACGAGCTGCTGGACGAGGTCGTCCGGCGCACCGGCGGCAGCACCGTCGTGCCCGCTGTCGCGCCGAGCGAACTGGCCGACACCGCGCCGCTCGACAGCCCCGTCGAGGAGGAGTTCCGGGTCGGCACCATGGCGCTGGCCTGGGACAGCACCCAGGAGCGCATGGTCCTGGAGGCCCAGGCACTGGTCGAGGTCGAGCCCGACGCCGACGCCGCCGCCCTCGAAGCGGCCGAGGAGCTGCGGGAGGACGATGAGAACGGCCCTCCGCTGCTGCGGGTCCACCTCACCGGCGCACAGGCCCGGTCCTTCGCGAAGCGGGCTCTGGGCGTGGTCTCCGCCGGCCGCCCGCCGTGCCCGCTGTGCAGCCTGCCCCTGGACCCGGAAGGACATGTATGCCCGCGCCAGAACGGGTACCGGCGAGGAGCCTGACCGGCGCGACCGGCACTGACGGCGGGGCCGACAGGACCGGCGATACCGGCGCGGCCGACGGGCAGGATGCCGCGCAGGTCGTCCAGGACGCCGTGGAGCTCCTCACGCGCGGTGAGCTGACGGTGCGCGGGCAGCTCCGCGACGCCTCCAACGCCGTCCTGTACTGCGAGGTCGAGTACGACGGCCGGAAGGCCGAGTGCGTGTACAAGCCGGTCGCCGGCGAGCGCCCGCTGTGGGATTTCCCCGACGGCACCCTCGCCGAGCGCGAGGTGGCCGCGTACCTGGTCTCCGAGGCCACCGGCTGGGGGCTCGTCCCGCCCACCGTGCTGCGCGACGGCCCGTACGGCGAGGGCATGGTCCAGCTGTGGATCGAGGCGGCCGACGAGGGTGTGGAACTGCTGGCCCTGGTCGAGGAGGCCGAGCCGGGACCAGGCTGGAAGCCGGTCGTGCGCGCCGAGGTGGGCGAAGGCCGCACCGCGCTCCTGGTGCACGCCGACGATCCGCGGCTGAGCCGTCTCGCCGTCCTCGACGCCGTGATCAACAACGCCGACCGCAAGGGCGGCCACCTGTTGCCGGCACCGGACGGCCGGCTCTACGGAATCGACCACGGGATCGCGTTCCATACCGACGACAAGCTGCGCACCCTCCTGTGGGGCTGGGCGGACGAGCCGCTGCCGGACGAGGCCGTCGCGGCGCTCCGGCGCCTCGCCGCCGCCCTGGAGGGCGAGCTGGGCCGCCGGCTGGGCGAACTGCTCACCAGCGCCGAGGTGGCGGCGGTGAGCACCCGGGTGGCGGAGCTGCTGCGGACCGGCCGCTACCCGCGGCCGAGCGGGCAGTGGCCCGCGATTCCCTGGCCGCCCGTCTAGGGCCCCGCCCGCTCCGTCATGCTGCCCGCCCCGACCGGGGTTGGACCACACCGCGCGGCGGGCGAAAGTCAAGACCGTCCGGTTCGTTTCCGGAACCCACGTCCGGTTACGCTCATGACATGTATGCCTGGCCCGCTTCCGACGTCCCTGCCCTCTCCGGCAGTGGCCGCGACCTCCGCCTCCACGACACCGCGACCGGTGGCCCGGTAACCCTGGACCCCGGTCCGGCCGCCCGCATCTACGTCTGCGGGATCACCCCCTACGACGCCACCCACATGGGGCACGCGGCTACGTACAACGCGTTCGACCTCGTGCAGCGCGTGTGGCTCGATACGAAGCGCCAGGTGCAGTACGTCCAAAACGTCACCGACGTCGATGATCCGCTCCTGGCGCGGGCCATCGCCAACGGCGACGACTGGACCGCGCTCGCCGAGCGGGAGACCGCCCTCTTCCGCGAGGACATGACGGCCCTGCGGATGCTCCCCCCGGACCACTACATCGGCGCTGTCGAAGCCATACCCGGGATCGTCCCGCTGGTGGAACGGCTCCGGGAGATGGGCGCGGCCTACGAACTGGGCGGCGACACCTACTTCTCGGTCGACTCCGACCCGCACTTCGGACAGGTCTCGCACCTGGACGCGACCGCGATGCGGATCCTGTCCGCCGAGCGCGGCGGCGATCCGGACCGCCCCGGCAAGAAGAACCCGCTGGACCCGATGCTGTGGATGGCCGCGCGTGAGGGCGAGCCGAGCTGGGACGGCGCCACCCTCGGCCGGGGCCGCCCCGGCTGGCACATCGAGTGTGTCGCCATCGCGCTCGACCACCTCGGCATGGGCTTCGACGTACAGGGCGGCGGCTCCGACCTCGCCTTCCCGCACCACGATATGGGCGCCTCGCACGCCCAAGTGCTCACCGGCGAGTTCCCGATGGCCAAGGCGTACGTGCACGCCGGCATGGTTGCCCTGAACGGCGAGAAGATGTCGAAGTCCAAGGGCAACCTGGTCTTCGTCTCCCAGCTGCGCCGTGACGGGGTCGACCCGGCCGCGATCCGGCTCTCCCTCCTCGCGCACCACTACCGGGCGAACTGGGAGTGGACCGACGGCGTGCTGGCCGAGGCCGTCGACCGCCTCGCCCGCTGGCGCGCGGCGGTCTCCCGCCCCGACGGGCCGTCGGCCGAGGCGCTCGTCGAGGAGATCCGCGAGGCACTCGCGAACGACCTGGACGCGCCGGCCGCGCTCGCCGCGGTGGACCGCTGGGCCGTCTCGCAGGCCGCCACGGGCGGTACCGACGAAGGAGCGCCCGGCGTCGTCTCCCGCGCGGTGGACGCGCTGCTGGGCGTCGCGCTGTAACGACGGCGCGCGGAGGTCCTTGGGGCCGGGGTCGCGTCATCGGCGCGGCCCCGGCCGATGCGCGTCCGGCCGCCCCCATGCGTGTGACCGGTGTGACGGAAGTCCATCAATCCGTCACTACCAGTCCATGGTCATGAACGTGCCATCGGGACTAGACACACGGCCATGCGAACACCAACACGTATCAGAGCAGCGCTCATCGCCGCCCTGTTGGGGCTGGCGGCGGCCGTGGCCGGACCGGTCGGCAGCGCGCAGGCCGGCCAGGCCGGACGAGCTGCCGCGCCGGCCGCCGGCGTGGCGCAGACCGTGGGAAACCTCACGGGATTCGCCGCGGACGGGCCCGTCTACCACCTGACCGCGGGCCGAGCAGAGGTCCGGGTCAGCTTCGTGTCCACCGACATGTTCCGCGTCGAGCTGGCCCCGGACGGGAAGTTCACCGATCCCACGGGCACCGACATCGTCCTGCCGCAGGGCGCGGCGCCCGCCACCGGCTGGCGCGACGCGGGCGACCGCTATGAACTGCGGACGTCCAAGGTGACCCTGCGCGCGTACAAGTCCCCGCTGCGCTTCGCCCTGTACCGCGCCGACGGCACCAAGGTCTGGGCCGAGTCCAAGGGCCTGACCTGGGACGGCGCGAAGACCACCCAGACCCTGGAGCGCGGCGCCGCCGAGCAGTTCTACGGCGCCGGCATGCAGAACGGGCGCGGCAATACCTCGCACCGCGGCAAGACCGTCGAGGTCGGCGCCGACGACAACTGGAACGACGGCGGGCACCCCAACTCCGTCCCGTTCTACCTGTCCTCGGCCGGCTACGGGGTCTTCCGCAATACGTACGCGCCGGGTACGTACGCCTTCACCGACCCGGTGGCGACGACCGAGCAGGAGAACCGCTTCGACGCGTACTACTTCGCGGGACCGTCGGCCAAGGACGTCATCGGCCAGTACACCAAGCTGACCGGCCGTCCCTTCCTGCCACCCGTCTACGGGCTCGAAGTCGGCGACTCCGACTGCTATCTGCACAACGCCAACCGGGGCGAGCGCCACACCCTGGACTCCCTCAAGGTGGCCGACGACTACGTCAAGAACGACATGCCGAACGGCTGGATGCTCGTCAACGACGGCTACGGCTGCGGCTACGAGAACCTCCCGCAGACCTCCGCCGGCCTCCAGGACCGCAAGATGAAGACGGGTCTGTGGACCCAGGACGGCATCGCGGACCTCGCCGCCCAGGTCAAGGCCGGCCAGCGGATCGCCAAGCTCGATGTGGCCTGGGTCGGCGCCGGATACAAGTTCGCCCTCGACGGCTGCAAGGACGCCTACAAGGGCATCGAGGACAACAGCGACGCCCGCGGCTTCACCTGGGCCCCGGAGAGCTGGTCGGGCGCGCAGCGCTGCGGCGTGCAGTGGTCGGGCGACCAGTCCGGCAGCTGGGAGTACATCCGCTGGCAGATCCCGACGTACGCGGGCGCCACGATGTCCGGCCTCGCCTACACCTCCGGTGACGTGGACGGGATCTTCGGCGGCAGCCCCAAGACCTACACCCGCGACCTGGAGTGGAAGTCCTTCCTGCCGGCCGTGATGACGATGGACGGCTGGGCGGCGAGCGACAAGCAGCCCTACCAGTACGGGGAGCCGTACACCTCGATCAACCGGCAGTACCTCAAGCTCAAGGAGTCACTGCTGCCCTACGCGTACTCCTACGCCGCCGAGGCGAACCGCACCGGTGTCGGCCAGGTCAGGCCGCTCGCGCTGGAGTACCCGGACGACCCGAAGGCGGCCTCCGACGCCGCGAAGTACGAATTCCTGTCCGGCGAGGACTTCCTGGTGGCGCCGGTCTACCAGGACAGCGCGGTCCGCGACGGCATCTATCTGCCCAAGGGCGCCTGGACCGACTACTGGACCGGCCGCATCTACCAGGGGCCGACCACGGTCAACGGCTACAGCGCGCCACTGGGCACGCTGCCGCTGTTCGTCAAGGCCGGTGCCGCCGTGCCGATGTGGCCCGGCATCAGGTCGTACCAGGACCGTACGCCGTCCTCGCCGCTGGTCTGGGACGTGTACCCGCAGGGCACCTCGTCCTTCACGCTGTACGAGGACGACGGCGTCACCCGGCGGCACCGCGCCGGGCAGTACGCGCAGCAGAAGGTCACCGTCCGTGCCCCGGCCTCCGGGGCGGGAGAGGTGACGGTCGATGTCGGCACCAGTGCCGGAACCTTCCAGGGCAAGCAGACCGCGCGCCCCTACCGGTTCACCGTGCACACCGGCGATTCCCCGTCCGGTCTGCTGCTGGACGGGACGGCGCTGCCCAAGTACACCTCCAAGGCCGCCTTCGACGTCGCCACGCGCGGCTGGTGGTACGACGCCGCCGACCGCGGCGGCGTGGTCCAGGTCAAGACCGCCTCGCTGAGCACCGCGAAGGCGTTCCGGCTGCGGCTGCTGGGGGCCAGTGCGATCGGCGGCAAGGTGCCGGGCGCCGCTGCCGTCGTGGCCTCGCCCTCCGGCCAGGAGGTCGGCGCGGGCGTACCGGGGACGGTGCCCGTGGATGTGACGGCGGGCAGCCGTGACGCGACCGGCGTCCACGTGACGCTTTCGGCGCCGGCCGGCTGGACCGTGTCCGCGCCCGCTCCGGTCGACCGGATTCCGGCCGGGACGACCCGGCGGGTCCAGGTCGGCCTCACGCCGCCGCAGGGCGCCCCGCCGCGGGAGACCGTTCTCACGGCCACCGCCGCGTACCGGTCGGCCGGTCGGGACCGGGCGGTGGCACAGCCGTTCGCGGTTTCCGCGATGCCGCAGCCGCCGACGGCCGACACCTGGGCGAGCGACATGGTGTGGCTGAACGCCGTGAACGGCTGGGGTCCGCCGGAACGCGACCGCAGCAACGGGGAGTCGGGCGCCGCGGACGGCCATCCGCTCACCCTGGCCGGGACGGTCTACGCCAAGGGGATCGGCGCCCATGCCGACTCCGACATCGAGGTCTACACCGGCGGGCGCTGCACCCGTTTCACCGCGGACGCCGGGATCGACGACGAGATCAACGGCTACGGGGAGGTGGCCTTCTCCCTCGAGGCCGACGGCAAGGTGCTGTGGACCTCGCCCGCGGTGACGGGCGCTTCGGCGACCGTGCCGGTGGACGTACCGCTCGCCGGGGCGCGCCACGTCCATCTGCGGATCACCGACACCAACGGCTCCAAGAGCGGTGACCACGGGGACTGGGCCGCGGCGAAGTTCACCTGCGCCTGACGCCGTTGGCGGAAATGGCCGGGCCCGGTCCCCGACCCCTCACTCGTCGTCGGAGTCGTCCGCCTCGGGCTCGTCCTTGGCGCCGCCCCGCGAGGGGTGCGGGCCCGAGGAGGTGTCCCTGAGATAGGGATGGGCCTCGCCCGTGTCGGGGTCGCGCCGCCGCAGATAGCGCTCGAACTCCTTGGCGATGGCCTCGCCCGACGCCTCCGGCAGTTCGACGGTGTCGCGGGCCTCCTCCAGCGTCTGGACGTACTCGGCGACCTCGCTGTCCTCGGCCGCGAGCTGGTCCACCCCGACCTGCCAGGCGCGCGCGTCCTCCGGCAGTTCGCCGAGCGGGATCCGCACGTCGAGCAGGTCCTCCAGGCGGTTGAGGAGGGCGAGCGTCGCCTTGGGGTTCGGCGGCTGCGACACATAGTGCGGGACGGCGGCCCACAGGCTGACCGCCGGGATGCCCGCGTGGGTGCACGCCTCCTGGAGGATGCCGACGATTCCGGTCGGGCCCTCATAGCGGGATTCCTCCAGGTTGAGGGCGACGGCCAGGTCCGCGTCGGAGGTCACGCCGGTGACCGGTACCGGACGGGTGTGCGGGGTGTCGCCCAGCAGCGCGCCCAGGACGACGACCATCTCCACGCCGAGTTCATGGGCGAAGCCCAGGATCTCGTTGCAGAACGAGCGCCAGCGCATGCTCGGCTCTATGCCGCGGACCAGGACGAGGTCACGGGGCCGGGGGTTCTGGACGCGGACCACCGACAGCCGGGTGGTCGGCCAGGTGATCTTGCGGACCCCGGCGTCCAGCCAGACGGTCGGCCGGTTGACCTGGAAGTCGTAGTAGTCCTCGGCGTCCAGTGCCGCGAAGACTTCCCCCTTGAATTCCCGGTCCATGTGGCCGACCGCGGTGGAGGCTGCGTCGCCGGCGTCGTTCCAGCCCTCGAACGCGGCCACCATGACCGGGTCGATCAGCTCGGGTACTCCCTCGAGCTCGATCACCCAGCGCCTCCTTCCGGCCGGAGGGGGTGGTGCCGTCCCCTGCCGGCTGCTGTTCGTGTAAGTGCGGGACCAGCCTACGGCTTACGGAGGCCCTCTCCGCAGCCCTCGTACCAGGATGATCCCCACGGTCATCGGACGTACGCGTCCGGTCACCATCGACTCACCGTCCCCTCACCATCCGCCCCATCCGAACCGGTAGGCGGTCCAGTCGCCGGGGGTCGCGGCGAAGTCCACATAGAGGGCCACACCGAAGCTCTGCCGGTCCCTGTCGTGCCTGGCCAGACCCAGTCGGGCACCGCGTACGGCGGCCGTGACGGTCTCGGCGGAAGGGAGATGACCCGCGGTGCTGGTGTGGTATCCGGGCAATCCGATGATCAGATCGGTGGTGGCCGGGGTGGCCACCAGGGCGAGCGCGGTCTGCGGCGTATTCGAGCCGCAGGGCGATGGCCACCGCCACTGTCGGCACAAGAACCACAAGAGCGGTCACCAGTGCCCCACGACGCAGCCATCTCAGGAGTCTCTCCCGAGACATCCGATCTGTCTTCCACAAAGTTCCGCCAACCCCTGGACTTCCCGAGGTTTTCGACGCTATACATCGGATGTTCGAAAAAAGATCCGATGTCTCACGACGGGGGTGTGCATGAGTCCGACGATTACCGAGGTCGACGTCCACGACATACGCTTCCCGACCTCGGAGCAGCTCGACGGCTCGGACGCCATGAACCCCGACCCCGACTACTCCGCCGCCTACGTGGTGCTCCGCACCGATGACCCCGACGGCCTGGAAGGGCATGGCTTCTGCTTCACGATCGGCCGCGGCAACGATGTCACCGCCGCCGCGATCCGCTCACTGCGACCTTATGTACTGGGCCGGAGCGTGGACAGTATCACCGGCGATCTTGGTGGGTTCCACCGAGAGCTGACCCATGACTCGCAGCTGCGCTGGCTCGGCCCGGAGAAGGGCGTCATGCATATGGCCGCCGGCGCCGTCATCAACGCGGCCTGGGACCTGGCCGCCAAGCGGGCCGGCCGGCCCGTCTGGGAGTTCCTCGCCTCGATGAGCCCGGAACAGCTCGTCGACATGGTCGACTTCCGCTATCTGACGGACGCGCTGACCCGCGAGGAGGCGCTGGACATCCTCCGCGCCGCCGAACCCGGCCGGGCCGGGCGCGCCGCGTTGCTGCGCGAGCGGGGCTACCCCGCGTACACCACCTCGCCCGGCTGGCTCGGCTACTCCGACGAGAAGCTCGCCCGGCTGTCGAAGGAGGCCGTCGCCGACGGCTTCCACCAGATCAAGCTCAAGGTCGGCGCCGATCTCGACGACGACCTGCGGCGGATGCGCATCGCCCGCGAGGCCGTCGGCCCCGGCATCCGCATCGCCGTCGACGCCAACCAGCGCTGGGACGTGTCCGCCGCGCTGGAGTGGATGAAGGCCCTGTCCGTCTACGACCCGTACTGGATCGAGGAACCCACCAGCCCCGACGACATCCTCGCGCACGCCGCGGTCCGCGCCGGCCAGCCCGTCAAGGTCGCCACCGGCGAACACGTCGCCAACCGTGTCGTGTTCAAGCAGCTGCTCCAGGCCGGGGCCGTGGACTTCGTCCAGATCGACGCGGCCCGCGTCGCCGGGGTCAACGAGAACATCGCGATCCTGCTGCTCGCCGCCAAGTTCGGGGTGCCGGTCTGCCCGCACGCGGGCGGTGTCGGCCTGTGCGAACTGGTGCAGCATCTGGCGATGTTCGACTACGTTGCCGTCTCCGGAAGCTGGGACGACCGGGTCATCGAATATGTGGACCATCTCCATGAACACTTCGAGGACCCCGTCGTCATCGACCACGGCCGCTACCGCGCCCCCGCCGCCCCGGGCTTCTCCGCCCGGATGAAAGCCCGGTCCATCGCCGACCACCGCTATCCGGACGGCCCGGTCTGGCAGGCCCGACAGGAGGGAAACCCGTGACCGACACCCCGCACCGTGACCTGCAGGGACTCACCGCCCTCGTCACCGGCGGCGCCTCCGGCATCGGCGCCGCCACCGCCGCGCTGCTCACCGCGCGCGGCGCGCGCGTCGCCGTCCTGGACCGCGACCCGGCGGGGGCGCCGCCCGGCACCGTGGCGGTCACCGCGGACGTCAGCTCCGACTCCGCTGTACGTGCCGCCGTCGCCGAGGCCGTCGAACGGCTCGGCGGCCTCCACATCCTCGTCAACAACGCGGGGATCGGCGCGATCGGCACCGTGGAGGACAACGAGGACGAGGAATGGCACCGTGTGCTGGACATCAATGTCCTGGGCATGATGCGTACCGCGCGGGCCGCGCTGCCCCATCTGCGGGCCGCGGCGGCCGGCCGGCCCGGCTGCGTGTCCATCACCAACACCTGCTCCATCGCGGCCACCGCGGGACTCCAGCAGCGCGCCCTGTACAGCGCCAGCAAGGGCGCGGTGCTCTCGCTGACGCTGGCTATGGCCGCCGACCACGTCCGCGAGGGCGTACGCGTCAACTGCGTGAATCCCGGCACCGCCGACACCCCCTGGGTCGGCAGGCTCCTCGACCAGGCCGAGGACCCGGCCGCCGAGCGGGCCGCACTGAACGCCCGGCAACCGCTGGGACGCCTCGTCTCCGCCGACGAGGTGGCGGCGGCCATCGTCTATCTGGCGAGCCCCGCCGCCGCGAGCGTCACCGGGACGGCGCTGGCCGTCGACGGAGGCATGCACGGACTGCGCATTCGCCCCACCCCCTGAGCAACCCGAGCCGCTACACACCATGAAGGGCAGGACTCGACGATGAGACTGCGGCAGCGTTCTCTCACTGGCACCGCCGTCGCGGCGTGCGCCGTACTCCTCGCGGTCACCGCCGTCGCCGGCTGCAATCGCGGCAGCGACGACAAAGCGGGTACCTCGGGCAAGGTCGGTATCGACCTGCCGCGCGCGGACAGCGACTTCTGGAATTCCTATCAGCAGTACATCGAGAAGGGCGTCAAGGACGGGGTCGTCTCCGCCCTGCCGCGGAGCAATTCGCAGAACGACATCACCAAGCTCGTCGCCAACGCGCAGACCTTCACCGACCAGGGCGCCAAGGCCGTGGTGATGGCCCCGCAGGACACCGGCGCCATCGCCTCCACCCTGGAACGGCTGGCGAGCAAGAAGATCCCCGTCATCAGCGTCGACACCCGCCCCGACAAGGGAGACGTCTACATGGTGGTCCGCGCCGACAACAAGGCGTACGGGCAGAAGGCGTGCGAATACCTCGGCCAGCAGCTCGCGGGCAAGGGCAAGGCCGTCGAATTCCAGGGCGCGCTCGACTCCATCAACGGCCGGGACCGCTCCGAGGCGTTCGCCGCCTGTATGAAGGAGAAGTTCCCGAACATCAAGGTCATCGAGCTGGCCACCGACTGGAAGGGCGACGTAGCCTCCTCCAAGCTTCAGGCCACCCTCGCCTCCGACCCGGACATCAACGGCATCTACATGCAGGCCGGCGGTGTCTTCCTGCAGCCCACCCTCGCGCTGCTGGAGCAGAAGCACCTGCTCAAGCCGGCCGGCACGGCGGGCCACATCACGATCATCTCCAACGACGGGATCCCCGAGGAGCTGAAGGCGATCCGCGAGGGCAAGATCGACGCGACGGTCTCGCAGCCCGCCGACCTGTACGCCAAGTACGCGCTGTTCTACGCGAAGTCGGCCCTGGACGGCAAGATGTTCCAGCCCGGCCCGACCGACCACGACTCCACCATCATCAAGATCCCCAACGGTCTCGAGGACCAGCTGCCCGCCCCGCTCGTCACCAAGAGCAATGTGGACGACGCCAAGCTCTGGGCCAACCAGCTCGGAAAGAGCTGACGATGTCCGAAGCACCAGCCACGGGAGCACCGGACACCGGAGCGCCCGCCGGGGTCCGGGCACCCGCCGTGCATGCGGAGGGCGTCGTCAAGCGCTTCGGCCCGACCGTCGCGCTCGACCGGGTGCGGCTGACCGTCGAGGCCGGCGAGTCCCACGCGCTCGTCGGCCGCAACGGCGCGGGCAAGTCCACCCTGGTCTCCGTACTGACCGGGCTGCACGCCCCGGACGCGGGCTCCGTCGCCTTCCAGGACGAGCCGGCGCCCGCGTTCGGGGACACCGCCGCCTGGCAGTCGAAGGTCGCCTGCGTCTACCAGAAGTCCATGGTCGTCCCGGATCTGACCGTCGCCGAGAACCTCTTCCTGAACCGGTTCGGCGAAGGCCGCATCCGCTGGCCGAAACTCCGCGAGCGGGCCCGCGGCCTGCTCGCGGAGTACGGCGTCGAGGTCGATCCGGCGGCGCGCGCCAAGGATCTGACCGTGGAGCAGCGGCAGTTCGTCGAGATCGCGAGGGCGCTGTCCTTCGGCGCCCGCTTCATCATCCTCGACGAGCCGACCGCCCAGCTCGACGCGGCCGGCATCGAGCGGCTCTTCGCCCGGCTGCGCGAGCTCCAGCGGCAGGGCGTCGCCTTCCTGTTCATCTCCCACCATCTGCAGGAGGTGTACGACCTGTGCACCACCGTCACCGTCTACCGTGACGCCCGGCATGTGCTCACCGCGCCCGTCGCGCACCTGAGCAAGGCCGATCTGGTGCAGGCGATGACCGGGGACGCCGTACGGGCGGTCGCGGCCTGGCGGGCGGGCGACGCGCTGCGGCGGGACGCCGAGCCCGTGCTGCGCGCCGAAGGGCTGGCGCTGGAGGGCGTGTACCGGGCGATCGACTTCACCGTGCGCCCCGGCGAGGTGCTCGGCCTGGCGGGGGCGACCGCCAGCGGCAACACGGCGCTGGGGGAGACCCTGGTGGGGCTGCGCAAACCCACCGCGGGCCGCACCGTCGTCGCGGGCGAGACCGTACGGCCCGGGAGCGTGCCGCACGCGCTCGGCGCCGGCATCGGCTACGTGCCGGAGGACCGGCACCGGCAGGGCCTGGTCCTGGGCCGCAGCGTCGCGGAGAACGCGACCCTCACCGTTACCGACCAGCTCGGCCCGTACGGCACCGTACTGCCGTCCCGCACCCGGGACTTCGCGCAGTCGATGATCGACTCGCTGGACATCAAGACCTCGGGACCCGGCCAGTCGGTCTCGGATCTGTCCGGCGGCAATCAGCAGAAGGTCGTCATCGCCCGGGCGCTGGCCAGGAAACCGCGGGTGCTGGTGGCGATCAGGCCCACCGCGGGCGTCGACGTCAAGTCCAAGGACTCGCTGCTCGGTGTCGTACGGGAGGTGGCGGACAGCGGGAACGCCGCGGTCATCGTCTCCGACGAGCTGGACGACCTGCGGGTCTGCGACCGCGTCCTGGCCCTGTTCCACGGGCAGGTGATCGCCGAGTTCGACAGCGGATGGACCGACCGGGACGTGGTCTCCGCGATGGAAGGACTGCCTGTGAACCCGGGCGGCCGTAAGGGAGACCACGATGAGTGACACCACCCAGCTGACCGCCGATCTGGACAAGGCCGTACCGCGCCGGACGGGGGGCGTGGGCTTCCAGCTGGCCCGCTACCGGGACCTGTCGCTGATCCCGGTACTCCTCGTGCTGTGCGTGATCGGCTTCATCGTCTCGCCGGCCTTCCTCACCTCCGACAACCTCATCGGCGTCGCCCAGCAGTCCACCGAGCTGAGCCTGCTGGTGCTCGCCGAGGCGCTCATCCTCATCAGCGGACGCATGGACCTGTCGCTGGAATCCACCATCGGCGTGGCCCCGGTCATCGCCATGTGGCTCGTCCTGCCCTCGACCGGGCCCGCGACCTTCCACGGCCTGGGGGTCCTGCCGTCCTGGACCGCGATCCCGGTGTGCCTGGCGGTCGGAGTGGTGATCGGCGCCGTCAACGGCTTCCTGATCCTCAAGCTCCGGGTCAACGGATTCATCGCCACGCTCGGGATGCTCACCATGCTGCGCGGCCTCCAGATCGGCGTCGCCGAGGGCAAGTCGATCGTCAATGTGCCGGAGTCCTTCGCCTACCTCGGCAAGGCCTCCTGGTTCGGGGCGCCCGCCGCCATCTGGATCTGCCTGGTGCTCTTCGCGGCCGGCGGCCTCGCGCTCGGGTATCTGCGGCACGGACGCGCGCTGTACGCGATCGGCGGCAACACCGAGGCGGCGCGCGCCGCCGGTATCCGCGTGGACCGCATCACCTGGATCGTGCTCGGACTCGGCGGGCTGCTCGCCGCGTTCGCCGGGATCCTCTACACCGGCCACTACGGCTCGGTGTCGGCCAGCCAGGGCAACGGCTGGATCTTCCAGGTGTTCGCCGCCACCGTCATCGGAGGCGTCAGCCTCAACGGCGGGCGCGGCACGCTCTTCGGCGCGCTGACCGGGGTGCTCACCCTCCAGCTCGTCGTCAACGTCATGACCCTCGGCGGGGTGCCCCCGCTGTGGAACCAGTTCCTCAACGGCGCCATCATCATCGTGGCCCTGATCATCTCCCGCTTCGCCAGCGGCGAGAAGCAGGACTGACAGGACCGAACAGGGTTGAACAGGACTGAGAGGAGGGACCGGCACCGTGCCCGTTCCCGTACTTCCGCGTCTCGGCCTCGGCTGCGCGCCGCTGGGCAATCTGTACCGGGCCATGCCGGAGGAGACCGCGGCCGCCGTCACGGCGGCCGCCCTCGACCTCGGCTGCGGCTACCTCGACACTGCCCCGCACTACGGTCTCGGCCTGTCGGAGGAACGCCTCGGCCGGGCGCTCGCCGGTCGGGAGCGCTCCTCGTACGTCCTGTCCACCAAGGTCGGCCGCCGGCTGCGCCCCCTGGGAGCGGGGGAGCGGACCGACGGCCAGGGCTTCGTCGACACCCCCGCCCGCGCCCGTGAATGGGACTTCACCGCCGACGGGATCCGGGCCACGCTGGAGGGCTCTCTGGAGCGGCTCGGCACGGACACCGCCGACATCGTCTACCTCCACGACGTCGAGAACCACCTGGAGGAGGTCTACGCGACCGGCTTCCCCGCGCTCGCAGCGCTGCGCGACGAGGGGCTGGTGGGGGCCATCGGCTTCGGGATGAACGACAGCGGCGTACTGGCCCGGCTCGTCGCCGACCTCGATGTCGACGTGGTGCTCTGCGCCGGCCGCTGGACCCTGCTGGAGCGCACCGCCTACGACGACCTCCTGCCGGTGTGCGTCGCGCGCTCCACCGCAGTCGTGGTCGGCGGGGTCTACAACTCCGGGCTGCTCGCCGACCCCCGGCCGGGCGCCCCGTACAACTACGCGGCCGCGCCGCCGGAACTGGTGCGCCGCGCCCTCGACATCGCCGCCGTCTGCGCGGAATTCGACGTTCCGCTGAGGGCCGCCGCGCTGCGCTTCCCCTTCGGGCATCCGGCGGTGGTCTCCGCCGTGGTCGGCGCGGCGAGCCCGGACGAGGTCCGGGACAACGCCGCGCTCTTCTCGTACGGGATCCCCGCCGCGCTGTGGCCCGCGCTCGTCGAACGCGGCCTGCTCGACGAGGACATCCCGCTGCCGGGGTAGGGCCTGTCCGGCCGCCGCCTTCGGCTCAGAGGGCGGGGCTCAGAGGGTGGAGCGCAGCCACTGCTCGACGCTGGCGATGTGCACGGTCGCCCAGGAGCGGGCGGCCTCCGCGTCGCGGTCGCGCAGCGCGGACAGGATCGCCTGGTGCTCGTGGAGGGTGCGGCTCACCGCGTCCTGCTGGGTGAGCCCGCGCCAGACCCGGGCCCGGGTGGTCGGCCCGGACAGCCCGTCGAGCAGCGAGCAGAGCACCGAGTTCCCCGACGCCTGCACGATGCCGCGGTGGAACTCCAGGTCGGAGGCGACCAGTTCCTCGACCGAGGGGTCGGGGCCCAGCGCGTCCAGCTTCCCCTGGAGCGCGTCGAGCTCCTGCTCGGGGATCCGCAGGGCCGCCATCGCGGTCGCGGCCGGCTCCAGGATCCGCCGGACGGCCAGGAATTCGAGCACGGTGTCGTCGCGGTGGAAGTCCACCACGAAGCTCATCGCCTCCAGCAGCAGCTGCGGATCCAGGCTCGTCACATAGGTGCCGTCGCCCTGGCGCACATCCAGGATCCGGATCAGGGACAGCGCCCGCACCGCCTCCCGCAGCGAATTGCGCGACAGCCCCAGCTCCGCGGCGAGCTCGCTCTCCTTCGGAAGCCGGTCGCCGGGCCGCAGCGCCCCTGAGACGATCATTTCCTTGATCTTCTCGATCGCCTCGTCGGTGACCGCCATCAGCGACCTCCCCCTGTCCTGGTCCCGCTAGCCGCCGCCAGACCTCCGATGTATGCGGCCATTATGCCCCCGCAGGGGCCGCTGTGCGGACTTCATGCCGACGCTTCTGCCGGGCCAGGGTTCGTGAGTGCCGCATTGGTTCGCCGGGTCCGCCGGGCAGTCGGTTCGTCCTCAATCGCCGGACGGGCTGACTTCACTGCGCTACGCGCCCGCGTAGCGGGCCGGCGGGGCGCCCACCGTGGCGGTGAAGTCCCTGGTGAGGTGGGCCTGGTCGCTGTAGCCGAGGTCGGCGGCGAGGGCGGCCCAGTCGATGCCGACGCCCTGGTCGGCGCGGGCGGCGGCCTCGTGGAGGCGGGCCCGGCGCAGCACCCACTTGGGGCTGGCGCCGACGTGTTCTGCGAAGAGCCGCTGGAGCCTGCGGACCGACACCCCGAGCTCGTCGGCGACCTGGTCCACGCGGAACAGCGCCGGGGACGCGGTGATCCGGTCGACCATGGCCGCGACCTCCGCCGTGACCGGATCAGGGGCGGCGTCCGGGTCCGGCAGCAGGCTCAGGAGGAAGGTTTCGGCCGTGGCGACCATGGCGGATACGTCGGACGCCCCGAGGATCGTCCGCTCCGCCTCGGTGACGGCGGGCCCGAACAGCTCCGTGGCGGGCACCGCCCGGTCGGCGAGGTCCGCGACCGGCGAGCCCAGCAGGGGACGGAAGCCGCCGGGCCGGAACTTGATGCCCAGCACCTGGCCGCGGTCGCGCAGCACCCGGGTGAACACCCCGCGCTGCACCCCGTAGACCGCGGTCGCGGGCGCCTCGAAGACCAGGTGCACATTCGGGTGCGAGAGGACCTTCTGCTCGTGCGGCGGCTGCCCGCGCAGGTCCCAGCGCACCATCCAGTAGAACTCCACGTACGGAGCCGCGGCCGCGCCCGGTTCCTCCCGCAGCAGCTCGAACTTGGTCGCCGCCACGGCTGGACGGAGCACTCCCCGCCCCATCCCAGGGGTCGTCATACGGCCAGCCTAGGGGCTGTGAGCTGTCGCGTTTGTTCAATACGGGCCCCGCCCGCGGTTCTACCGTGAGATCCATGAACCTGTATCCGCACCTGGCGCGCAGCGCCGAAGAAGCCGCTCGCATCGCCCGCACCATCAAGCCCGAACAGCTCACCGCGCCGACCCCGTGCGCCGAGTTCGACGCGCGCACGCTGATCAACCACTGGGTGCTCTACACCTCCCACGGCCTGGAGCACCGCGCCCTGCGCACGACCCTTCCCGAGGAGCTCACCGAGCACGATTTCACCGCGGACCCCGCATGGGCCGAGGCGTACGCCGCCCAGCTCGACCGGGCCCTCGCCGCCTGGGCGAGGCCCGAGGCGTGGGAGGGCGGCATCGACATGGGCGGCGCGGAGATGCCCGCCGCCGATATCGCCGCGATGCTGCTGCTGGAGATGGTGCTGCACGGCTGGGACGTCGCGAAGGCGGTCGGCCAGGAGTTCCGCACCGATGAGGAGACCAGCGCGGTGGTGCTCGCCGCCGTCGCGGCGCAGGCCGAGATGTTCCGCCAGTACAAGGGCTTCGCCGAACCCGTCGAGATCGCCGCGACGGCCACCGACTTCGAGCGCGCGCTCGCTCTCTCCGGCCGGGACCCGGACTGGAGCGCATGATCCAGCAGCCGGACGCACAGCGCGACGGCCGGGTGAGCGGGGGATCCCCGCTCACCCGGCCGTCGCGACCAGGGCGTACCGGACGGCTCAGGCCCTGCGGGCGAGCATGTCCTCGACCCGGGTCCTGACGTCCTCGGTGTCCAGACCGCGCACCGTCAGCGTGGTGCGGCGGCGCAGCACGTCGTCCGCCGTCTGCGCCCACTCGTGGTCGCGGGCGTACACGACCTGGGCCCAGATCTCCGGTCCGTCCTCGTGGATCCGCTCACCGAGCGCGGGGTCCTCGTTGACGAGCCGGGCGATGTCGAAGGACAGCGAACCGTAGTGGCTCGCGAGGTGGCGCGCGGTCAGCGGGTCCATCCGCATGCCCGGCTCGCGGTCCACCAGCAGCCGGTGGGCGACGGCGTTCGGATTGGCGAGGCCGGGCAGCGGCATCCGCCGGGGCAGCAGCTTCTGCGGCTCCATGTCCTCGCCGAGCGGCCCGCCGGGCAGCTTCGCGAGCTTGTTCATCACCGTGCGGCCGATGTGCCGGTAGGTGGTCCACTTGCCGCCCGCCACCGACAGCATCCCGCCGCGGCCCTCGGAGACGACCGTCTCGCGCTTGGCCGACTCGACGCCGCCGGGCCCGCCCGGCAGCACCCGCAGGCCCGCGAAGGCGTACGTGATGAGGTCCCGGTCCAGGTGCTCGTCGCGTACGGAGAACGCGGCCTCGTCCAGGATCTGCTGGATGTCGGCCTCGGTCGCCCGGACGTCCGCCGGGTCGCCCGTGTACTCCTCGTCCGTGGTGCCCAGCAGCAGCTGGTCCTCCCACGGCAGCGCGAACGTGATGCGGTACTTGTCGATCGGGGTGGCCATGGCGGCCTTCCACGGCACCTTGCGCTTCATCACCACATGCGCGCCCTTGGACAGCCGGATGCTGGGCGAGGAGCCCTTGTCCTCCATCGTCCGCAGGTGGTCGACCCATGGGCCGGTGGCGTTGAGCACCAGGCGGGCGCTGACGCCGAACTCCGACCCGTCCAGCCGGTCGCGCAGCTCGGCGCCGGTGACCTTGCCGTGGGTGAAGCGCAGCCCCGTCACCTCGGCGTGGTTCAGCACCACGGCACCCGACTCGACGGCCGCGCGGACCGTCATGACGGCCATCCGCGAGTCGTTCATCTGGTGGTCGTGGTAGACCGCGACGGCCTTGAGGTTCGCCGTACGCAGCCCGGGGTTGTCGGCCGCGGCCTTCGCCGGGGAGATGACCCGGCCGACGCCGTCACCGAAGCCGGACAGCGCCGAGTACGCGAAGACGCCCGCGCCGAGTTTGGCGGCGCCGTGCGGGCCGCCCTTGTACACCGGCAGGTAGAACGTGAGCGGGTTGACCAGGTGCGGAGCCACGTCCTTGGCCAGCACCCGCCGCTCGTGGTGGTTCTCGGCGACCAGCTTGACCGAACCGGTCTGCAGGTAACGCAGCCCGCCGTGGACGAGCTTGGAGGAAGCCGACGAGGTGGCGCCGGCGAAGTCGCCGGCGTCCACCATCGCGACCCGCAGCCCGGATTGCGCGGCGTGCCAGGCGACCGAGGTGCCGAGAATGCCGCCGCCGATCACCAGTAGGTCGTACGTGGCGTGGCTGAGCAGCTCCCGGGTCTCGGAACGGCTGGGGTCGGTGCCGGCGGTCGGGTGCGTCCCCAGGGTGGGGACGCTCTGCAGGGTGGAAGACATTCTGATCAGTTCTCCTCTTCGATCCAGCCCATGGTCCGCTCGACGGCCTTGAGCCAGTTCTTGTACTCGCGGTCGCGCTTGTCCGCGTCCATCCGGGGGGTCCATTCGGCGGCCCGGCGCCAGTTGGCGCGCAGTGCGTCGGTGTCGGGCCAGAAGCCGACGGCGAGACCGGCGGCGTAGGCGGCGCCCAGGCAGGTGGTCTCGGCGACCATCGGACGGACGACGGGGGCGTCCACGAAGTCCGCGATGGTCTGCATCAGCAGGTTGTTGGAGGTCATGCCGCCGTCGACCTTGACCGCGGCCAGCTCGACGCCGGAGTCCTTGCTCATCGCGTCGACGATCTCGCGGGTCTGCCAGGCGGTCGCCTCGAGCACCGCGCGGGCCAGGTGCGCCTTGGTCACGTAACGCGTCAGCCCGGCGATCACACCGCGGGCGTCGTCGCGCCAGTACGGGGCGAACAGACCGGAGAAGGCGGGCACGAAGTACGCGCCGCCGTTGTCCTCGACGGAGCTGGCCAGCGTCTCGATCTCGGCGGCGCTCTTGATGATGCCCATCTGGTCGCGCATCCACTGCACCAGCGAACCGGTGACGGCGATGGAACCCTCAAGGGCGTAGACGGGCTTCTGGTCGCCGATGCGGTAGCCGACGGTGGTGATCAGCCCGTTGTAGGAGTTGACGGCCTTGTGGCCGGTGTTCATCAGCAGGAAGGTGCCGGTGCCGTACGTCGACTTGGCCTCGCCCTCCTCGAAGCAGGTCTGGCCGAACAGGGCGGCCTGCTGGTCACCGAGCGCGGAGGCGACCGGCACACCGGCCAGCACACCGGCGGCGGTGGTGCCGTAGACCTCGGAGGAGGAACGGATCTCCGGGAGCATCGTCATCGGGACACCGATGGACTCGCAGATCTTCTCGTCCCACTGCAGGGTGTGGAGGTTCATCAGCATGGTGCGGGAGGCGTTGGTGACGTCGGTGACGTGCACGCCGCCGTCCGGACCGCCGGTCAGGTTCCAGATGACCCAGCTGTCCATGGTGCCGAAGAGGATCTCGCCGCGCTCGGCGCGCTCCCGCAGGCCCTCGACGTTGTCCAGCAGCCAGCGGGCCTTGGGGCCGGCGAAGTAGCTCGCCAGCGGAAGGCCGGTCTCGCGGCGGAACCGGTCCTGGCCGACGTTGCGGCCCAGCTCGCGACAGAGCACGTCGGTGCGGGTGTCCTGCCAGACGATGGCGTTGTGCACCGGCTCGCCGGTCGTCTTGTCCCACAGAACCGTGGTCTCGCGCTGGTTGGTGATGCCGATCGCCTTGACGTCGGCGGCGGTGATGCCCGCCTTGTCGATGGCGCTCGCGACGACTTCCTGGACGTTGGTCCAGATCTCCGAGGCGTCGTGCTCGACCCAGCTCGGCTTCGGGAAGATCTGCTCGTGTTCCTTCTGGTCGACGGAGACGATGCGGCCGTCCCGGTCGAAGACGATGCAGCGGCTGGACGTGGTGCCCTGGTCGATCGCGGCGATGAAGGGCCCGGCGGTGTGTGCGTCGGTGTGTGCGTCGGTCACGATGTGCTCCTCAAGGGGTCTGCGTCGGTCGGACAGGATGGGTTACGCGAAGGCCAGCCGGTACAGGCCGCCCGCCAGAACGGCGCCGACGAGCGGGCCGACGACGGGGATCCAGGCGTAGCCCCAGTCGGAGCCGCCCTTGTTGCGCAGCGGCAGAAGGCTGTGCACGATACGCGGACCGAGGTCACGAGCCGGGTTGATCGCGTAGCCGGTGGGCCCTCCGAGTGACAGACCGATTCCGACGACCACCAGAGCGGTGATCAGGGCGCCGGTTCCGGACAGTGTGAGGGCCGGCGTCAGGCCCTGGGTGAGGACCGCCAGGACGAGAACGGCGGTGCCGATGATCTCGGTGGCGAGGTTCTGCACGGTGTTCCGGATCTCGGGGCCGGTGGAGAAGATGCCGAGGACCGGTCCGGCCGGGCCGCTGTCGGGTCCGAGCTCGGGAGCCAGCTCCTGGTCATCCATGTGCGCCTGGAACTGTCCGTAGTAGGCCACCCAGACCAGCGCAGCGCCGATCATCGCGCCGACCAGCTGGCCTGCTATGTAGAGCGGCACATGGCTCCACTCGCCCGTCTTGACGGCGATACCGACCGTGACGGCCGGGTTGAGGTGCGCCCCCGAGAGGCTGGAGGAGATGTACACCGCGGTGAGTACCGCGAAGCCCCAGCCGAAGGTGATGGCGAGCCATCCCGCGTTGCGGGCCTTGGAACTCTTGAGCGTGACGGCGGCGCAGACGCCACCGCCCAGCAGGATGAGCACGGCGGTACCTATGGTTTCGCCGAAGAAGATATGGCTGTTGGACACCGCGACTCCCTTGTTCGTACGTCCAATCAGGCGGACCGGGTCCCGTCCGGTGTTCGACAATGTCGACCGCCGAACGGCAGTTTTCTCTTTAACAACTTTCCCGTCAAGAGGTTGAGACCCAGGACTCCAGATCGTGACCGAGGACTTTAGAAACGTCCCGCGCCCAGGTCGCGCGACACGGCGCGGGCGCAGTCGCGGACCGCCGCCACCAGCCGCGCCTGGATCTCGCCGCCCTCGCAGACCCGCTCCACCGCGCCCGTGATCCCCACCGCACCGACCGGCATCCGCCGCCGGTCGAGGATGGGCGCGGCGACCGAGGCCACGCCCTCCCACGTCTCCTCCAGGTCGGCGGCCCAGCCCCGGGTCCTGGCGACCTCCAGCACGTCCTCGAACCCGGCCGGGTCCGTGATCGTGTGCGGGGTGAGCACGAGCCGCTCGTTCTCGGCGGCCTGGCGGTGCGCGACCGGGTCGAACGCCGCCAGCACCTTGCCCAGCGCCGAGCTGTGCAGCGGCTGCATGGCGCCCACCTCCAGCACCTGGCGGCTGTCGTCGGGGCGGAAGACGTGGTGCACGATCAGCACGCCCGACTGGTGCAGCACCCCCAGATAGACGGCCTCGCCGCTGGACCGGGCCAGGTCGTCGGTCCACACCAGGGCGCGGGCCCGCAGCTCGTGCACATCCAGATAGCTGTTCCCGAGCCGCAGCAGTTCGGCGCCCAGCTGGTACTTTCCTGACGCCGCGTCCTGCTCGACGAAGCCCTCCTGCTGGAGGGTGCGCAGGATTCCGTGCGCGGTCCCCTTGGCCAGGCCGAGGGAGGAGGAGATGTCCGACAGGCCCAGACGGCGCGCGCCGCCGGCCAGCAACCGTAGGATCGCGGCCGCCCTGGCCAGCGACTGAATCGGTCCGGGCATCCAGAAACCTCCGCAAGTCGTTCGACATTGTCGAACTCCATAGTCTCAGAGACGATTCTGACACCTTCGTCCACCCCTCGGAACTCTTTCGAGGCCCGAGCGGTACGCGGGCTACCCTGGCCGGGCACGTAAAGCCGACAGCCGTCGCACTTCTGGGAGAACATCCATGGCCTCGCAGTCCTCCTCCACGCCCGCCAGCCAAGCCCGAGCCGACGCTCTGCGTCAGGCGTTCGCCACCCGGGTGGTGGTGGCCGACGGCGCGATGGGCACCATGCTCCAGGCGCAGGATCCCTCGCTGGAGGACTTCCAGGACCTGGAAGGCTGCAACGAGATCCTCAATATCACCCGGCCGGACATTGTGCGGTCGGTGCACGAGGAGTATTTCGCGGCGGGTGTCGACTGCGTCGAGACGAATACCTTCGGCACCAATCTCGCGGCGCTCGGCGAGTACGACATCCCCGAGCGCATCTTCGAGCTCGCCGAATCCGGTGCCCGGTTGGCGCGTGAGGTCGCGGACGGTTTCGCGACGAGGGACCGGCCGCGCTGGGTGCTGGGTTCGGTCGGCCCGGGTACGAAGCTGCCGACCCTCGGGCACGCCCCGTATGCCGTGTT
>NZ_JASISZ010000044.1 GCF_030063355.1 Streptomyces sp. PH10-H1
CGGCATCGTCGGCATGCGGGAGCGCGCCCGCAGCGTCGGCGGGCGGCTGGTGGCCGAACCCCGGGCGGACGGCGCCGGGTTCGCCGTCACGGCAGTGCTCCCGCTCGGGGGATCGCTGGAGGACGGCCTCGAAGACGGCGAAGACCCTCCGGAGGTCCCGGCAGAAGGATCGCTGCCAGACCCGATCGCAGTCCCGCTCGCAGATCCGATCGCAGTCCCGCTCGCAGATCCGCTTGAAGGAGCGACCCGATGACGTCACCGATGGCATCCACCGCAACCGCTCCGCCGACGATCCGGGTGTTGCTCGCCGACGATCAGACGCTGGTGCGGGCCGCGTTCGCGATGCTCGTCGAGTCCGCGGCCGACATGGAGGTGGTCGGGCAGGCGGGAACCGGCCGGGAGGCCGCGGCGCTGGCCGGCAGCGCCGGCGCCGATGTGGTGGTGATGGACATCCGGATGCCCGACCTCGACGGCATCGAGGCGACCAGGATCATCGCCGCGGACGGCGCTCTCGCCGGGGTGCGAGTGCTGGTGCTGACCACGTACGACACCGACGAGCACGTGGTCGCGGCGCTACGGGCCGGAGCCAGCGGCTTCCTGGTCAAGGACACCCGGCCCGCCGAGCTCCTGGACGCCATCCGCACGGTCGCCGCGGGCGACGCGCTGCTGTCGCCCGGCCCCACGGCCCGCCTCATCGCCCGCGTCCTGCGGCTGCCCGACCGGCCGCCGCCCGGCCCCGCCCCGGCCGGTCTCACGGGTCTGTCGGACCGGGAGCAGGAGGTCCTGACGCTGGTCGGCCGGGGCCTGAACAACACCGAGATCGGCGAGGCGCTCGGGCTCAGCCCGCTCACCGCCAAGACCCACGTCAGTCGCATCATGGGCAAGCTCGCGGTCCGCGACCGCGCCCAACTGGTCATCGCCGCCTACGAGTCGGGACTGATCCGGGCGGCGGGCGAGGGCTGAGGGCGAACGGGCGTCAGTGGGCGATGAGGACGAGCGCGAGGGCGATGAGCGCCGGGACGGTCTGTACGAAGACGATGCGACGGCCATGGGGCGCCGCGTGGTACGGGACAATGGGCCGTATGAGTCTGTTCCGCGACGACGGCATCGTGCTGCGCACCCAGAAGCTGGGTGAGGCGGACCGGATCATCACGCTGCTCACCCGCAGGCACGGGCGGGTGCGGGCGGTGGCCCGGGGAGTTCGCCGCACGAAATCGAAGTTCGGGGCGCGGCTGGAGCCGTTCAGCCACGTCGATGTGCAGTTCTTCGCAAGGGGCGGGGAGCTGGTCGGGCGCGGACTGCCGCTCTGTACGCAGGGTGAGACGATAGCTCCGTACGGTAGCGCCATCGTCGCCGACTACGACCGCTACACCGCCGGCACGGCGATGCTGGAGACGGCGGAACGGTTCACCGACCACGAGGGCGAGCCGGCCGTCCAGCAGTATCTGCTCCTGGTCGGCGCCCTGCGCACCCTGGCCTCCGGCGACCACCAGCCGCGGCTGATCCTCGACGCCTTCCTGCTGCGGTCGCTGGCGGTGAACGGTTACGCGCCGAGTTTCGACAACTGCGCGAAATGCGGGATGGGTGGGCCGAATCGGTTCTTTTCGGTTGGAGCGGGAGGAGTCGTCTGCGCCGAGTGCAGGGTGCCGGGAAGCGTCGTACCCTCACGGGAGTCCCTTGAACTCCTCGGCGCGTTGCTCGGCGGGGACTGGGAGACGGCGGACGCGTGCGAGCCGCACTTCTGCCGGGAGGGCAGCGGGCTGGTCGCGGCGTATCTGCAGTGGCACCTGGAGCGCGGACTGCGCTCGCTGAAGTTCGTCGAGAAGTAGCAGCAACACAAAAACACCAGCGGTAACAGCGGTATCAGCAGCAGAAGCAGTAAGAGACGTAGACGTAGGAGAGGCAACGCGCATGGCACGTCGCGGGATTCTGGGCCGTTCCCGACCCGAGTACCGGGCTCCGGACCCGCATCCGTCCGGCGCCCTGCCCCCCAAGATCCCGGGGGAGCTGGTACCTCAGCACGTCGCCATCGTCATGGACGGCAATGGCCGCTGGGCCAAGGAACGCGGCCTCCCGCGCACCGAGGGCCACAAGATCGGCGAGTCCGTCGTCCTCGACGTCCTCAAGGGCAGCCTGGAGCTGGGCGTCAAGAACCTCTCCCTGTACGCCTTCTCCACCGAGAACTGGAAGCGCTCGCCCGACGAGGTGCGCTTCCTCATGAACTTCAACCGCGACGTCATCCGCCGCCGCCGTGACGAGATGGACGCCCTCGGTATCCGCATCCGCTGGGTAGGCCGGATGCCCAAGCTGTGGAAGTCCGTCGTCCAGGAGCTCCAGGTCGCCCAGGAGCAGACGAAGAACAACGACGCCATGACGCTCTACTTCTGCGTCAACTACGGCGGCCGCGCGGAGGTCGCGGACGCGGCCGCCGCCATGGCCGCGGACGTGAAGGCCGGCAAACTCGACCCCTCCAAGGTCAACGAGAAGACCTTCGCGAAGTACCTGTACTACCCGGACATGCCGGACGTGGACCTCTTCATCCGCCCCTCCGGCGAGCAGCGCACGTCCAACTTCCTGCTCTGGCAGTCCGCCTACGCCGAAATGGTCTTCCAGGACGTCCTCTGGCCCGACTTCGACCGCCGCGACCTCTGGCGCGCCTGCCACGAATACGCTTCGCGCGACCGCCGGTTCGGGGGCGCGCTGCCGAACGAGGTTCCTCGGGAGGGCTGACGGTGTCCGAGGCGCGGGTCCGTTCGGCCGGGCGCGGCCTGGTCGCGGCGTCGCTGCTCGGACTGCCGGTCTCTTCATCGCGATGGGGCGCGCCGGGGTGGCAGAGGCGTCGCAGCCGGAGGCGTTCCCCGGCACCGGACGGGGCGTACACCTGCATCGACCGCTGAGCGGTCGGGCTTCCGTAGCCGGAGGCTATTTGGCGGCGCACTCGGCGCACGTGCCGAAGATCTCCACCGTGTGGGCGACGTTGACGAAGCCGTGGTCGGCGGCGATGGCCTCGGCCCACTTCTCGACGGCGGGGCCCTCGACCTCGACGGCCTTGCCGCAGACGCGGCAGACGAGGTGGTGGTGGTGGCCGTCGGAGCAGCGGCGGTAGACGGACTCGCCGTCGTCGGTGCGCAGGACGTCGACCTCGCCGGCGTCGGCGAGGGACTGGAGCGTGCGGTAGACGGTGGTGAGGCCGACGGAGTCACCACGGTGCTTGAGGAGGTCGTGGAGGTCCTGGGCGCTGCGGAATTCCTCGACCTCGTCGAGCGCGGCGGCGACGGCGGCACGCTGCCGGGTCGATCGGCCCTGCACGGGGGGCTTGGCGGTCGTCACCGGTGCCTCCTTCTCGGTCGTAACCGTCCGGATGTCCGGTCGGTCGTCATTGTGTCAGGCCGGAGCGGCTAAACCCGAACGTCGTCCTGCTGGGTGCGCGCCCCGGGCACCTCCAGGGTGCACCGGTTCTCGGCTGCAGCGGAACCACGCGCCCGTTTTCTGGCGAGCGGACCGGCCAGCGCGGCCAGCGTGATGAAGATGGCGATGGCCAGCAGAACGATCGTCGGTCCCGACGGTACATCGACGTAGAACGACGTGACGGCGCCGGACAACGAGACCGTGACGCCGATCAGGACGGCCAGCGCGAAGGTCATGGCGAAGCTGCGCGACAGCTGCTGTGCGGCGGCCACCGGGACGACCATGAGGGCGCTGACGAGCAGCAGGCCGACCACGCGCATGGCGACGGTGACGGTGACGGCGGCGGTGACCGCGACGAGCAGGTTCAGCAGCCGGACCGGCAGCCCGGTGACGCGGGCGAACTCCTCGTCCTGGCAGATCGCGAAGAGCTGCCGCCGCAGTCCGACTGTGACAAGCACCACAAAGCCGGCGAGCGCGCAGATGGTGGTGACGTCCTGCGGCGAGACGGTGTTGAGCGAGCCGAAGAGATACGTGACGAGATTGGCGTTGGAGCCCGTCTTGGACATGCTCATCAGCATCACGCCGCCGGCCATGCCGCCGTAGAAGAGCATCGCGAGGGCGATGTCGCCATGGGTCTTGCCGTACCAGCGGATCAGCTCGATGGCGACGGAGCCGACGACGGCGACGGCGGTGGCCATCCAGATCGGGCTGGCGTTGAGCAGGAAGCCGAGGCCGACGCCGGTCATCGCGACATGGCCGATGCCGTCGCCCATCAGCGCCTGGCGGCGCTGGACGAGGTAGATGCCGATGGCGGGGGCGGTGATGCCGACCAGGACGGCGGCGATCAGGGCCCGCTGCATGAAGGCGTAGTTGAGGATGTCCATCAGCTCAGCAGCCCCGTCCTGATCGGTTCGGCGTCATGGGCGTGCGGGTGCACATGGTCGTGGCCGGGCAGCGCGTGCTGGCCCACGGCCCGGGGCGGCGGGCCGTCGTGGACGACGCAGCCGTCGCGCAGCACGACCGCGCGGTCGATCAGCGGCTCCAGGGGTCCCAGCTCATGGAGGACGAGGAGCACGGTGGAACCGCCCGCGACCTGCTCGCGCAGGGTGCCGGCCAGTATTTCCTGGCTGGCGACGTCCACACCGGCCATCGGCTCGTCCATGATCAGCAGTTCGGGGCCGCCGGCCAGCGCGCGGGCGATGAGCACCCGCTGGTGCTGGCCGCCGGACAGCGCGTTGACGGAGTCCTTGGCGCGGTCGGCCATGCCGACGAGCTCCAGGGCCCGGTCGACGGCCGCGCGGTCGCCCCGGCCCAGCCGCCGCAGTCCGGTGCGGGCCAGCCGGCCGGAGGAGACGACCTCGCGGACGGTCGCGGGCACTCCGCTCGCGGCGGTGGTGCGCTGCGGTACGTAGCCGATCCTGGCCCAGTCGCGGAAGCGCTTGAGCGGGGTGCCGAACAGGTCCAGCTCGCCCTCGCTGAGCGGCACCTGGCCGACGACGGCGCGTACCGCCGTCGACTTGCCGGAGCCGTTCGCCCCGAGCAGCGCGACGACCTCGCCGCGTCCGACCGCCAGGTCGACCCCGCGCAGTACGGGCCGTGAGCCGAGTGAGGCCGTCGCCCCGCGCAGGGATATGACCGGGTCCCGCTGCATGCGTACCTCCGTCACTGGTGCCTTCATTTGGGGCCGAGCGCCGTCTGCAGGGCCTTGAGGTTGCTCTGCTGGACCTCGAAGTAGTCGCGGCCCTTGGACTTGTCGGTGATGCCCTCGAGCGGGTCCAGTACATCGGTCTTGAGCTTCAGGTCGCCGGCCAGGGTCTTGGCGGTGGTGTTGCTGGCCAGCGTCTCGAAGAAGACCGTCGTGACGTGGTGCTCGGCGGAGAGCTTCTGCAGGGCCTTGATACGGGCGCCGCTGGGCTCGGTCTCGGGGTCGATGCCGCCGATGGCCTCCTCGACCAGGCCGTAGCGCTCGGCGAGGTAGCCGAAGGCCGCGTGGGTGGTGATGAAGGTGTCGGAGGCGCGGTTCTTGAGCCCGTCGGTGAACTGGGTGTTCAGCGCGTCCAGCTTCTTGACCAGCGCGTCGGTGTTCTTCTGGTACGCGGCGGCGTTCTTCGGGTCGGCCTTGGCGAGCGTGGTGTTGACGCCCTTGGCGACCTCGGCGTACTTCACCGGGTCGAGCCAGACGTGCGGGTCGGCGCCGGCCTCGCCCACGCCGGAGTGGTTGTCGCCGGTGGTGTGGTGATGGCCGTCGACCTCGGTGCCGTGACCCTCGAGCTGGGTGAGGGATGCGGCGTCGGCGGTGTTCTTCACGCCGGACTGCTTGACGGCATCGTCCACGGCGGGCTGCAGGCCCTTGAGGTAGACGATCACGTCGGATTCGCCGAGGGCGGCGGTCTGCTTGGGGGTGAGCTCCAGATCGTGCGGCTCGACGCCCGGCTTGGTGAGCGCGGTGACGGCGACATGGTCGCCGCCGATCTGCCCGGCCAGGAACTCCATCGGGTAGAAGGACGCCGTGACCTTCAGTTTCCCGCTGTTCCCCGCGCTGCCGGCGGCGTCGGTCGCGGAGCACGCACTCAGCGTGAGCAGTGCGAGCGCGGAGACTGCGGCGACGGCGGCGGGTATCAGACCGGTGCGTTTGTTCATGACACCCATTTTCATCTGAAGTGGAAACGATTGTCAATTGGCCTAAGTCCCCGGACTTCCGCCGGAACCGATTTGATACCGGGGCCACGCCCGCCGGTAACCTGGGGCAACTGACCGCTTCGTCGTACTGAAGAGAGCACCGTGGCCGCCGACAAGATCGACACCATCGTCAGCCTGAGCAAGCGCCGAGGCTTCGTATTCCCGTGCAGCGAGATCTACGGCGGCTCCAAGGCCGCCTGGGACTACGGGCCACTCGGCGTCGAGCTCAAGGAGAACATCAAGCGCCAGTGGTGGCGCTCCATGGTCACCTCGCGCGAGGATGTCGTCGGACTCGACTCGTCGGTCATCCTGGCACGCGAGGTCTGGGAGGCATCGGGCCACGTCGCGACGTTCTCCGACCCGCTGACCGAGTGCACCTCCTGCCACAAGCGCTACCGCGCGGACCACCTGGAGGAGGCGTACGAGTCCAAGCACGGCCGTCCGCCGGCCAACGGCCTCGCCGACATCAACTGCCCGAACTGCGGCAACAAGGGCGCCTTCACGGAGCCCAAGCAGTTCTCCGGCATGCTGCAGACCCACCTCGGCCCGACCCAGGACGCGGGCTCCATCGCGTATCTGCGGCCGGAGACCGCCCAGGGCATCTTCACCAACTTCGCCCAGGTGCAGACGACCTCGCGCAAGAAGCCGCCGTTCGGCATCGCCCAGACCGGCAAGAGCTTCCGCAACGAGATCACGCCCGGCAACTTCATCTTCCGCACCCGCGAGTTCGAGCAGATGGAGATGGAGTTCTTCGTCAAGCCGGGCGAGGACGAGCAGTGGCACGAGTACTGGATGGAGCAGCGCTGGAACTGGTACACCGGCCTGGGCCTCAACCCGGACAACATGCGCTGGTTTGAGCACGCCAAGGAGAAGCTGTCGCACTACTCGAAGCGCACCACTGACATCGAGTACCGCTTCAACTTCGGCGGCAACGAGTTCTCCGAGCTCGAGGGTGTGGCCAACCGCACCGACTTCGACCTCAAGGCGCACTCCGAGGCCTCGGGCCAGGACCTGTCGTACTTCGACCAGGAGGCCGGCGAGCGCTGGTTCCCGTACGTCATCGAGCCGGCGGCCGGCGTCAACCGCGCCATGCTCGCCTTCATGCTCGACGCGTACAACGAGGACGAGGCGCCCAACGCCAAGGGCGTCATGGAGAAGCGCACCGTCATGCGCCTCGACCCGCGCCTGGCGCCGGTCAAGGTCGCCGTCCTGCCGCTGTCCCGCAACCCGCAGCTGTCGCCGAAGGCCAAGGGCCTGGCGACCGATCTGCGGAAGAACTGGAACATCGAGTTCGACGACGCGGGCGCCATCGGCCGCCGTTACCGGCGCCAGGACGAGATCGGTACGCCGTTCTGCGTCACGGTCGACTTCGACACGCTCGATGACAACGCGGTGACGGTGCGCGAGCGCGACACCATGAAGCAGGAGCGCGTGTCGCTGGACCAGATCACGTCGTACCTCGGTGGCCGACTGCTCGGCTGCTGATCGCTTTTCGCCTCAAACGCCCGGCGGGGCCGGAATCCAGCCCCGCCGGCGTTTGAGGAGATCAGTGAGGTGCTGACGCCCGTACGGCAAGTACCACGCACAGCGCGGCCAGTGGGAGTTCGGCGCACACCGCCATCCCGATCGCGGACGCGATATCCGCCCCGGGCGCGGCCGTCGTCACGTCGAACCACGCGTCGACCACCAGCAGCATCGCGGTGGCGGCGGCGGCCGGCCCCCGGCGGGCGTCGCGGCGGCGCAGCAGCAGGCCGGTGCCGATGAGGCCGATGGCCTCCAGAGCGTCGAGGCCCACCCAGGCGGTCGACCAGTGGGACGCCTGCGCCGTGGCCGGGAGCGAGGTCGCCAGGACGAAGAGCCAGGGGATCATGGCCAGGCCCAGCGCGACCAGGAGGTAGCCGAGCGGTCGCGGCCGGCGGGGCACGGGCTCCGGGACGGCGAACAGCTCGATGATCTCGGCGCCGTAGGAGTTCGCGCGGTTCGCGGCGTTCGCGGCGTTCGACGTGTGCGTGGTGTGCGTGGTGTGCGACGCGGCCGCGGTGGCCGACGGACCGATCCGGGTGGTCGGCATCTCCAGGACGGACATGGTGGTGATCTCCTTCCGGACCCGGCGGTCGGGCACAGGAGCAAGCCTCGTCCGCGGGCCCGCCCGGGTCAGTAACCCCCGGGTCCGACTTGAGGTGGTGCTGGCTATACCCCGAGACCGGACCCCTACGGGATGCACACGGCCCCACCTGGGGCTCTACGGTGAGCGCATGGCATCAACAGGGCCGCTGCGGCGCGCACTCCGACAAGCCGCCGCGTACGCCCCATGGTCGGCCTGGGCGTGGCGGAACACGGCGTTCGTCACGGCGGGTGTGCCGCCGGCAGCCGCGAGCGTGCTGCTGATCTTCGCCCTGGTGACGGACTGGTGGTCGCTGATCCTGCTGCCCGCGCTGCTCCTGGTGTCCGGCCCGCTGACGGCGCTGCAACGCAGCCGGTTCTGGTCGCTGCTCGGGCTGAACGTCCCCCGGGTGACCCGGGCGAGGCCCTGGTACACCCCGCGTGGCGCCTGGCAGTGGCTGCGTTCCGAGGCGACCTGGCGGCAGTCCGGCTACCACCTGCTGGCCGCCCCGCTGGCGGCCACCGGAGCGGTGGTCGTCGTCTGCTCCTGGGTCGCGGGGATCTTCGGCACGCTGGTCTTCTCCTGGGTGTGGGCGCTGCCGGTCCGTGACCGGCTGCCCGGCTGGACCGAGCAGTACACGCTCGTCACGGGTGTCGGACTCGTCCTGCTGTTCCTGACGCCCTTCCTGGCCGCCGCCGTCGCCCGGCTCGACACCTCCGCGGCCGCCGCGCTGCTCGGGCCCAACCGGGCCAAGGAGTTGCGGCGCCGCGTCGAGGACCTCGCCGAGAGCCGGGCGGGCGTGGTGGACGCGGCGGACGCCGAACGCCGCCGTATCGAACGGGATCTGCACGACGGCGCCCAGCAGCGGCTGGTGTCCCTCGCGATGAACCTCGGCCTGGCCCGCGCCACCCTCACCGACCTGCCGCCCGAGGCGCGAAAGGTGATCGACGAGGCGCACCGCGAGGCCAAGGAAGCCATCGAGGAGCTCAACAACCTGGTGCGCGGCCTGCACCCGGCCGTCCTGGACGACCGGGGCCTGGACGCCGCCCTGTCCGGGGTCGCCGCGCGAGCGCCGCTGCCCGTCCATCTGAAGGTGGAGATGGAGCGGCGCGCCTCGCCCACCGTGGAGGCCGTCGCGTACTTCGTGGTCTCCGAGGCGCTCGCGAACGTCGCCAAGCACGCGCGGGCGGACCGCGTGGACGTCGGGGTGCGGAGGCACGGGGACGTCCTGCGGGTGACCATCATCGACGACGGGATCGGCGGCGCCGACGTGGCCGGCGGGACCGGCCTGGCCGGGCTCGCGCAGCGCGTCGGGTCCGTCGACGGATCGATCCGGATCAACAGCCCCGCCGGGGGCCCGACCATCATCACTGTGGAGTTGCCGTGCGGGCTGTAATCGCCGAGGACTCGGTCCTGTTGCGCATCGGACTGGTCAAGGTCCTGGAGACCGCGGGCTTCGAGGTCGCCGCCGAGGTGGGCGACGCCGAGGCCCTGCTGTCGGCTGTCGACGAGCACCGGCCGCAACTGGCCCTGGTGGACGTCAGGATGCCGCCCGGCTTCACCGACGAGGGGGTACGGGCCGCCCTGGTGATCCGCCGGCAGTGGCCGGACACCGCCGTGCTGCTGCTCTCCCAGTACGTGGAGGAGCGGTACGCGGCCGACCTGCTGTCGGCCCATGGCGGCGGAATCGGCTATCTGCTCAAGCAACGCGTCGCGGACGTCGAGGAGTTCATCGACGCGCTGCGCCGGGTCGCGGCCGGCGGCACCGCGCTGGACCCGCAGGTGGTCGCGCAGCTGCTGCTGCGACGCAACACCGACCCGCTGGAGCGGCTGACGCCGCGCGAGCGCGAAGTGCTCTCGCTGATGGCGGAGGGCCGGTCCAACGCGGGGATCGCCGAGCAACTGGTGGTCAGCGAGAGCGCGGTCGCCAAGCACATCAACAACATCCTCGCCAAGCTCGATCTGCCGCAGTCCGACGGTGACCACCGCCGGGTGCTCGCCGTGCTGCGCTTCCTGGAGGGCGCGTGAGCGCCGCGGGCGCCGGGGGCGCCGGAGGTGTGGATGGCGGGCGGGTGGATGCCGGGCAACGGCGGCGCCGTGGGGCTTGGCTTGTCGTCGCGGTGATCAGCGCGCTGTTCATCGTGGCGCCGATGGCCGTGGAGACCTGGGCGTACTTCGGCGGGCACCGGCCCGAGCCCACCCAGTCGCTCGAACTCCCGCCCGGGGGACGGGTCCATCGGCTGCAGGTGGACGCGGGCAGCGCGTCGGTGACGGTGCGCCCCGGGCCCGCGGGCCAGGTGCGCGTCAAGCAGACGCTGACCTGGTCGACGGCGAAGCCGCAGGTCAGGAAGGTGTGGGATGGCGGTGTCCTGAAAGTGCAGGCGGAATGCCCCGGCTGGTGGTCGCTGACCGGCCTGGACTGCTCGGTGAAACTGGAGTTCGACGTCCCGCCGGAGATCGAGATCCAGGTCGTGGGCACCTCGGGGTCCACCGAAGTGCGCGGCACCACCGGCCGTCTCGACCTGACGAGTACCTCCGGGTCCACCACCCTGACCGATGTCGGGGGCACCATCTGGGCCCGCACCGGATCGGGGGCCATCGACGGCACCGGGCTCTCCTCCCGGACGGCCGACGTGGGGGCGAACTCCGGTTCGCTGGACCTGGCCTTCGCCTCCGCCCCCGACAAGGTGACGGCCGAAGTGGGTTCCGGCGCCGTGACGATCGGCGTCCCGCCGGGGTCCCGCTACCAGGTGGTCGGGCGCAGCGGGAGCGGGTCGCGGGAGTACGCCACGGGGCTGCAGGAGAGCAGTTCGCCGCGGATCATCGACGCGACGGCGGGGTCGGGCTCGGTGGATGTCGTCTATACGTCCGGGGCGCCCTGAGCCCGCAGTCCGTGCAGCAGCAGGTCGCAGACCGCGTCGAAGGCAGCGTCGATACCGGGCTGCGACCACTCGGCGGCGTACGCCGGGTCGTGGAAGCGGCCGGTGGCGTCCCAGACGGCGCGGGCGGCGGTGGCGGGGTCGACGGGTTCGGGCAGGGAGAATTCGCCGCGCGCGACCCCGTCCTCGACGATGGCGGCGAGCTGTCCGACCAGGTCCTCGACGTGCTGGGCGACCACCGCGCTGGCCTCGCCCGCGAGCGCCATGTACGTCGCGAACAGCTCCGGATCGCCGCCGGCCTTGCGGCGCTTCGCCGCGAACAGCTCCGTCAGCCACTGCCGCAGCCGCACGGGCGCGGGCTGCGGCCCCGCCGCGACGGCGGACAGCGTGGAGTGCGACTGGTCCAGCCAGCGCTGCGTGACGGCCTCGCGGAGCGCGGCCTTGCTGGCGAAGTGCCGGTAGACGGTGCCGTGGCTGACGCCCAGGGCCCGCGCCACATCCACGACGGTGGCCTTGGCGGGGCCGAAGCGGCGCAGTACGTCCTCGGTGGCTTCGAGGATGCGGTCGGTGGTCAGGGTCCGGGGTGGGGACGGCATGGGGGGCCTTTCGGTGCGGGGTGGTACGTCCCCAGTGTGGTGGGTGCGGGGGGTGAGCGGCTATCGGGTGCCGACGTATCCGCACCCGTCGCCGCAGGCTACGCCCCCGCAGGGATGGCGTCAGCGCTCGCTGTCGAGGTGCGCCATCTGTGCCTGCGGGTAGCGGTCGCCCGCTGCGGCGCCTGCCGGGACCGCGGCCTCGATCGCGGCGAGGTCGGCCGCGTCGAAGGTCACGTCGAGCGCGCCGAGAGCTTCGGTGAGGCGGTCGCGGCGGCGCGCGCCGACCAGCGGCACGATGTCCTCGCCCTGCGCCAGCACCCATCCGATCGCGGCCTGCGCGACGGTGGCGCCCTTGGCCCCGGCGATCTTCCGGAGCGCCTCGACGAGTCCGAGGTTGCGGTCCAGGTTGTCCCCGGAGAAGCGCGGGCTCATACCGCGGAAGTCGCCGTTCGCGCCGGATTCCGCGGAGCGCTCGCGCGTCCAGTGGCCGCTGAGCAGCCCGCGGGACAGCACGCCGTACGCGGTGACGCCGATGCCTAGTTCGCGGGCGGTGGGCAGGATGTCGTCCTCGATGCCGCGCGAGAACAGCGAGTACTCGATCTGCAGATCCGAGATCGGGGCGACGGCCGCGGCCCTGCGCAGGGTCTCGGCACCGACCTCGGACAGCCCGATGTGCCGTACATGGCCGGCCTGAACCTGCTCGGCCATGGCGCCGACGGTCTCCTCAATCGGCACGGCGGGGTCGACGCGGGCGATCCGGTAGATGTCGATGTGGTCGGTGCCGAGGCGGTTGAGCGAGTAGGCGAGGAAGTTCTTCACAGCGGCGGGCCGTCCGTCGTACCCGGACCAGCCCCCGTCCGCGTCGCGCAGCGCCCCGAACTTGACGCTGATGACGGCCTGGTCGCGGCCCTGGGTGCTGGTGCGCAGGGCGTCGCGGATGAGCAGTTCGTTGTGGCCCATGCCGTAGAAGTCGCCGGTGTCGATCAGGGTGATTCCGGCATCGAGCGCGGCATGGATGGTGGCGGTCGACTCGGTGTCGTCGCTGCGGCCGTAGAGGGCCGACATGCCCATGGCGCCGAGTCCGAGGGCGGAGACGCGGGGGCCGGTGGTTCCGAGGGTGCGGTGCTTCTGCACGGGGAGCTCCTTGGACGGGGAGTCGGGGAGGGGATACCAGAAGCATGGCATATGGACTGACATATTTCAATAATTGTCATTCGATAAGCGAGGGATGGGGGACGTACGGCCGGGTCAGACGATGGCGCGGGGCAGCCGCAGGCTCAGCAGAACGGTCAGGGCGACCACGCCGAGCTGCACGATCAGAGTGGTGACCAGGGCGTCCCGCATACCGACCGACGGGATCAGGGCGAGGAAGAGCGTGCCGAGCGTCGCCACACCGAGCGCGAGCGCGGACTGCTGGGTGGTGACCATGACCCCACTGCCGACACCGGCCCGCTCGGCGGGAACGTCCGCGAGCACGATCCGGAAGAGCACCGGGAGCTGCAGTCCCTGCCCGAAGCCGGCCACCGCCATGCCGGGCGCGAGCGCGAACCCGTTCAGGTGCGGCCAGTCGTACAGGGCGGCGGCCACCAGCAGGACGAGGCCGAGCGCCTGGATCAGGCCGCCGACGGTGACCACGCGGCTGCCGTACCGCGCCACCAGCCGCGGCCCCATCAGAGAGGCGACGAAGAAGGTGGCGGCGAGCGGTGCCAGCGCCGTACCGGCCGCGATCGGGCCGAAGTCCAGGCCCTGCTGCAGGGCCACCGCCATCACCAGCATGAAGCCGCCGAAGCCGATGGAGAACGGCAGCACGAGCGGGAGCCCGCGCCGCATGCCGGGCAGCTGGAACAGGCTCGGCGGCACCAGCGGGGTGCGGCCCTGCCGGTCCGCGCGGCGCTCGACGGCGTAGAACGCGCAGGCCGCGAAGGGGAACGCGGCGAGCGAGATCCAGGTCCACAGCGGCCAGCCGGCGGCGCGGCCCTCGGTCAGCGGCGCCAGCAGCGTGATCAGGGAGACGGCCAGCAGCAGGGTGCCGGGGACGTCGATCGGGGCAGGGCGCTCCGAGCGGGTCTCGGGGACGGTACGCGCTGCCAGGACCAGGCCGATCAGCGCGACCGGCACGTTCACCAGGAACACCGCGCGCCATCCGGTGCCCGCGATGTCGGCGGCGACCAGGACGCCGCCGAGGATCTGCCCGGCGACCATCGACAGGCCGGCCGTCGCCCCGTACAGGCTGAGCGCACGGGCGCGCCGCGTCCCGGCCGTGGAGGACTGAATGGTGGCGAGCACCTGGGGGAGCATCAGCGCGGCCGCGGCGCCCTGCGCCACCCGGGCCCCGACCAGCGTCCAGGCGTCGGGCGCGAGCCCGCAGGCCAGTGAGGTCAGACCGAAGGCGGCCATCCCGGCGAGGAAGAGCCGGCGGCGGCCGAACATGTCGCCGAGCCGCCCGCCGAGCACCAGCAGCACGGCGTACGCGGTCCCGTAGCCGGCCACCACGAGCTCCAGCATGGCCGGTCCCGCGGCGAGGTCGCGGTCGATGGTGGGCAGGGCGACGTTGACGATGAAGAAGTCGATCAGCGGCAGAGCCGCGCCGAGCAGCACGGTGAAGAGTCCGAGCGCCGTCAGTACGGGACCGGCGGGGGTCCCGATGCGGGTCACCCGGGGGAGGACCTCGGCCCGGGAGGGGAGGACACGGGTACGTTCCATTGGTTGGGTCACGGAAGCAACGATGCGCCTGATTTCAGGGTGGTACCAGAGAGTGTTTATCCAGGTATAAGAACCACTAGGCAACCGGCTGAGCTCTCAGGCATCCTGGGAGCATGACCACGATGACCACGGTCCCGCAAGAGTCGAGCGACAGCGTCCGGCGGCGCGAGCTGGCCTCGTTCCTGCGCAGCCGCCGCGAGCGCATCGCCCCCGAGCAGGTCGGCCTGCCGCCGGGACGCCGCCGCCGTACCCCCGGGCTGCGCCGCGAGGAGGTCGCCACGCTCGCCGCGGTCGGCGTCACCTGGTACACGTGGCTGGAACAGGCCCGGGACATCCAGGTGTCCGCGCAGGTCGCCGACGCCATCGCCCGCGCCCTGATGCTGGACCCGAACGAGCGGGTGCACCTCTTCACCCTCGCCGGAGTCCCCGACCCGAACCCCTACGGCGAGTGCCCCGGCATGTCGGACCAGATCCGCACGATGCTGGAGCAGCTCGAACCGCTGCCCGCCTACGTCGCCAACAGCCGGTACGACATCATCGCGTACAACCGCACCTACGGGCGGATGATCGACGACCTGGACGCGCGGCCCTTCGAGGACCGCAACATCATGTGGCTGGCGTTCACCGACCCCGCGTGGCGCGAGGCGCTGGTCGACCGGGAAGAGGTGGTCAGGACGATGGCCGCCAAATTCCGTTCCGCGATGGCCGAGCATCTTGCCGAACCCGCCTGGAAGTCGCTCCTCAAGCGCCTTCAGCAGGCGTCCCCGGAATTCTGCGAGGCGTGGGACCGCCATGAGGTCCTGCAACCGGAGACCCGCTCCAAGCGCTTCCTCAACCCGCAGGTCGGGCTGCTCACCTTCGACTTCACCCATCTGTGGCTCGGCCCGCGCCAGGGCAGTCCGCGCCTCATCACGTACACCCCGGTGGACGACGTGACGCGCGGCCGTTTGGAGCGGCTGTACGGGCTGTGCGGTCCCTCGTCGGGCGCGGGCCGAGTCCTCGCGGCGGCCGGTTCGTCCTGAAGCGGGATGTTCGGGCTCGATGAGGGGGTCGGTGCGGCGCCGCTCGTAGCTGAGCGGGCCGGCGAGCGAGCCGATGGAGACCGCCAGGCAGCCGAGGATGAGCGCCGAGGTCCAGCCCGCATCCGGGGCCTCGATGATCGCGTAGGTCAGGGAGCCGAGCAGGGCGATGACGAGCAGCTGCCCGACCGGGTCCACCCGGCGCGCCTTGGGGGCCCGCGACTCGGGGACGAAGCGAGCGGTCAGGGCCAGCGCGAGCAGCCCGACCGGGAGGTTGGTCCAGAAGATGGAGCGCCAGCCGACGCTCTCGACGAGCAGCCCGCCGAGCACCGGGCCCGCCGCCATGCTGACGCCGACGACACCGCCCCACACCCCGATCGCACGGGCGCGCTCACGCGGGCCGGTGAAAGGTGTCGGTGATGATCGACATCGCGACGGGGTTGAGCATCGAGCCGCCGACCGCCTGCACCATCCGGAACGCGATCAGCCAGCTGAGGCCCGGCGCGAGGCTGCACAGCACCGAACCGGCGGTGAAGAGCACCAGCCCGGTCTGGAAGACCCTGCGGCGGCCGATCCGGTCGGCCGTCGAGCCGGCCAGCATCAGCAGCGAGGCGAGCACCAGCGTGTAGGCGTCGATGGTCCACTGCAGACCGGCGACGGAGGAGTGCAGTTCCTTCTGCATGGAGGGCAGCGCCACATTGAGGATGGTGTTGTCGAGGCTGACCATGAGCAGGCTCATGCAGCAGATCGCCAGCACGAGCATGCGGCGCCGGCGGCTCAGCTCCGGCACGTCGGGCCTCCCCGTGGCTCCGTGGCTCCGTGACCCCGTGGTGAAGGGCACACAATTACGTGAGCGGTACATCGATTTCCCCGTCCGGCGTACGCGACAATGGGGCCATGACCGCTGACGCCCCCATGCCACTCCAGATCGGCCCGCACACCGTGTGGCCGCCGGTGGTGCTCGCCCCCATGGCCGGCATCACCAACGCGCCGTTCCGCACGCTGTGCCGCGAGTTCTCCGGCGGCAAGGGACTGTTCGTCAGCGAGATGATCACCACCCGCGCACTCGTCGAGCGGGACTCCAAGACACTGCGGCTGATCCGCTTCGACGCGACCGAGAAGCCGCGCTCCATCCAGCTCTACGGCGTCGATCCGGTGACCGTCGGCAAGGCCGTTCGTATGATCGCAGACGAGGGCCTCGCCGACCATATCGACCTCAACTTCGGCTGCCCGGTGCCCAAAGTGACCCGCAAGGGCGGCGGCTCAGCCCTCCCGTACAAGCGGAACCTGCTGCGCGCGATCCTGCGCGAGGCGGTCGGGAACGCGGGCGATCTGCCGGTCACCATCAAGATGCGCAAGGGCATCGACGACGACCACATCACGTACCTCGACGCCGGGCGGATCGCGGTCGAGGAGGGCATCACCGCGGTCGCCCTCCACGGCCGTACCGCCGCCCAGCACTACGGCGGCACCGCCGACTGGGACGCCATCGCCCGCCTCAAGGAGCACGTCCCGGAGATCCCGGTGCTCGGCAACGGCGACATCTGGCGCGCGGACGACGCGATCCGGATGATGCGCGAGACCGGCTGCGACGGGGTCGTGGTCGGCCGCGGCTGCCTCGGCCGCCCCTGGATCTTCGGCGACCTGGTCAGCGCCATGGAGGGCGGCTCCGCCCAGGCCCGGCCGGCCTTCAAGGAGGTCGCCGTCGTCATGCGGCGCCATGCCGAGCTGCTCGGCGAGTGGATCGGCGACGAGGAGCGCGGCGTGGTCGACTTCCGCAAGCACGTCGCCTGGTACACCAAGGGCTTCTCGGTCGGCTCCCAGCTGCGCCGCAGCCTCGCCGTCTCCTCCTCACTGGCCGAGCTGGACGAGCACCTGGCCGCCGTGGACCTCGACCAGCCCTGGCCCGAGAGCGCCGAGGGCCCGCGCGGCCGCACCGCGGGCAACAACCGCGTCGTCCTCCCGGACGGCTGGCTGAACGACCCCTACGACTGCGCCGCCATCAGCCCGGACGCCGAACTCGACACCTCGGGTGGCTGAGGCGTCCGGACTGTAAGACGGAGCGTCCAGCCCGCCCTCGTGAGCGCGTGATTCACGCCACGTTTGATAGGGGTTGCGCTCAGATGAGCGACTGGGGAGCCACTGCATCTCTCCAATGCATGGCACTGAGTGCCACCAAGTCGTCTCCACTTGATCAACGATTCCTCACTCCTCGTGACCGATCGGCCGCGAGTGGAGCACACTGCGCGATCATTAATTCGACAAGTGAACGAAATCAATCGCAGCCCGTTGAGCCGGAATACTTTCGATCTAGTGGCAGACGAGTGGTTACGGCCGTGTGACGTGGTGATGGACATAGTTCAGAGCCTTGGAGATGGGTACGCTCCCGGCCAGTCAGGGCATCCCGTCACCGAGGAGTCGAGGCCCCGTGTCGGAACGACAGGTAACGCAGAAGTTCGTCTACGACTTCACAGAGGGCAACAAGGAACTCAAAGATCTGCTCGGCGGCAAGGGAGCGAACCTCGCCGAGATGACCAACCTCGGTCTGCCCGTCCCTCCGGGCTTCACCATCACCACCGAGGCCTGCAAGGTCTACCTGGACTCCGGCCACGAACCGGCGGAGTTGCGCGACGAGGTGAGTGCGCACCTCGACGCCCTCCAGCGGCAGATGGGCAAACAGCTCGGGCAGCCGGACGACCCGCTGCTGGTGTCCGTGCGGTCCGGGGCGAAGTTCTCCATGCCGGGCATGATGGACACGGTCCTCAACATCGGCCTGTCCGACGCCTCCGTGGCCGGGCTCGCCGCCCAGGCCGGGGACGAGCGCTTCGCGTGGGACTCCTACCGCCGGCTGCTCCAGATGTTCGGCAAGACCGTGATGGGCGTGGACGGCGAGCTCTTCGAGGAGGCACTCGAAGAGGCCAAGCGCGCCAAGGGCGCCGACAGCGACCTGGGGCTCGACGCGGCCGACCTCGAGCAGCTCGTGCAGCAGTTCAAGGGCATCGTGCTCAAGGAGGCCGGCCGGGAGTTCCCGCAGGAGCCGCGCGAGCAGATGGACCTCGCCGTGCGCGCGGTCTTCGAATCGTGGAACACCGACCGCGCCAAGCTCTACCGCCGCCAGGAGCGCATCCCCGGCGACCTGGGCACGGCCGTCAACATCTGTTCGATGGTCTTCGGCAACCTCGGCCCCGACTCGGGCACCGGCGTCGCCTTCACCCGTGACCCGGCCAGCGGCCACGCGGGCGTCTACGGCGACTACCTGCAGAACGCACAGGGCGAGGACGTGGTCGCGGGCATCCGCAACACCGTGCCGCTCGCCGATCTCGAAGGCATCGACAAGTCGTCCTACGACCAGTTGATGCAGATCATGACGAAGCTCGAAACGCACTACAAGGACCTGTGCGACATCGAGTTCACCATCGAGCGCGGCCACCTGTGGATGCTGCAGACCCGCGTCGGCAAGCGCACCGCGGGCGCGGCCTTCCGGATCGCCACGCAGCTGGTCGACCAGGGACTGATCGACGAGGCCGAGGCCCTGCAGCGGGTCAACGGCGCGCAGCTCGCGCAGCTGATGTTCCCGCGTTTCGACGAGAGCACCAAGGCGCAGAAGCTCGGGCGCGGCATCGCCGCCTCGCCCGGCGCGGCCGTCGGCAAGGCGGTCTTCGACTCCTACACCGCCGTCAAGTGGTCGCGGTCCGGCGAGAAGGTCATCCTGATCCGCCGTGAGACCAACCCGGACGACCTGAACGGCATGATCGCCGCCGAGGGCATCCTGACCTCGCGCGGCGGCAAGACGTCGCACGCGGCCGTCGTCGCCCGCGGCATGGGCAAGACCTGTGTGTGCGGCGCCGAGGAGATCGAGGTCGACACCAAGCGGCGCCGGATGACCGCCCCCGGCGGGATCGTCATCGAGGAGGGCGACGTCGTCTCCATCGACGGCTCCTCCGGCACGGTGTACCTCGGCGAGGTCCCGGTCGTCCCGTCCCCGGTCGTCGAGTACTTCGAGGGCCGGATGCACGCGGGCGCCGACGACGCCGACGAGCTGGTCCAGGCCGTCCACCGGATCATGGCCTACGCCGACCGGGTACGCCGGCTGCGCGTACGGGCCAACGCCGACAACGCCGAGGACGCCAACCGCGCACGGCGCTTCGGCGCCCAGGGCATCGGCCTGTGCCGCACCGAGCACATGTTCCTCGGCGAGCGGCGCGAGCTGGTCGAGCGGCTGATCCTCGCCGACACCGACAGCGAGCGCGATGAGGCACTCAGTGCCCTGCTGCCGCTCCAGAAGGCCGACTTCATCGAACTCTTCGAGTCGATGGACGGCCTCCCGGTGACGGTCCGGCTCCTCGACCCGCCGCTCCACGAGTTCCTGCCCGATATCACCGAGCTGTCGGTGCGGGTGGCGCTCGCGGAGTCCCGCAACGACGCCAATGAGAACGATCTGCGACTGCTGCAGGCCGTCCACAAGCTCCATGAGCAGAACCCGATGCTCGGGCTGCGCGGCGTCCGGCTCGGCCTCGTCATCCCCGGTCTGTTCTCGATGCAGGTACGGGCGATCGCTGAGGCGGCCGCCCACCGCAAGAACATGAAGGGCGACCCGCGTCCGGAGATCATGATTCCGCTCGTCGGCACCGTCCAGGAGCTGGAGATCGTCCGCGAGGAGGCCGAGAAGGTCATCGCCGAGGTCGAGGCCGCCACCGGCATAAACCTCAAACTGACCCTCGGCACGATGATCGAACTGCCGCGCGCGGCCCTGACCGCGGGCCAGATCGCCGAGGCCGCGGAGTTCTTCTCCTTCGGCACGAACGACCTGACCCAGACCGTGTGGGGCTTCTCCCGCGACGACGTCGAGGCCAGCTTCTTCACCGCCTACCTGGAGAAGGGCATCTTCGGCGTCTCCCCGTTCGAGACCATCGACCGGGACGGCGTCGGCGCGCTCATCCGCTCCGCCTGCGAGGCCGGCCGCGCTGCGCGCCCCGATCTCAAGCTCGGCGTCTGCGGCGAGCACGGCGGTGACCCCGAGTCCGTCCACTTCTTCCACGAGGTCGGGCTCGACTACGTCTCCTGCTCGCCGTTCCGCATCCCTGTGGCCCGTCTCGAAGCGGGCCGCGCGGCGGCTGCGCCGTCGGGCAACGACAGCCGGTGACCGTCTGGGGTGACCAGCGTGCGGCCGGTCACCCCGCACCCCGCACCCCGCACCCCGTTACCCCGTCACCCCGTCACCCCGTAGAACCATTTCCCACCCTCACCGGGGGCGGCGTCTCGTGCGGAGGCGCCGCCTCCACCCTTTTCCGCCGCATCTGCCATGATCCGAACATGACTGCTAACCGGCCCCATTCGCTTCCCCGGATCGTGGCCACCGACCTCGACGGCACCCTGCTGCGCAGCGACGGAACGGTCTCGGCACGGACCCGGCGGGCGCTGCGTTCGGCGGAGGCGGCGGGCGCCGAGGTCGTCTTCGTGACCGCTCGGCCGCCGCGCTACGTGGACAGCATGGCCGAGGCGGCAGGCCACGAAGGGATCGCGATCTGCTGCAACGGCGCGATCGTCTACGACGTTCCCGGTCGGCTGTTCCTCGACTCACGGCTGCTGCCGACGGCCGTGGCGCGCAAGGCGGCGGAGGTGCTCGTCGCGGTGCTGCCCGGCTCGACGATCGCCCTGGAGACCGGGCGCCGCCTCGTCAGCGAACGGGACTTCGGGAAGAAGGACTTCCAGGAGGTGATCGTGGACACCGCCGCCGAACTGTGGGAGACCGACGAATCCATCGTGAAACTCCTCGTGCACTCCACCGGCCACCACGCGGACCTGATGATGACGGCGGCGCACGATGCCGCGCTCACCGGTGTCGAGGTCACCCATTCCGGCGGCTCCGGCATGCTCGAGATCAGCTCGCCCGGCGTCACCAAGGCCGGCACGCTGGCCCTCTGGTGCGCGGCGCGCGGGATCGGCGCCTCCGAGGTGGTCGCCTTCGGCGACATGCCGAACGATCTGTCGACCTTGACCTGGGCGGGGACCGGCTACGCGATGAGCAACGCCCACCCGGACGTGCTGGCCGCGGCGCCGCTGCGGGCCGCCGCCAATGACGACGACGGGGTGGCCCGCGTCCTGGAGGAGATCTACGGCCTCTGACCCGCCCGCGCCTCTGACCCGCCCGCGCCGTGCGGGGCGGATCCGGACGGCTCACCGCAGGGCCCGCTCCTGCCAGTGGGCGAACTGCTCCAGCGGATCCCCGTTCAGCCGCCACGGCCAGGGGGTGACCGTCGTCCCGATCATCCTGAACGCCTCGGCGGCATCCAGGATGCGGTTGGCCTGAACCAGCGTGTAAGCGAGGAGGTTGAGGTCGGCCAGCGCTGCCGCGTGGTGCAGGAAGCCCGGCTTCGTCCAGTTGTTGAACGCCTGGTCCAGGGCGGTCGAGGCGGGCGGATTCGCCCACTGCCTGCTGGCCAGGATCGCGTTGACGCCACCGCCTCTGACGGTCTTGCGGTGGCGCTCCACCCCCGCGGTGAGTTCCATGCTCACGGCCGGGGCGTCGGAAGGCATCCGGGACCGGACGACATCGATGAAGTCGAGTACCTGCGCGTGGGACCCGCACTCGTCGGGCGAGAGATAGCCGAGCATCTGCAGATAGGCCTCGCGGTGCCAGGTGTCGCGGGCCAGCACCTCGTGCCAGACGGGGAACACCTCGCGTGAGGGGCGGTGCATCAGCCGCAGCACCCCGAGGAGCACCACCCAAGGGGTCGGGTCGTCGGGTTGCAGGTCAGCGGCGCGGTGGCAGGTGTCGATCGTGGACTGGGCGTCCGCCAGGGCTCCCTCCCGGCTGCCGAGTACGAGGTCCACCCGCGCCTGGAGGATCAACGCGTCGGCGTTGTCGGGCTGGCGCCGGAGCCAGGCCTGCGCCAGATGGGAGTCGGCGGCACGGTCGGCCAGCACCGCGCTCCGGTGCGCCCGGCGATCCCAGTCCGTTTCCGCGTCCCGGATGACCTGCGCCACCTGCTCGATCTGGATGTCGACCAGACCGGGTGTCGGCGGTGCCTGCAGTTGCTTGCAGACCCTCCCAAGTCTGCTGTCGTCAAGTTCGGGGGCCAGACGAGGTCTGGCGCTCCGGCGGATTCCAAAGATCGGCATGGCCGGAGCGTAGGCGGAATCTGCGAATTGGCCATAGCAAGGCAGGAATTGTTACCTCAGGAGCACGAACCGATACATTACCGGCTCGTACGGTGAGACCTCGCGGTCACGGTTGACAGTGCTGTTGGGGCCTTCATGCGCGCCGCAGAGTGCCGTCAAAAGGGACGGGGACGGTGTCAGCACCGCATCAACGGACCGTCCGGCCGGCCCCCGCCGGTTCTAGCGTCGGTGGCATGGGACTCCGCGACGTATCCGCCGCCGCCTCCGGCGGTCAGCAGCACGACCCCGGCGAACCCCTGCCGCCGCCCGCCGCCTTGGCGGTGCGTGGCCAGGACCGGGCCTGGTACGGCGATCTGCGCGCGGCGTTCCTCTCCTCGGCGTCGGCGTCGGGCCTGGACTGACGCCGCTCCGCCGGAGTCAGTGGATCAGAACTTGTACGCCACGCCGGTCAACTGCTCGGAGGCGGTCCACAGCAGCTCGCCCGCGCGGTCGTCCTTCGTCCACGACGCGCGCCAGGAGCGGCTCGGCGCGCCGCGCCAGCCCTGCCAGCGCGGGCCGGTGAACGAGTCGGGGGCCACATCCGGCGCGGTGGCCGCATAGAGGGTGGGCAGTGCGCCCGCCGCGGCGGACTGGCCGATGATCCGGTTGCCGATGCCGATGAGCCGCTCGGCGGCCTTGCGGCCCTCCAGCTTCGCCCCCGCCGTCTGCAGATTCGTTTCGGCGTAGCCGGGGTGCGCGGCGGCGGCCACGACATCCGCGCCCACCGCCTCCAACTGCCGCGCCAACTCGTGGATGAACAGCAGATTGGCGCTCTTGGAACGGCCGTACGCGATCCAGCGCCGGTAACTCCGCTCGCTGTTGAGGTCCCCGAGATCCACGTTCGCGATCGCGTGCATCCCGCTGGAGACGCTGACCACCCTGGCTCCCGGAGTGGCGAGCAGCTTCGGCAGCAGCAAGCCCGTCAGGGCGAAGTGCCCGAGGTGGTTGACGCCGAACTGCGTCTCGAACCCGTCGGCGGTCTGCGCGTACGGCAGGGCCATCACGCCCGCGTTGTTCACCAGCAGATCCAGCCGGTCGCCCTCGTACTCCTCCGCGAACGACCGCACCGACGACAGATCCCCCAGATCCAGCCGCTGGAACACGACCCGCGCGGCCGGCACCTCGGCCGCCAGCCGCTCGGCCGCCGCCGTCCCCCGCACCTCACTGCGGCACGCCATCACCACCCGCGCCCCGTGCCGCGCCAGTTCCCGGGCGGCGCAGTACCCGATCCCGCTGTTCGCCCCGGTCACCACAGCGATGCGGCCGGTCTGGTCGGGGATGTCGTTCGCAGTCCAGCCCATGGTGACCGGTTCTCCTTGTGTCGCTGGCCGAAATAGGATCCCCCGGTCGTCAGCTTAGAGATCGAGCCGCGGATGCACGAGGCGCGTGCACCGGAGCGATGGATTCACCGTGTGTTCTGCGCGGGTGCGGGTCCGAGCGTGACGTCAGCGATGGGCGAGGACGCTGGTCGCTTGGCGGATGACCGCGTCGAGATTGCGGCGGTCGGCCGCCAGGGCCGCCGCGTTCTCCTGGATGTACCGCTGCTGGATCCGGGATTCGGCCTCATGCCAGACTTCGGCGATCTTGTACGTGTCGCGGCAGGAGAGGTCGGCCATGGCGGTGGCGATCTCCAGCGGTGATACCCCCTTGGGGCTCGGCCGGAAACGCGGATCGTCGTTGGGGTCCATCGGGGCGGCGTAGCTGAAGCCCTTCTGCCGCATGCATCCGGACCATTGGGCGAAGACGGCCTTCACCCCCGGGTCGTTCATCGATTCCGGGTACGACTTGTTGGTGAGCTGCTGCACAAGGGGAGAGACCCCCCGGGTCGAGCTGCCGAGGATCTGGCGCGCCTCGCCGAAGCACCCGCCAGGCGGCACCTTCTTGCCCGCGATCATCCCGCGCCCGGCATCTGGCCCTGCCGGGGTCACACCGTCGCGGGGCCGGGGAGTGCAAGCCAAGCAGCAGATTAGGCTGCCGCAGGGGCGCCGAGGCGTCTCAGGCGTCCCAGAGACGTCCCGGGACGTCGCACTCCCATCCACCTCGCCCGGACCGCGCAGCGGGTCGGTATCGCTGGGTGGCGCGCAGCGCCGGGCTCCGCGCCCCGCCCCCCGGGCCAGGAGCGAAGCGACGCAGAAACGCACTCCGCACAGCTTGAACCTCACCCCTGAACTAGCCGAGGTGGTCGAACCGACCGGTCTGTACGCCGAGGAGGAACGCTTTGAGCTTCGCGGGGGTGGTGGTAACGATGGCCTGGGGGTCGTCGCTCTCGCGGAGGCGGATCGTTCCGGCGACGGTGGCCAGTTCGACGCAGTCGGCTCCGTCGCCCTGCCCGGAGTAGGAAGATTTCTGCCAGTTGATCTCGGACATTGATTGCCTGACCTTACGTGTGGTGGATGATGTTGCGGATGAAGTCCCGTGAGTCCTTGGGCGACAGCGCAACCTTCGCGGTCCTTTCCAGGATCCCCCGGTGGTTGACCAGTTGTGTCTCCGCGTCGAGGAATGCGGAACCATAGGCGGCGTCGAGCTGGACGGTGTCCAGTTGGGGGACGGGCCCCGTGGCGTAGATGAGTGAGACTCCGGCTACGGGAAAGCCGTTTGTGTCCAGCGGGATGGCGCGCACGGTGATGTTCGTGCGCTCGGACGCCTCCAGCACATGGTCGAGCTGGGTGAGGAGCACACTCCGGTTGCCGAACCTCGTACGCAGCGCGGCCTCGTGGATGACGAACGTGCAGGGTGGTGGGTCGGCCCGGTCCAGGATGTCCCGGCGCCGAAGCCGGTGGGAGAGCCTGCGGCGGAGTTCTGTCGACGACCAGGCGGGTACGGCCTCGCTCAGGATCGCCCGCGCGTAGTCCTCGGTCTGGAGGAGGCCGGGGATGTGGAGGATCTGAACGGTGCTGAGACTCCTGGCGTGGTGTTCGAGTTCGGCCAGGTCGAGCCCGCCGGCCGCCAGGGATCCCCGGTACTCCTCCCACCAACCGCCCTTGCGTTCACGGGCCATCGCGGCCAGGGCGTCAACATAGGGCTCGTCCGGGTAGGTGTAGTTGGCGGCGAGCGTGCGCACGCGCTCCTCACTGACCCCGAACTTGGCGAGCTCTATGTTCGTGATCAGCGATCGGCCGACGCCCAGAAGGTCGGCAGCCTCCTGGATGCCGAGGCCGGAATGCTCGCGCATCCTTCGCAACTCCGTGCCCAGCCGGGTCTGGCGGGCCGTCGGAGTGCTCCTCGGGGGCATGGCTACCTTCCTGTGGGTCTGCCGTCACAGTGTGTCGCGCGACCTGGAGCAGGTCCAGCTCGTAGACCAAGTCATGTGATCCGGTAGCGGATGTTATACATACATCGCTACCTTGTGTATTGCGCCCGCTACGCTGCGTGCTGCACAAGGGAGTTGGCCCATGGAGCCCGAAACCCGCACCCCCGCCCGGCGGCCGGTGGCGGTGGACGTGCCGCATTCGTTCACGTTGCGCAGCGCCTGTGTGGTGACCGCGCCGAAAGTGTGCCGGGACTTCGTGTCCGGCGTGGTCAGGGCGATCGGGTGCGAGGAGCTCGTCGAGGCGGCGGCGGTCTGTACGTCGGAGCTGGTGACGAACAGCTATCTCCATGCCGAGGGGGCGAACTTACTGCTGCGGGTCCGGGTGTCCCCGGGGCGTGTGCGGGTGACCGTCCTCGACGGGAGTGCGGTGCGGCTTGCTGGGCGCCGGGCACCGGAGGAAGAAGCGCTGAGCGGGCGCGGGCTGTTTCTGGTCGCGGCGCTGGCCGACCGGTGCGGGACGGCGGACTGCGGGGGCGTGTGGTTCGAACTGGACGCGGCGCGGAAGGCAGTGTGAGCCCCAGCGCTTGACGTCACTGGGCATGCGCGACCCGGCCGCCCACATCGACCGTGCCGTCCGGACCCGGGCGCGTCACGATCTGGGAGTCCGTGCCCTGGTGGATGTCGAGGGGGCGGGCGAGTTCGGTGGTGAGGATGATGGCGGCGGCGCCCGTCGCCTCGTCCTCGATGATGCCGTCGCCCCGGCGCGGGAAGGCGCGGGCGCGGATCCGGCCTGCGGCCTCGTCCGCCCAAGCCCAGGCGTAGAGCCAGCCCTCGCCGGGCGGCGGGGCGGGCAGGGCGTCGACCTCGGCGGCGGTCGCGTACTGCTCGGTGCGGCGGCCAGGTGCCCACGCGGCGCGGCCACGGATCCAGGTGAAGTCGCCCTCGGTCCAGGCGGGTACGTCGCCGGCCGGGGGGCGCAGCAGCGTCGACTTCAGGAGCCAGGCCGTGCCGACGAGGGGGTGGCCGGCGAACGGGAGCTCCACGCTGGGCGTGAAGATGCGCACCTTGCCGTGCTCATCGTCGATGAACACCGTCTCGCTGTAGCCGAGTTCGGCGGCGACGGCCTGGCGCGCGGGCGCGTCGGAATCGTCGTTGAACACGACTCCGAGGAGGTTGCCGCCCCGGCCGTCGGGACCGATGAAGACACGCAGCGTTTGGTGATCAGCCATGACGGGATTCAAGCACCTGGGGGATCGGCGCGGGGGTACGGGTGTCGGGGGTACGGGTGTCGGGGGTACGGGTGTCGGGGGTACGGGGGTCGTCCCCCGGGAGGTATCAGCAAGCACCCAGGAAGTGGAAGCCCGGGCGCGGGTGCATCAGGAAGTCGTGGTGGGAGATGTTCCACGCGTAGGCCCCGGCCAGCGCGAAGACCACGCGGTCGCCTGCTCGCAGGCCCGGTGCGGGGAACCGGCGGGCGAGGACGTCCTTGGGGGTGCAGAGCTGGCCGGTGAGGGTGACGTGATCGTGCCGGGCGGCCGGGCGCGGCCAGGGGTGGGGCCAGTGGTCGACGGGGAGGACGGTGCAGGGCTGGTCGTGGCCCTTGGTTGCCGGGGTGCGCAAGTGGTGGGTGCCGCCGCGCAGGACGGCGAACTCCTCGCCGTGGCTGGGTTTCACGTCCAGGGCCTCGGTGGCGTACCAGCCGCAGTAGGCGGTCAGGGCGCGGCCCGGTTCGATGCGCAGCAGCAGGCCGGGGTGGGCGGCGGTGAGGCGGTCGAGGCCTTCGCCGTAGGCGGTCCAGTCGACGCGGGCGACGGGGTCGGCGTAGTCGACGGTCATGCCGCCGCCGACGTTCACCTCCGGGAGGACGATGCCGTGCCGGGCGGCCAGGCCCGTCGCGAAGGCGACCACTTCCCCGGCCACGGCGAGTTGCCGCGCCGCGTCGAGGCCGCTGGCGAGGTGGGCGTGAATGCCGCGCAGCTCCAGCTGCGGGTGGCTGCCGTCGGTGAGCAGCCGGACGGCGCTGTCGGCCTGCGCGGGGTCGAGGCCGAAGGGCGTCGGGCGGCCGCCCATGGCCAGCGAACTGCCCTCCAGGGCGGCGCCCGGCACCGGCAGGTTGAAGCGGAGCAGGACCGGTACGGTCCTGCCGGGGGGCAGCCGGGCGGCGAGCGCGCCGAGCATGCGCAGCTCGTACTCGCTCTCCACGTGGAAGCGTTCGACGCCCAGCTCCAGCGCGGCGGCGATCTCTGCGGGGGTCTTGCCCGGTCCGCCGAAGGCCAGCGGGCGGTTCGGGACCGCCTTGCGGACGTGGGCCAGTTCGCCGCCGGAGGAGACCTCGTAGCCGTCGACGTACGGGGCGAGCGCGGTCAGGATCTCCGGCTCGGGGTTGGCCTTGGCGGCGTAGTAGAGCTCGACGCTCTCGGGGAGCGCGGCCCTGACGGCGGCGGCGTGGGCGCGCAGTTCCGTCAGGTCGTAGAGGTAGGCGGGGAGGTCGTCGGCGGCGAGGTACGCGGCCCGCTCGCGTACCGCGTCGGTGAGCAGCGGGTTCGGCGGGTTCACGGCGTTCGGCGGGTTCATCGGGCGCTCCAGGATTCGGTGCGGTCGGTTCCGTGGATCGACGCTCCGGACAGCACGTCCTCGGCGAGCGGGGAGGGCAGGCGTACGTAACCGGCCTCGCGGTCGGCCTTGCGCTCCCAGCGGGTGAGCAGATTGGCCTTGGCGGGCAGCGGGACTCCGGCGAGCAGGGCGCTGAGCCGGGGCGGGCAGCCGTGGTCGTCCGCGTACTCGCGCAGGACGGTGCGGACCCGCTCCCACAGGGCCGTCTCGGTCTGCGGGTGGAGGTCGGCGAGGGCCGCGAGCAGCTCGGCGACATGGTTGACGAGCAGGCAGTAGATGACGCGGTCCCAGCCGCGTTCCGCGTCGTACGTCATCGGGGCCGCGACGTCCTCGGGGAGCGCGGCGAGGGTGGCGGCGTGGTGCTCGGGGACGAGCTTGGTGCCCTCCAGATCGCGGAAGAGGACCTGGACGGGGAAGCCGTCGCCGTCCACACCGATCAGTACGTTCTGCAGATGCGGTTCCAGGACGACGCCGTGGTCGAAGTAGGCGGCGAGCACCGGCGGTAGGAGCAGCCGCAGATACGCCGTCCACCAGTCGAGGCCGGCCTGCGGGCCCGCCCCGTCGAGGAGCCGGGAGATGTGGGCGGAGCCGGTGGGGTACTCGTCGGCGACGGCGGCGGCCAGCAGCGGGGTCACACCCGGGCGCAGATGGGCGTCCAGGCCGTCGCGGACGATGACGCCGAAGCCCTCCAGCAGGCCGATGTCCGGGCGCCCGTCGGCGCCGGGCAGGGCGAGGCTGCGGTAGGCGGGCTCGCGCAGCATGGCGCTGTCGGGGAAACGCGCTGCCAGATCGGTGAGGACCGGGTCCAGGAGGCGGGTGAGCGCGACCGCCCCGGACAGCTCGTAGGCGGCGTTCTTCCGGAGGCAGTTGGTGATCCTGATGTTGAGGCTGAACTTCAGGAACGTGTCGCCGTCGTAGAGGGTGCGGACCGAGGCGGTCGGCGTCGCGGGCGCGTCACCGGTGCCCAGGTCGAGGATGTCGCCGCTGGCCAGGGCGGCGCGCAGCGCCGGGTGGTCGTGCAGCAGCCCGTACTGCCACGGGTGCGCGGGCAGCAGCCGGTAGCCGGCGGGGACCGGCCGCAGCCGGTCCAGCGGGTCGGCGGCGCCGGGTTCGCTGCGCTCCTCGGCGATCAGGTGCTCGCGCACGGCGAGGTGACGCAGCGGGAAGGTCGCGCCCGCCTCGGGGGCATACGCGGCCCACGACGCCGGGTCCCCGGTGCGCGCCTTGGGGGTGGGGTGGAAACGGTGCCCGAACAGCAGCGACTGCTCGGACACCAGATAGTCAGGGGCGGGGACCGATTCCCCGGAATCGCGGGGGAGCGACAGGGCGGCGGTGACCCCCTGGTGGCTGGAGGCGATCTGGTCCAGGAACTCCTCGTTGCGCACCCCGGTACGGAGGGACAGCTCGGCGTGCACGTACTCGGCCAGTCGGTACCAGTCCAGCTCCTTCCACTCGTCCGCATGTTGCTCCGCCACGGGGCCGGTGAACCGGTGGGCGCCGAGCAGCGACGTGCGGCGCAGCGCCACGCGCAGGAGCACGCCCGCGCGGGGCAGCCGCAGCAGCAGGCGACCGTCCGCGACTGCGGTCTGGTGCTCGGGGCCCGAGACCTCGCGGAGCAGGCAGTTGAGGAGGGTGTGGGCCACAACATCGTCGGCTTCGGGAAGTCCGCTGTCGGGAAGCCCGGTGTGGGGGAGTTCGGCGTGGGCGGAGGACTGCGCGAGGCGCATGGGAAGCGTCATCAACGGCTCCATCAAGGGTGCGAGAAGAGAGCGTGTGCGGCGGCTGCGACGGTGATCAGGGCGACGGCGGTACCCGCCAGCACGGGCGCGGTCGGTCCGACGACGCTGTTGCCGAGCGCGGCGACCACTCCGGCGGCGACGGCCCCACCCTTGGAGACGAACTCCAGGGAGCCGAACATCCGGCCCGGCGACCGTCCCTGCACCGCGTCGGCGGCGAGCAGCGACAGACAGACCAGACCGAGCGTGAGCCCGGCACCGAGCAGGAGCCGGACCGCCGTGAACGTGATCAGCGAACCGGCCACCGCGTGTCCGGCGAGGCCTGCGGCGACCGCCGCGAAACCGAGGGCGATACCGAGCCGGGGGCGGCTGCGGAAGGCGGAGTGCACGGGCGCCGCGAAGAGCAGGTAACACAGATGCGGCAGGGCGAAGAGCGCCCCGGAGACGACCGGGGAGATCCCCGATATTCGGTCCCCGAGCAGGGCGATGAGGTAGGGGAAGGAGATGACGGTCGAGAAGACGAACGCGAACTCGAAGACGTACAACTCCCGCAGGAGCCTGCGCTGCCCGGCGGCCGGCTGGTGCCGTTCCGCCGGCTGCCCGTCCGCCGGCCGCGATTCCACGGGAGGGCCGACGGCGGTCACGACCGCCTCGCGCGGCTCCGGCAGCGCCAGCAGCATCGCGGCGGCGCCGAGCGGGAGGAGGGCGAGCAGGGCGTACTGGCGGTGCGGGGACAGCCAGGGGGACAGGCTTCCGACCACGATGGGGGCGGCGACCAGGGCGGCGCGGGCGCTGCCCTGCATCAGGGTCAGGGCCCACGACAGCCGGGTGCCGTCGAGACCGGCGGCGAGATAGCCGTTGGTGGCGGCGAAGGTGCCGCCGAGGATGCCCTGCAGGACGAGGGCGGCCGTGAACGTGGGCAGCGAGTCGGCGGCGCCGGCCAGCAGAAAGGACAGCGCCAGCCCGAGCTGGGCCCGCAGCAGCAGCCGTTTGCGGCCGTAACGGTCGGCCAGCCGCCCCCAAAGGGGAGCGGCGAGACCGCCGAAGACCGTGGGCACGATGTACAGAAGTCCGGCCCAGTGCGCGGTCCTGTCGCCCAGTTCCGGCAGGATCGAGGTCAGATACGGGGGCAGGCCGAGTGCGGCGAACGAGGCGACGAAGTAGCAGGCCGCCACCGCGTGCACCTGACGGCGCCCCAGCACCGGCGCCGCAGCGGCGGGAATCGTCGCCGCTTCCGCACTCACCGCTTCCGTACTCACCGCGAACCAGCCCCGTCCAGCAGGTAGTTCGGGCCCGTCGTGTAGTGCTTGTTGATGTCGGCCGCGCCGGAGCGCTCCTTGCTGAGCAGCGTTCCCGCGCTGACCATCGCCTTGACGGGCAGCCGCTCGGCTTCCAGCACCCGTTCGCGCAGCACGTCTGCGGGTTCGCCGCCCAGCCGGTCGACCGCCTCGGTGAGCCGGTCGCGCACCAGGCGCAGCAGTTGATCGAGCGGGGCCCGGCCGTGGGCGGCGAGCCCGAAGGCGTACGAGCCGGCGCACAGATGGACGGTGATGGTGGTGAACAGATCGACGAGCGGGTCGTCGGAGGCGCAGAAGATCCGTTCGTCGTCGAACTCGTCGATGCGGGACGGGAGTTCACCGAGCGCCTGGCGCAGCCGGGCGGTGTTGATGCGCGGCCCGTCGTTGTCCTTGAGGACCAGCCGCAGCCGGGTGGTGCCCGTCCGCCGGTCCCGGTCCAGGGCGAGGGAGATGTTCTGCTGGTGGGATTCCAGGGCGATCCCGTAACCGAAGAGCGTGGTCTGCCAGTCGAAGAGCAGCGCCAGGAGGCCGTCGAGGAGGGCGACGGGGTCACTGTCGTAGAAGCGGTCGGCGAGCTGGTCGATCACCAGCCGCCCGCCGGGAGCCTGCGCGAGCAGCGCGGCCATGGGGACGAGTACGGAGTTCTGCAGGTCCTCCGGGTAGCGGCGCAGCATGACGGCGAGCAGTTCATGTCCGGCGTGGGCGTAGCGCCGCTCGTCGGCGAGCAGCACGGATTCCTGGAAGCGCGGTTCGCGGGCGATCACCTGGCGCAGCAGGAGCTGGCAGGCGGCGCCGTCGGCGAGGGTGCCGGGCTTGATGGTCCGGCGGTTGCGCAGGCCCAGGGTGGCGGTGGCCAGCGGCAGTTTGAGGTGCAGCAGCGGATGGGCGCGGTCCGCGAGGGTCCGCATGGAGAGGGTGGGGAGGAGCGCGAGGTGCGGCCGGTCGGCGAGGAACGCGCGCCCTTCCAGGCCGGTGGCGCGCAGCGCCTCCGCCAGGGGCCTGCCCACGGTCAGCGGGTGGACGGGGAGCACGGTGTGGCTGTCGCGCAGCTCCGGCATGCCGAGGGAGGCGGGTGTCGGCCACAGCAGGGAGTACACCTCGCCGGGACCGCCGCAGGACTCGGTCACGGCCTCGCGGGGCAGTACGAGCCAGCGCGGCGCGACCTCCTGGTGAAACTCCGGTGCGTAGGCGTGCAGTTCGGTCTCGGAGAGTCCGCTGCGGCCGCGCGAGGTCGGATAGACGGGGTGGTCGTGGAAGGCGGCGAGGGCGTCGAAGCCCAGGCTGCGGGCGTAGGTCCAGTCCGCGGTGTCGGGGCCGTACCGTTTCGCGAGCCGGCCGATCGCCTCTTCGCGCACCCGGGCGTGCAGCCGCAGGGTGGCGGTGGTCTGGCGGCACTCCTCGGCGAACGCGTCGAATCCGGCCTGGTCGGCGGGGTCGGCCAGCGCGCGCAACGCCCTGAGGACGGTGTCGGTGCCGGTGAGTTCCCGCCCGTCGGAGGCGCGCCGCAGCAGTGGCAGCCGGGCGGCGTACTCGCTCTGGAAGCCGTCCTCGGTCACCGGGAGCAGCAGCGCGTCCTGGTGGCTGCCGTCCCCGTACGCGTAGGGCAGCCGCAGCCAGCGGCCGTCCGGCTCCTCGACGAGGGTGCTGCGGGTGCGCAGCCCGACGACGTCCTCACGCAGCAGCGCGCTGAGCACGCGCAGCATCAGCTCCGCCTCGGTGCAGGTGTCGGCACCGCTCTCAGCAGTGGTTTGGGTGTCGGTGTCGGTACCGGTGTCCGGGAGGCTTGTCACGGAGTGATCTCCCAGTGCTGCGCGGCGAGGAAGTCCGTGACCACACGGTCGACGGCCTGCCGGTCGGTGCCCGTGGCCCGCAGGACGCCGAGGTAGTCGCGGTTGGTGTGATGCAGTTCGTGCCGCTCGCCGGTCCCGCGCAGCGGGCGGTAGACCAGCCGGACGCCGTCGACCGTCAGCTCGGTGGCGGTGGGAGCGGCGGTCAGGGTGCCGGCGCGCTGCGCGCAGGGGTATTCGAGCCGGGCGTGGCCGTCGTCACGCGCGCCCAGGTCGGCGGGGAGCGGTTGGCCGAGGTGGACGCGGAGGATGTGTTCGAAGAGCGGGATGCCGAGCAGCCCGGCGAGCAGCAGGTCGCACTGGTCGCCGATGGCACGGTAGTTGACCTCGATGATGCGCACCCGGCCGTCCTGGACCACGAACTCGGTGTGGCACGCGCCGAACCCGACGCCGAGGGCGTCCAGTTGGGCGAGGACCTGCGCGACGACCGCCGCCGGGTGGGCCGGGACGAAGGTGAGGCGCTCCTCGATGAAGTAGGGGAGCGGCGAGAGTTCGGTGTGGAATCCGCCGAGTACGTGCCGGGTGCGGCCGTCGCCGAGCGTCTCCAGCGTGTACAGCTCGCCGGTGAGGTACTCCTCGACCACCAGCGCCGCCTGCGGGCGCCGGGCCTGGATCTCCTTGCAGCGCAGGACCAGTTCCTCGGACCCGTCGACGAGGACCACGTCCTCGCTGGCCACGCCTTCGCGCGGTTTCACCACGCACGGATACGGGACCGGCAGGGCGGTCAGCCCCGCTGGGTCCTCCCCGGCCGGGAGTTCGGTGGACCAGACGGTGTCGGTGCCGGTGGCGGCCAGGTGGCGGCGCATCTGCGCCTTGTCCTTGGCCCGCAGGGCCGCCTGCCAGGGCTTGGCGGGCAGGCCGAAGTAGTCGGCGGCGAGGGCGGCCTGGGTCTGCAGGTGATCACTGTTGGTGAAGACCGCGCGGGGGGCGTGGTGGGCGGCGATCCGGGTGATGACGGCACGGAAGTCACTTATGTCGCACTCCAGAACCTCCACCTGGGTGCTGTACAGCTCCCGGTGGGCGGCGGGCGAGTCGGTGAGCACGGTGACGTCCAGGCCGAGCCGGGAGGCGGCCGGCAGAAAGCCCTCGGTGACGGAGTCCGTGGGGTTGAGCGCGAGCAGGTACAGCCGCATGGCCGGGTGTCCTCTTCTGGGAACGTGTGGAGGGGGAGGGGGCGGGCCGGTGGGGGGCGGCCCGCCCCTCTCACACGGGGGGCGTTACTTCGGCAGGTCCACGCCCGCGGCCTTGGCCACGTCGGCGAGCATGCTGGTCGCGGCCTGGACGCCGATGCCGGACATCCAGGTCTCGTCCGTCACCTTGACGACCTTGTTGTTCTTGACCGCGCCCAGGTCCTTCCAGACCGGGTTGGACTCGACGACGCTCTGCTGCGTCTTGCCCGGGTCGTCGGAGACGGTGACGAACACCAGATCCGCGTCGGCCTTGTCGATCTGCTCGGGGCCGACCTCCAGCATCGCGCCGTGGACGTCCTGCGAGGCCGGGCGGCGCAGGCCGATGTCGCTCAGCACGACGCCGCTGAACGAGTCTTTCTGGTAGAGCCGGGTCGGGCCCGCGACGAAGCGGACGACCGACGCGGTCGGCTCCTTGCCCCCGTTCTTGGCCTTGATGGCCGCACCGAGCTTCCTGGCGCGGTCCTCGTAGGTCTTCAGGGCCGTGGCGGCCTCGTTCTCCCGACCGAGAGCCTTGGCGTGGACGGCCAGGTTCGCCTTCCACGGGAAGCCGGTGGTCGCGGTGAAGACGGTCGGGGCGATGGCTTTGAGCTTGTCGTAGATCTTCTCGTGGCGGACCTTGGAGGACAGGATCAGGTCCGGCTTGAGGGAGGCGATCAGCTCCAGGTTGGGCTCGGCGGACGGGCCGACGTCCTTGGTGCCGTCTGTCCTGCCCTTGAGGTACGCGGGGAAGCCGCCCTCGGACTTCAGGTGCGGCGCGACCGCGCCGACCGGGGTGATGCCGAGCATCGTCACGTCGTCCAGCTCGCCGGTGTCGAGCACGACCACGCGCTTGGGCTTGGCGGGGATGGTGGTGCTGCCCATGGCGTGGGTGAGAGTGCGCGGGAATCCGTCGGCGGTGGCGGCGGCGTTCGCCTTGTCGTCCTTGCCGTTCTTGCCGTTCTTGGCGTCGGTGTCGCTGCCGCAGGCGGCGAGCGCGCCCATGCCGATGACGAGGGCGACGGGCGCGGCGATCAGCCGGGCGAAGCGGCGGAGCGGGGCTCTGGTGTTCATGAGGGTGGGTGTCCTTGCTTGTACTGGGCAGGAGTTGAGCGGGGGGAGGGGGGACGGATCGGGAGACGGTACGGAGTCAGGCGGCGGCGTGGCGCCGTGCCCGGCCGCGGGGGACGACGAGCGGGGTGCCGGTCTCGGGGTCGGGGATGACCTGGCAGTCCACATCGAAGACGGACTTCACCAGGGCCGCGTCGAGCACCTCGGCGGGCGGCCCGGCCGCGGCCAGCCGCCCGTTCTGCAGGACGACCAGGTGGTCGGCGTACCGGGCGGCCTGCCCGAGGTCGTGCAGCACCATGACGACGGTCCTGCCGGCCTCGGCGTGCAGGTCGGCGACCAGGTCGAGTACGTCGAGCTGGTGCCGCAGGTCGAGGAACGTGGTGGGCTCGTCGAGGAGCAGCAGCTCGGTGTCCTGGGCCAGGGCCAGCGCGATCCAGGCGCGCTGCCGCTGGCCGCCCGAGAGCTGGTCCACCTGCTGGTCGCGCAGCTCCGTGGTGCCGGTGCGTTCCAGCGCCTCGTCGACGGCGGCCTGGTCGGTGGCCGACCAGGGGCTGAGCAGCCGCTGGTGCGGATAGCGGCCGAGCCGGACCAGCGCCTCGACGGTGATCGCGTCGGGGGTGACCGGCTGTTGCGGCAGCAGACCCATCCGGCGGGCCAGCGAACGGGCCGGCATCCGGTGGATGTCCGCGCCGTCCAGGGCCACGCTGCCGGCGGCCGGGGCGAGCAGCCGGGTCAGCCCGCGCAGCAGTGTCGACTTGCCGCAGGCGTTGGGGCCGACGATGGCGGTGATGGCGCCGCCCGGCAGGACGAGGTCCAGGCCGCCGACCACCAGGTGGTCGCCGTAGCGCAGATCGAGGCCGTGCGTGGAGAGCTGGTTCGAGTGGGGCTGCTTCGAGTGGGGCCGGCGGGCGGCGGGGGCGGTCATCCGAAACTCCTGTGCGTCGGCCTGCTCTGACGGATCATCAACACCAGTAGCCAGGGGGCGCCGAGGGTCGCGGTGACCACACCGACGGGCAGCCCGTGCACCGGCAGCAGGTGCTGCACCACCAGGTCGGAACCGAGCAGCAGGACGGAGCCGGTCAGCGCCGACAGCGCCAGCGTTCCGGCGGTCGGCGGCCCGGCGATGAAGCGGACGACATGCGGTACGGCGAGCGCCACGAACGCGACCGGGCCGGTCAGCACGGCGGCCAGCGAGGCCAGCACGACGGCGGTGAGAAGCAGTTGGAGGCGCGCGGTGGACGGCGCCAGGCCGAGCCCGCCTGCCGAGTCGTCGCCCAGGTCCAGGACGGCCAGCCGCCGGTGCAGTACGAAGGCGACGGCCATCGCGGCGGCGACGGCCCCGCCCGCGGCGGACACTTCGGTCCAGGTCCGCCCGTACAGCGAGCCGGTGGTCCACTGCAGCGCTGAGTTGGCGAGTTCGGCGGGGAACCGCACCACCATCAGGTTCACGGCGGCGGCCAGCCCCGCCTGGACGGCCAGGCCGACCAGGACGAGACGGGTGACGCCGAGTCCCGAGCGCCAGGCGAACGCGCCGAGCAGGACGGCGGCGAGCAGTCCGCCGCCGAGGGCGGCCACCGGGATGAGGGTCTGCGAGGCGCCGGCGGCGAGCAGCGCGACGGCTCCGAGGGAGGCGCCGCCGGTCACCCCCATCACATCGGGGGAGGCGAGCGGATTGCGGAACAGCCGCTGCAGCAGCGCACCCGCGACGGCGAGTCCCGATCCCGCGACGATCGCCGCGGCCATCCTGGGGGCCCTGAACTCCTGGACCACCAGCACATCGCCGGGGTCGCCGAGCCCGATCAGGGCGCGCAACGCGGTGAGCGGGGGCATCGGGATCTGCCCGGTGGTGAGCGCGGTGGTGGCAAGCACGAGGATCGCCGCCCCGGCGCAGACACTCAGCAGCACGGTGCGCCGTCGCGGGGAGGGCCGCCGCCGGGTCGCGGTGCGCGGCTCTGTGGGGAGAGCGGGCAGAATGGCGGTCTTCGCAGCGGTCGTAGAGGTGTTGGAGGCCGGGGGATTCATCGGGCCACCTTCCGGGCCAGCACCGCGAGCAGCGGGGCACCGAGGAAGGCGGTGACGATGCCGACTTCGAGTTCGGAGGGCGCGACCACGACGCGGCCCAGGACGTCGGCGCTGAGCAGCAGCACGGGGCCGGCGATCAGACAGCCGGGCACGAGCAGCCGGTGGTCGTTGCCGAACACCAGGCGCACCAGGTGCGGGGCGGCCAGGCCGATGAAGGCGACCGGGCCCGCCACCGCGACGGCGGAGCCGGCGAGCAGCACCACGGCGAGGCCGCCGGCCACCCGGATCCTGGCCACTGGCACGCCCAGCGCCTGCGCGGTCTCGTCGCCCAGGGCAAGGGCGTTGAGTGCCGGGGTGATGGTCAGTGCGAGCACCAGGCCGACGGCGATCAGCGGGAGTACGGGGTAGAGCACGTCGAGCCCCCGCCCGGCCAGGGAGCCCGCGAGCCAGAACCGGGCCTCGTCCAGGGTGCGGTTGCTCGCCAGCATCACGGCCGATGTCCAGGACACCAGGACGGCCGTCAGCACGGTGCCGCCGAGCGCGAGGCGTACCGGGTCGAGGTCGTCCGCCCGCCGCGCGAGCGTCTGGGCGAACAGCGCGGCGGCCGCGGCTCCGGCGAACGCGAACCACAGGTACTGGGCGGGATGGGTCAGATGCAGTGCGTAGATCGCGGTGACCACGGCGAAACCCGCGCCGGCGTTGATCCCCAGAGTGGTCGGCGAGGCCAGCGGGTTGCGGGTGACGCCCTGTGCGACGGCTCCGGCCACCCCGAGCGCCGCGCCGACCGCGAGTCCGACGAGGGTGCGCGGTACGCGGAGTCCGGTGACCACCACGGCGTCGCGGCCGTGGGCGTGACCGAAGAGCGCGTCGATCACGGTGCTGATCGGCACCGGCCGCGACCCGAGCGCGAGGCTCGCGAGGGCGCAGAGCACCAACGCGACGGCGCCGAGGAGGAACAGCGGTATCCGCCGTACCGGGGAGGGGAGCTGACCGCTGACGGCCGCCCGCTGATTGGTGAACACGAATCAGGATCTTAAGTTAGGTAAGCCTAACCTTGTCAATTCGCGGCGTGTCTGCGGCGGTGCCCGATCCGCCGTCGGCGGGGCGCGGATTACATCATGCGTACGGCATATGTGACGTTGCTGACCGATTCGTCGTCCAGGCAACGGCCCGAGGCCAGGTCGAAGCGCTGCTTGAGCAGCGGGGAGGCGACGTAGGCGCGGCCGGCGTCCGAGCCGATCAGGCCGCGGGACAGCACATGGGCGCCGGTGAACGGGTCGCGGTTGTCGATCGCGTACAGAGTGCCGTGCCGGTCCTGGAAGAGGGCGGCCTGCCTGCCGTCGGGCAACAGGGCGGCCACCCCGCGGCCGGGGGTCAGCAGCATGTCGTCGCAGACGGGGAACCACTCGTCGTCGAGGAGGAGTTCGATGGTCATGACGTGACCGTCCCTTCGAGGGTGCGGATGGTGAGGGACGGGCCGGCGAGCAGGACGGGTCCGGCCGGCGCGGCGAGGTCGGGCTTGATCTGGTCGCGCTCCTCGACGAACCGGACGCTGGGGTCGGGAACGTCCGGCGCGTTGACGAACGAGACGAAACGGCTCAGCCGCTCGGGATCGCTGATCGTGTCGGCCCACTCGTCGCGGTAGCCCGCGACATGGTCCGACATCAGCGCCTCCAGCTCCTCGCAGATGCCGAGCGAGTCGTGCACGACGACATCGCGTACGTGCTCGAGGCCGCCCTCGATCCGCCCCAGCCAGGCGGAGGTGCGCTCCAGCCGGTCCGCGGTGCGGATGTAGAACATCAGGAACCGGTCGATGAGGCGCACCAGTTCCGCGTCGCTGAGATCCTGCGCCAGCAGATCCGCGTGGCGCGGATCGGCGCCGCCGTTGCCGCCGACGTACAGATTCCAGCCCGACGCGGTGGCGATGATCCCGAAGTCCTTGCCGCGCGCCTCCGCGCACTCGCGGGCGCAGCCCGAGACGGCGGACTTGAGCTTGTGCGGTGAGCGCAGGCCCCGGTAGCGCAGCTCCAGGTCGATGGCCATCTTCACGCTGTCCTGGACGCCGTAGCGGCACCAGGTGCTGCCCACACAGGACTTCACCGTACGCAGCGCCTTGCCGTACGCGTGGCCGGACTCGAACCCGGCGTCCACCAGCCGGGTCCAGATCAGCGGCAGCTGGTCGACGCGGGCGCCGAAGAGGTCGATCCGCTGGCCGCCGGTGATCTTCGTGTAGAGGCCGAAGTCCCGGGCCACCTCGCCGATCACGATGAGCTTCTCCGGGGTGATCTCACCGCCGGGGATGCGCGGCACGATCGAGTACGAGCCATTGCGCTGGATATTGGCGAGAAAATGGTCGTTGGTGTCCTGGAGCGCGGCCTGTCCGCCGTCGAGTACATGCGTCGGCGCGCCGATCGACGGCGCGAGCGAGGCGATGACCGAGGCGACCGCGGGCTTGCAGATCTCACAGCCCTCGCTTCCCCTGGCGCCGTCACGGCCGTGGTTGTCGAGCAGTTCGGCGTACGACGTGATGCGCAGCGCCCGCACGATCTCGTACAGCTCCTGCCGGGTGTGGGCGAAGCAGCCGCACAGGCCCTTGTCCTCGGCGGCGGGCAGCAGCTGGCCCAGCACCTTGAGGCAACTGCCGCAGCCCGTACCGGCCTTGGTGCACTTCTTGATCTGCGGCACGGTGGTGCAGGAGTGCTCGGCGACGGCGGACAGGATCGCGCCCTTGGTGACGTTGTGGCAGCTGCAGATCACCGCCGTGTCGGGCAGTGACGACGGCCCGAGCTCGACCGGCGCGCCCGCGCCCGCCGGCAGCACCAGCCGCTCGGGCGGGACGGGCGGCACCGAGCCGGTCAGCGGGCGCAGCATGCCGTACGAGTCGGCGTCGCCGATGAGGATGCCGCCCAGCAGCACGCCCTCGCGCGAGACCACCAGCTTCTTGTACACACCGGAACGGGAGTCGGAGTAGAGGACGTCCAGGCAGCCGGGGGTCGCCCCGTGGGCGTCGCCGAAGCTCGCCACGTCCACGCCGAGCAGCTTGAGTTTGGTCGACAGGTCCGCGCCGCGGAAGGAGCCCGCGTCGCCCGCGATCTCCTTCGCGGCCGTCTCCGCCATCTCGTAGCCGGGCGCGACCAGTCCGTACACCCGGCCGTCGGAGGCCAGCGCGCACTCGCCGATCGCGTACACCGCATCGTCCTGCGGCGTACGGCACTGGTCGTCCACCACGATCCCGCCGCGCTCGCCGACCGGCAGGCCGCAGTCCCGGGCCAGCTGGTCCCGGGGCCGTACGCCCGCAGAGAAGACCACCAGGTCGGTGGCGAGCGACGAGCCGTCCGACAGCGACATCGCGGCGACGCGGCCGTCCTCGCCGGCCTCGATCGCCTGGGTGCCGACGCCCGTGTGGACGGCGACCCCCATCTCCTCGATCGTGCGCCGTAGCGCCTCGCCGCCGCCCTCGTCGACCTGCACCGGCATCAGACGCGGCGCGAACTCCACGACATGGGTGTCGAGACCGAGCCCCTTGAGCGCGCCCGCCGCCTCGAGGCCCAGCAGTCCGCCGCCGACGACGGTGCCGGTCGTGCCCTTTTTGGCGTACTCCTCGATCGCCAGCAGGTCCTCGATCGTGCGGTACACGAAGCAGCCCTCGGCGTCCTTGCCCGGCACGGGCGGCACGAACGGGTACGAGCCGGTGGCCAGCACCAGCGTGTCGTACGCGACGGTCAGCCCGGAGCGGGCCGTCACCGTACGGGCCGCGCGGTCGATCGTGAGCACGGGATCGCCCAGGTGCAGCTCGATGCCGTGCCGCTCCATGAACCCCTCTTCCGCGAGGGCGAGTTCACCGGGTGTCGTCCCCGAGAAGTAGGAGGTCAGATGGACCCGGTCGTACGCCGCCCGGGGCTCCTCGCACAGCACGACCACCCGCGCGCGATCGGTGACCCCCCGGTCGGCCAGTGCCTCCAGGAACCGCTGTCCGACCATGCCGTGTCCGACCAGCACGATCGTGGGAGCAGCCGTCGGGTCTGCGGCCGTCCGGTCTGCGGCCGTCGTGTCAGCAGCCATGGTCAGGAACCTCCGTCGTTGGTGAGCAGGTGGAGCAGCGGAGCGGACGTGGCCGGGAGCGCTTCGTCGGCCTCCCAGGTGCGGGCGAGCGTGCCCACCGCGGCGAGATCGCCGAGCAGGATCCCGCCGACCAGCCGGTCGTCACGGATGACGACCTTCCGGTACGCGCCGCGGGTCGCGTCCGCGAGCCGCAGCACGTCGTCGCCGGGAGCGGGACGCGGGTCGCCGAACGCGGCGATGTCGAAGGGGGCGATACCGGTGCTGCCGAAGGGGGTGGCGGAGCCGCCGAGGGTCAGCCGGGTGAGCGCGCGGGTGCCGCCGTAGCCGGCGGCGGTCTCGCCGGCCAGCAGCCGCGCCAGCACATCGGCCTGCTCGCGGGCCGCGTTCGCCAGGCCGTACACGACGCCCCGGTGCTGCGCGCAGTCGCCGATCGCGTGGATGCGCGGGTCGGACGTACGCAGCTCGTCGTCCACGACGATGCCCTTGGCGACGTCGAGTCCGGCCGCCTGCGCCAGTCCGACGCGGGGGCGCACTCCGCAGGCGAGAACGACGATGTCGGCTCCCAGGCAGTAGCCGTCGGCGAGTTCGACGGACTCCACGACGCGGGGGCCGTCCTGCGCGCCGGGGGACTGTGTGCGCAGCCCCCGCACCCGGCACTCCGTGTGGACCTCCACGCCGAGCGACTCGAGATGGGCGCGCAGCAGCCTGCCTGCCGGCTCGTCCAGATGGCGTTCCATGAGGTATTCGCCCTGCTGGGCGAGGACCACCTGGGCGCCGCGCGCCGCCAGTGCCCGGGCCGCGGAGACGCCGAGCAGGCCGCCGCCGACCACCACGGCGCGCACGCCGGGGCCCACCGCCTCGGACAGCGCCAGGCAGTCGTCCATGGTGCGGAAGGCGTGGACACCCAGCGGCAGATCGCCCCGGCCGTCCTCGAACAGGCCGCGCAGCGGCGGAAGTACCGGGTTCGAGCCGGTGGCCAGCACCAGCCGGTCGTACCGGACCACCGAGCCGTCGTCGCACACCGCGACCTGCTCCGCGCGGTCCACCCGCACCACGCGCCGGACCGTACAGCCCGCGGCCGGCAGCGCGATGACATCCGGCGCGTAGCGCCCGGCGAGTACCTCGGCGAGCAGCACCCTGTTGTACGGCGCGTGCTGCTCCTCGCCGATGAGCGTCACCCGCACGTCGTGCGGAGCGAGCTGCTGCGCCAGGCGCGCGCCCGCCATCCCGCCGCCGATCACCACGATGTCCATGCCCATGCCCACGAGCCTGCGCGGCGGCTGTTACCCGGCCGCATCACCGCCATTTCCTGCGGGGAACGGTGCGCTCTTCGCCGCACCGGGCGAGGTGTGAGCGTACGGGTGGCCCTGCCGTGAGGCGCGGCGTGTCAGGGGTGGCCCGGCCCGGCGTCCCGGGCCACGGGGACCGGTACGGTCGGACGGTGCCCGCACCCGACGACAGTCCCGGCTTCCTGTTCTGGCGCGCCTCGCTCCACTGGCAGCACGCCATCGCGGCGGCCCTGGCCCCGCTGGACCTCACCCACGCCCAGTTCGTCCTGCTGGCCGGCCTGTGGTGGCTGGACGGCCGGGGCGAGCGGCCCAACCAGCTCCGGCTGGCCCGGCACAGTGGCACGGACGTGAAGATGACGTCCCAGGTGGTGCGGCGGCTGGAGGACAAGGGCCTGCTCACCCGCGTGACCGATCCGGGCGACACCCGGGCCAAGCGGCTCGGCATCACACCGGCGGGAGCGCGGCTCGCCACCGAGGCGGTCGCCGCGGTCGAGGCCGCCGACGCGGCGTTCTTCGGCGCGGTCCCCGACCGGGCGGCGCTGCTCGCCGTACTGCGGCCGCTGGCCGCCGAAGAGTGATCGCTGACCGGATCGGTCCGCATCCAGGCACAATGGTGTCTGTCGCGGGGGCCACTCCGAGGGCCAGGATCGAGGCATGAACCGAGCACTGATCGTCATCGACGTCCAGGAGTCCTTCCGGCAGCTCCCGCTGTGGCAGGCCTCGTCCAACCCCGGCATCGTCGGGAAGGTGAACAGCCTCGTGGCGTACGCCCGCGAGTCGGGTGACCTCGTCGTCTGGGTGCTGCACTCGGAGCCGGGCACCGGAGGCGTCTTCGACCCAGCCGGCGGCCACGTACGCCTGATGGAGGGGCTGGAGCCGCTCGACGGGGAGCCGGTGCTCTCCAAGACCTCGCACAACGCCTTCACCACCACGAATCTCCAGCAGCTCCTCACCTCGCGGGGTGTCACCGAGGTCATCACCAGCGGCATCCGCACCGAGCAGTGCGTCGAGACGACGACCCGGCTCGCCTCCGACCTCGGCTACGAGGTCACCTTCGTCGTAGACGCGACCGCCACCACCCCCCGCGAGCACTGGGACGCACCCGCCGACCGCTCGGTGGAGGAGATCCTCGCCGACCCGCTCACCCTGTCCACCGACGACATCATCGCCCGCACCGAGTACGCGCTCGCCGGCCGGTTCGCCAGGGTCACCACCGTCAAGGAGCTGACCGGATCGTGACCCGGGTCGTCTTCCTGCTCGTCCCGCAGCTGCATCTTCTGGACCTCGCGGGGCCCGCGCAGGTGTTCTCCACCGCGGCCGACCACGGCTACGACTACGAGACCCGTTACGTCGCCGAGCAGGAAGACATCCCGACCGCCCAGGGCGTCCCGCTCAGGGCGGACACCCGCTGGCCGGACCTCGCCCCCGACGACCTGGTGATCGTCCCCGGCTGGCGGTCCAGCACACTCCGCCAGAACGGGCAGATCGGCGCGGCCACGCTCCAGCGGCTGCGCGACCACCACGCCGCGGGCGGGGTCGTCGCCAGCATCTGCGCGGGCGCCGACGCCCTCGGCCGGGCCGGGCTCCTGGACGGGCGGCGCTGCACCACCCATCACGACGTGCAGGACGAACTCGCCCGCCGCTACCCGCGCGCCACGGTCGTCCGCGACGTCCTCTACGTGATCGACGACCGCGTCATCAGTTCCGCCGGCATCGCCAGCGGCATCGACCTCGCCCTCCACCTCGTCGCCGTCCGGCACGGCCCGGGCGCCGCCGCCCGGGTGGCCCGCGAGATGGTGGTCTTCGCCCGGCGCAACGGCGACGCGCAGCAGGCCAGCGCCATGCTCCGGCACCGCTCCCATCTGAGCGACGCCGTCCACCGCGTCCAGGACCTCATCGACGCGCGCTTCTCGGAACACCTCGGCCTCGCCGACCTCGCCGCCACCTCCGGCGTCAGCGAACGCACCCTCACCCGCCGCTTCGGCGAGGCCACCGGCCTCACCCCGCTCCGCTACCAGCAGGTGCTGCGCGTCGAGCGCGCCGAACACCTCATCTCCCACGGCACCACGGTCGAATCGGCCGCCCGCGCCGTCGGCTTCGAGGACGCCCGTATGCTCCGCCGCCTCCGCGCGCGGACCTGACATCTTCCGCTCAGCGTCGGGCCAGGAGTGGGTCAGGCGAGGGGGCGGACCGTGACGACCGGGTCGTGGCGGACCGGGAAGTTCACCGAGCTCGCGATGAAGCAGGAGCGGTGGGCGTCGTCGTGGAGGGCGATGGCCTTGTCGGCCATGTCCTGGGAGGCGACCTCGACCTGCGGGCGCAGTACCGCCTCGGTGAAGTGGCCGCCGGTCGCGGTCTGTTCCATCGTGCCGTGCGCGTGATCCGTATAGCCGGTCACGGTCACGCCGCCGACGGCGCAGACGTGCAGATAGGCCAGCATGTGGCACTGCGACAGCGCGGCGAGCAGCAGTTGCTCGGGGTTCCAGCGGGTCGCGTCGCCTCGGAAGGACGGGTCGGAGCTGCCGAGGATGGTCGGCAGGCCGGCGGCGGACACCGCGTGGGAGCGGTCGTAGGAACGGTAAGTGCTGGTTCCGGTACCGAGGTTGCCGGTCCAGGTGACCTGGGTGTCATAGCTGTGAGGCGTGGGCACGGCCGCTCCTTCTGTCGGTCAGGCGGTCAGGCACCCAGCATATGTTCAGGTCCGCACCCGGTCGGCGGCCTCGACGCGGACCGCGCAGACCTTGAACTCCGGCATGCGGGACGTGGGGTCGAGGGCCGGGTTGGTGAGGGTGTTGGCGCGGCCCTCGCCCGGCCAGTGGAAGGGCATGAAGACGGTGTCGGGGCGGATCGCGGTGCTGACGCGGGCGGGCGCGACGGCGCGGCCGCGGCGGCTGGTCACGGCGAGTTCATCGCCCTCGGACACACCGAGCCGGGCGGCGAGCTGGGGGTGGAGCTGTACGAAGGGGCCGGGGGAGGCGGCGTTGAGTTCGGGGACACGGCGGGTCTGGGCACCCGACTGGTACTGGGCGAGGACGCGGCCGGTCGTCAGATACAGCGGATAGTCGGCGCACGGCTCCTCGGCGGACGGCCGGTGGAGGACGGGGACGAAGCGGGCGCGGCCGTCAGGGGTGGCGAAACGGTCGAGGAAGAGGCGTGGCGTACCGGGGTGCGGTGCGGGCCCGGGCCCGGTCGCGGGGACGGCCGCCGACGTGACCTCCGGCCCGGTCTCCGGCCTCGTCTCCGGGCACGGCCAGAAGACGCCGTCCTCCTCCACGATCCGCCGGTAGGTGATGCCCGAGTAGTCGGCCGGGCCGCCCGCCGAAGCGCGGCGCAGCTCGTCGAAGACCTCCTCGGGGTCGGCGGGGAAGCCCTTCTCCCAGCCGAGGCGCGAGGCGAGACCGTTCAGCACTTCCAAGTCGGTGCGGACGTCGGGCGGCGGGTCGATCGCCTTGCGGCGCAGGATGACGCGGCCCTCCAGATTGGTGGTCGTGCCGGTCTCCTCCGCCCACTGCGTGACGGGAAGCACCACGTCCGCCATCGCGGCGGTCTCGGAGAGGACCACGTCGCAGACGGCGAGGAAGCCGAGCGAGGCGATCCGCTCGGTGATGTGCGCGGCGTGCGGCGCCGAGACGACCGGGTTGGAGCCCATCAGCAGCAGCGCGTGGACATCCACGCCGAGCGCGTCGAGCAGTTCGTACGCGCTGCGGCCGGGCGCGGGCAGGTCGTCGGGGTCGACGCCCCACACCGCCGCCACGTGCGCGCGCGCCGCGGGGTCGTCCAGTTTGCGGTAGCCGGGCAGCTGGTCGGCCTTCTGGCCGTGCTCGCGCCCGCCCTGCCCGTTGCCCTGCCCGGTGAGGCAGCCGTAGCCGGAGAGCGGGCGGCCCGCGCGGCCGGTGGCGAGGCACAGATTGATCCAGGCGCTGACGGTGTCGGTGCCCTTGGACTGCTGCTCGGGGCCGCGCGCGGTCAGGACCATGCCTCCCCCGGACTCCGTCCGGGAGGTGCCCCCTGGAGTGCCGCAGAACATCCGTACGGCCTCCCGGAGTTGCGGCACCGGCACCCCGGTGATGCGCTCGACCAGCTCAGGCCAGTGCGCCATGACACCCGGCCGGGCCTCGGCCCAGCCGTTCGTACGCTCCGCGATGAACGGCTCGTCCAGATACCCCTCGGCGACGGCCAGGTGCAGCAGCCCGAGCGCGAGCGCCAGGTCGGTGCCGGGCCGGGGCTGCAGATGCAGGTCGGCGTGTTCGGCGGTACGGGTGCGGCGCGGGTCGACGACGATCAGCTTGCCGCCGCGCTCACGCAGCTCCGTCAGATAGCGCAGCGCGGGCGGCATCGTCTCGGCGAGGTTGGAGCCGACGAGGATCACGCAGCCGGTGCGGGCGATGTCCTCCAGCGGGAAGGGCAGACCCCGGTCGAGCCCGAAGGCCCGCTGGTGGGCGGCGGCCGCCGACGACATGCAGAAGCGGCCGTTGTAGTCGATCTGCGAGGTGCGCAGCACCACCCGCGCGAACTTGCCGAGCGCGTACGCCTTCTCGTTCGTCAGCCCGCCGCCGCCGAAGACCCCCACGGCGTCCCGGCCGTGCGCGGCCCGGGTCCGCAGCAGCCCCTCGGCGACCCGGTCCAGCGCCTCGCCCCAGCCGGCCGGCTCCAGCTCCCCGCCCGCGCCGCGGACCAGCGGTCCGGTCAGCCGGGCGCCGCGTGCCAGCACCTCGGGCGCGGTGCGCCCCTTGCCGCACAGCGCGCCCCGGTTCACCGGGAACGCCGGCCGCTCCACGACCTCGACGCCGCCTTCGGGCCGCGTCGCGAGCCCCATCCCGCACTGCAGGGCGCAGTAGGGACAGTGGGTGTCAACGGTGCTCGGGCTCATGCGCCCAGCCTGCGGCGTGCGTGTTTCGCCCCGGTACGCGACGGGGTTACGCGGCCGGTACGCGCCCCTCAGCGCGCCGCCGGGTCCCCTGTGAGGGCCCGCGTCACGCCCGGTTCCCTGGGCCCGAGGAAGGCCGGGTCGGGCTTGACCGCGGCGTTCAGCGCAGCCTTGCTCGCGGCGATGACCTCACGCGCTCCGCCGTAGAACCAGGTGGCGTCGTGCGGTTCGTCGACCCCGACGCCGTACCCCTCGACGCCCGCCGCGTCGCACAGCGCCAGCGCCCGCCGGATGTGGAAACCCTGGCTGACCAGGATCGCCCGGTTCACTCCGAAGATCCGCTTGGCTCGGCTGCACGAGTCCCAGGTGTCGAATCCCGCGTAGTCCAGCACGACCTTCGACGCGGGCACGCCCTTCTTCTCCAGATAGCGGAGCATCGCGCCCGGCTCGTTGTAGCCGGTGCGGCTGTTGTCGCCGGTGACGAGGATCGCCCGCACCTTGTGCGCCCGGTACAGCTCCGCCCCCGCGTCCAGCCGGTGCGCGAGATACGGCGTCGGCTTGCCGTCCGCCAGCCCCGCCCCGAACACCACCGCCACCGGCTCCGCCGGTACGTCCGCGCCCGCCCGCACCCGGCTGTCCGCCGAGACCTGCAGCCAGCCGGCGGGCAGCAGCGCCAGGACGGAGCAGATCATCGCGCCCCGCAGCAGGCGGCGCCAACCCCGCCGGGTCCTCGGCGGGCGCAGCCTGCGCAGCGCGGCGGGCACCGCCGCGCGTATCCGGCCCGGCTCCATGCACATGTCCCCTCGCAGACCATCACTGTCGTCCGGATCGACGCGTACGGCGCCGCCGCGGTTCCGGACACGGGAACGCGGCACCTTGGAGGCGGCACGGGTACGCGGCACAGGAGTGCGGCACAGGAGTGCGGTACGGGAACGGAGCACCGGACACGGTGCCAAGGACGCGGCACCATGGAGGCCGCATCGCGAGCAACCCGCCGACTCGCGCCGTGCGACGAGAGGACCGTCTCCTTGACCCCGCCGACCCTGCCCCGCCTGCCCTTCTTCGTGTACGGGACGCTGCGCCCCGGCGAGGCCAACCACGGCCTCCTGGAGGGACGCACCGCCGCCCAGCGCCCCGCCGAGCTGCCCGGCGCGGTGCTCTACGACGGGCCCGGGTACCCGTACGCGGTCGCCGTCACCGGAACCGCCGGCGAGGCCGTCGCCGAGGCCGCCTCCGTCCACGGTGACCTGGTGCACCTCCTGCCGGAGCTGTACGAGTCCGTCCTCGCCGATCTCGACCGGCTGGAGGAGCACGTGCCGGGGGCGCCGGGAAACCTGTACGAGCGGGTCGTGCGCGAGGTGTGGTGCGACGGCCGGGCCCGCGCGGCCTGGGTGTACCTCGCGGGGGAGGAGCTGGCCCGCGCGCTGCGCGAGTCCGGCCGGCTCGTGCCGGGCGGGGACTGGGGACGCGCCCGGCAAGCTCACAGGCCGCCAGGACGCGCGTGAGCTCAAGGAAAACACTTGTCATCCCCGCGCAATGCGGGCGCAACCTGCGCACTTCAGGCTCGGCCTATGACGGCGTCGACAGCGCATCCGAAACCGCACCCGGAGCACGGCCCGGCCCCCGCTGACACCTTCGGCAGCTTCGACAGTACGGCGCAGCTATTGAACCGGATCACCGCACAGCTCAGCAGCCAGCTCTCCCACGTCACTCTCACCTCGGTCCCGCGTGAAGCGCGTGAACGCCGTGAGCCGAATGAACGCCGTGAGCCGCGCAAGCCGCGCGAGTCGCGGGCACCGCACGCCCCCGCCCTGGTCGCCGTGGCGCACGGCAGCCGTGACCCCGGGGCGCTGCGCACCGTGCGCGCGCTGCTCGACCGGGTCCGGGCGCTGCGCCCGGACCTGCCCGTACACCTCGGTCACATCGAGCTGAACGAGCCGCTCCTCGACGACACGCTCGCCGCACTGCGCGGCGATGTGGTGCTCGTCCCGCTGCTGCTCGGCCGCGGCTACCACGTCAAGCAGGACCTTCCGCAGGCGCTGGCCCGCGCACCGCACCTGCGCGGGCTGACCGCCGCGCCGCTCGGCCCGCACCCGCTGCTCGCCGAAGCCCTGCATGTGCGTCTCGCGGAGGCCGGCTGGCGCAAGGGCGTGCGGCGCGCGGGCGTCGTCCTGGCCGCCGCGGGCTCCCGGGACCCCGACGCGGCCGCCGACACCGCTCACACCGCCGAGCTGCTCAGCCGGCGGCTGGGCGGCGTCCCCGTGCTCCCCGGCTACGCCTCCGGCGTGGGACCGTCCGTCGCGGAGGCGGTCGGTGCGCTGACCGCGCGCGGCCACCGTGTCGCCGTCGCCTCGTACTTCACCGCCCCCGGGCGGTTCGCCGCCCAGGCCTCCGCCGCCGCCCCCTGGATCGCGGCGGCGCCGCTCGGCGCGCACAGCGCCATGGCCCGTCTGGTGCTGCACCGGTACGACCAGGCGCTCGCCGCCCCCACCCTCGCGGCGCCTTTTCATCTGGCCAGCGCGTAAGGGCGTGAGTGCCGCCGAGGCGCGTCTGTCACTGCGGAGCGTTACGGTCACAGGCATGGAAGCGAACTACCGGACCGACGCGGCGGCCGCGCACCTCGGGCCGTATGAGCGGTACGGGCCTTACGGGGACGCCGACACCGACCGTTTCGTGCCGGAGCCGGACAAGCGGCCGGGCCGCACCGCGTTCCAGCGCGACCGGGCGCGGGTGCTGCACTCGGCCGCGCTCAGACGCCTGGCGGGCAAGACCCAGGTGGTGGACCCGGGCTCGGCGCTGATGAACACCAGCCCGCGTACCCGGCTCACCCACTCGCTGGAGTGCGCGCAGGTGGGACGGGAGCTGGGCTTCGCCCTGGGCAGCGATCCCGATCTCATGGAAGCCGCGTGCCTGGCGCACGACATGGGCCATCCGCCCTTCGGGCACAACGGCGAGCAGGTGCTGTCCGAAGTCGCCGAGGCGTGCGGCGGCTTCGAGGGCAACGCGCAGTCGCTGCGCCTGCTGACCCGCATCGAGCCGAAGCGCTTCGTGCGCGACGGCGACGGCACGATGGTGAGCGTCGGCCTGAACCTCACCCGCGCCGCCCTGGACGCCGCCACGAAATACCCGTGGCCCCGGGGCGGTCACCCCACGAACCCCGCCAGCCCCAAGTTCGGGGCCTACGAGGACGATCTGCCGGTCTTCGACTGGCTGCGCGAGGGCGCGCCGGCCGACCGGCAGTGCTTCGAGGCCCAGGTCATGGACTGGTCCGACGATGTCGCGTACTCCGTGCACGACGTGGAGGACGGCCTGCACGCCGGCCACCTCGACCCCAACCTGCTGCTCGCCGAGCCCGAGCGCGCCGACATCTTCGCCTGCGCCGGCGACCGGTACGCGTCCGACGCGTCCCCCGACGAGCTGGCCGAGGCCCTCGACCGGCTCCTGGAGCAGGAGTGGTGGCCGCACGGCTATGACGGCTCGGCCATCGCCCAGGCCCGGCTGAAGGACGCCACCTCGCAGCTCATCGGCCGGTTCTGCCTGGGCGCCGAGCGCGCCACCCGCGAGGCGTACGGCACCGGGCGGCTCACCCGCTACCGCGCCGAGCTGGTCGTCCCGCGCGAGCAGCGCCTGGAGTGCGCGGTCCTCAAGGCGGTCGCCGACCGCTACGTCATGCAGCGCGCCGCGCAGGAGCGCCGCCGCGCCGACCAGCGCGTCCTCATCGGCGAGCTGGCCGAAGCGCTGCTGGCCCGCGCCCCCGAAGGCCTGGACCCGCAGTTCCGCGGCATCTTCGACGAGGCGCCCGACGACCGCGCGCGGCTGCGCGCGGTCGTCGACCAGATCGCCTCGCTCACCGACGCGACCGCCACCGTGCTGCACGCACGGCTCACTTCGGGAAGATCCGCACGACTCCTGTGACCGCGCCCTGACGGTACGGGGCGGCGGGGTAGCGGGACGGCGGGGCGGCGAACGGATGGCCGGTTCCGTCAGCCCCCGGCCGGAACCGCCGTCCGGTGATGCTTCGGCGTCTCGATCTCGTCGAGGATCTCCACGGCCGGCAGCGCGCGGTCGATCTCCATCGGCGGCATCATCAGCAGCCAGTCCACCTCCGGCCCCGCGCCCCGCAGCAGCTCCAGTTCCGCCACCCGCGCCAGCGAGAAATCCCGTCCCTCCGCCGGGAATCCGGGTGTGTCCAACACCATCAGGCCCGGCTCGACCTCGCGGGTGGACACCACGCCGACGACCAGCAGGCGCGTCGTTCCCACCCCCGTGAGGAGCGCCCGTGCCGCTGCCGGGTAGAGCTGGCCGGCGGCCACCTCCGCGCCGTACACGGAGCCGACCACCACGTCATGGCCCGCCGAGAGCGCCGCGACGCTGCCGGCGTCCGTGATGTCACCGGCGGCGAGCGTCACCCCGGCACCGGCCAGCTCCGGGTACTTCGCCGGATCCCGCACCACCGCCGTCACCTGATGCCCGCGCCCGACCGCTTGCGCCACCACCAGCCGGCCCAACTGGCCGCCCGCACCGAATACCGCGATCCTGCTCATAACGGCCTCCCGTTGTCGACTGACGGGACCGTAGCCGCCGACCTGCCGGTTACCGCAACGAAACCGGCCCCGGCTCACATCCGCGACGGCATCGTGACCCGCACCGCCCATGACGAGAATCCGCCCCGCGTCGAGTACGAGCTCACGAGCCTCGGACGTACCCTCTTCGCCCCCATCGAGGCCACCTGTGACTGGGCGCGGCAGCACCTCTCAGAACTGCTGGAGGCGCGTGAGGCATACGAGGGGCGCTTTGTCGACTCGGCGCGGCGCTCTTCCCGCCAGCCGTGACGTGAGGGACGCTCGCAGATACGGCATCTGTTGGGGAGGCGCACAGTGGTGGACGCAGACCAGACCTTCGTCATCGTCGGAGCGGGACTCGCTGGGGCGAAGGCGGCTGAATCGCTCCGCTCGGAGGGCTTCACCGGGCGGGTGATCCTGATCGGCGATGAACGCGAGCACCCTTACGAACGGCCGCCCCTGTCCAAGGGCTATCTGATCGGCAGCGCGGAACGCGACTCGGTCTTCGTCCAGGAGACGGCCTGGTACGCCGAGCACGACATCGAGCTGCACCTCGGCCAGCCGGTCGTGCACCTCGACCCCGCCGCCAAAACGGTGCGGCTCGGGGACGGCACCGTCCTCCCGTACGACAAACTGCTGCTCGCCACCGGCGCCGAGCCGCGGCGGCTGGACATCCCCGGCACCGATCTGGCGGGCGTCCACCACCTGCGGCGGCTCGCGCACGCCGAGCGCCTCAAGCACGTACTGACGTCGCTCGGCCGCGAGAACGGCCACCTCGTCATCGCCGGAGCGGGCTGGATCGGCCTCGAGGTCGCCGCCGCCGCGCGCGGCTACGGTGCCGAGGTCACCGTCGTGGAGCCCGAGCCGACCCCGTTGTACTCGGTGCTCGGCCCCGAACTCGGCGGGGTCTTCGCCGACCTCCACCGCGAACACGGCGTCCGGTTCAAGTTCGGCGCGAAGCTCGCGGGCATCTCCGGCCACGACGGCATGGTGCTGGCCGCTCTCACCGACGACGGTGAGGAGCACCCCGCCCATGACGTCCTCGCCGCGATCGGCGCCGCCCCGCGCACCGCGCTCGCCGAGGCCGCCGGGCTCACCCTCGCCGACCGCGCGGCGGGCGGCGGTATCGCCGTCGATCCCTCGCTGCGCACCTCCGACCCGCACATCTACGCGGCCGGCGATGTCGCCAACATCGAACACCCGCTGGGCGGCCGGCTGCGCGTCGAACACTGGGCCAACGCCCTCAACAGCGGTCCGGCCGCCGCCCGCGCCATGCTTGGCCGGGACGTCAGCTACGACCGGGTCCCGTACTTCTTCTCCGACCAGTACGACCTGGGCATGGAGTTCTCCGGCCATGCCGCGCCCGGGAGCTACGACCAGGTGGTGTGCCGGGGCGATGTCGGAAAGCGGCAGTTCATCGCCTTCTGGCTCAGCGAGGGACGCGTCCTGGCGGGGATGAACGTCAACGTCTGGGACGTGACGGAGCCCATCCAGCAGCTGATCCGCTCGGGCCGTTCCGTTGACCCCGACCAGCTGTCCGATCCGACCGTGCCGCTAGCCTCTTTCCTGGACTGACCAGGAGAGGACCACGTCATGCGCACCGCCGTTGTACCCGTCGAGGAGATCTTCGCGCTGCGCTGGGCGGTGCTGCGCACCGGACTGCCCCGCGAGAGCGCGGTCTACCCGGAGGACTCCCGCGAGCCCGCCTTCCACATCGCGGCCTACGACGACGAGGGCGCTGTCCAGGCGTGCGTCACCTTCTTCCCCGACCCGCTGCGCGGCGAGGGCGCCGCCGCATACCGCTTCCGGGGTATGGGCAGCGCCCCCGAAGTGCGCGGCCAGGGGTACGGCGCGGCCGTCCTGCGCGCCGGTCTCGTGGAGGCCACGGCCCGCGGCGCCGAGCTGGTCTGGTGCAACGGCCGGACGTCGGCCCAGGGTTTCTACGAGCACCTCGGCTTCACCGTGACGGGTGAGGAGTTCGTCATCGAACCGAGCGGACCGCACTTCATCTTCGTGATCAAGCTGGACCAGGACCGGCCCGGCCCGCGCTGAACGGGGACCGGACCGGACCCGACAGGGCCTAGCTGGACAGGTAGAACGCCAGCAGTCCCGACGCGTCCATGTCGAGCGCGGGCTCGGAGCTCTGCCAGGACCTGACATCGTCGACATAGCGACTTCCGTGCCCTGTGAAGGCACCGAACGGATCGCCGGCGGCCGGGCACTTGCGCATGCCGGCGAGGTAGTCGCCCAGGCCGCCGTTGAACTGCGACGACCCGTTGGGCCCGTTGACGATCGCGCCGGTCTCCAGCGGCGCCTTGCCGTCGAGGCTCCCGGCGAGGTTGCCGAGCTGGCCCGCGGTGCACTGGGGGTAGGTGGAGCCCTCGCCGACCATGAAGGACGTGCCCCACGCGTTGGCGCCGAGCAACCAGTCGAGCTGCTGGACGGCGAACCGGTCGACGGAGGTGTCGCCGGTCAGACCCCGGTACAGACGGGTGGTGGTCGCCAGGCCGAGGGTGTGCGAGTCGGCGTCGAAGTCGTTGTAGACCGCGCCGGCGTGGAACGGGTCCTTGTCGGCGCGGGCCTGCCCCGAGGCGATCTGCGCCTTGAGGTTGCCGACCAGGGTGTCGTACGAGACCGGCAGCCCGGCCGGCTGCCCGGCGGCCTTGATGGCGCGGGCCAGATCGGCGTAGGCGAGCGCGCTGGTGTCGTACATGTTGAGCGTGTCACCGGTGGTGCCGTACGCCTTCGCCCAGGTCGCCGACTGCTTCAGCCATCCGTCGGCGCGGGAGTCGCCGAGCTTCTGGGCGGCCAGCGCCAGCTCGGCGCCGCCGAAGGCCAGGTCGTCCTGCCAGCTGGTCTCGGGGTAGTACGCGTGCGGGACGGTCGTGACGAGGGTGCCCGGGTGGGTGTCGGCGAGTGCGTAGACCTGCGCGGCGGCCGTCAGATAGCCCTTGGCCTTCGCGGGGTCGGAGACGGCGTAGCGCTGGGCGCCGAGCGCGAAGTCCGCGGCGAGCCGGCCGGCCTGGTTGGGGCTGATCCTGGAGCCGGGGGCACCGGCCCGGAACACCGGGCGGTCACGGAGGAACGGGTTGGCGGTGTCGGCGTCGTCCTTCTGCGGCAGCCGCCAGGAGTCGTGGTCGCCGACGACGCTGCCGCTGGCGGTGCCCGAGCCGAGGCCGACCTGGATGTAGAGGGTCCCGGTGTCGCCGTCCCACATCTTGTCGAGCCAGTCGAGGCCGTGCTGCGCTTCGGCGCCGAGCGCGGACGTGGGGGAGGCGCCGGTCTCGCGGGCCGCGATCTGCAGAGCGGCGTCGGCGTAGGTGGTGGTCTCGGTGAACTTCAGATAGTCGCCCGCGTCGAACCAGCCGCCCTCGGCGTCGACCGTTCCGCCTGCCTTCGTCGGCGCCTTGGCGATGGTGTCGCCGTCGCTGCTGGTGAAGGTGGGCCAGTTGTAGACGGTGGCGTGCGCGTCGTTCAGATGCGCGGGCTTGCGGTTCAGCTCTCCCGGTATGACGTTCCGGCCGTCGCGCTGGGCCTGGAAGAAGGCGGTGGCATCGGTGGCGGGCTTGGCGTAGACGGCCTGGGCGCTGCCGATGGTGAAGGAGGGCGAGGCGCCGGTGGCCGCGCCGCTGACGACCAGGTGGTAGGTGCCGCTGGTCTGCACGGCGCTGAAGTCGATCAGGTAGACGGCCGGATAGGCGGCGTTCCAGCTGCCCCGGCTGGTGCCGGTCCGGCCGGTGGCGGCGGTGGCGCCATGGCTGTCGAGCAGCTTCCAGGTGGCGCCGGAGGCTGCGCCTTTGGCCAGCAGGAAGGCTTCCTTGGTGCCGCTGCCGTCGTAGCCGACCTGGTTGACCCGGACCTGGCCGGTGGTGGCGGCCTCAGCGGTGCCGGCGCCGCCGCTGAGCAGCGCCGCGACGACAGCGGCGGCTGTGACCGCGGCTGCCGCCATGCCGAGCCCGCGTCGACTGTGCTCGTGGGGCATACGCCCACCTCTCCATCGGTCCGCATCTGAATAGTAAAGCTTCCTAACAATTGGGGAAGCTAGTGGTTGGCCCCGGACAGGTCAATAGGTGTGCGGGGGCGGAGGATCTCCGGGCCCGCGAGCCCGGCTGATCCGGGGTGTCACAGCTGGGCCGTAGACTTCACGGGTGGCAGGCAGGATCAAGGATGAGGACGTCAAGGCGGTCCGGGACGCGGTCCCGATCGACGCCGTCATCTCGGAGTACCTGCAGCTCAAGAGCGCGGGTGGCGGGAATCTCAAGGGGCTTTGCCCGTTCCATGATGAAAAGTCCCCCTCGTTCCAGGTGAGTCCCTCGAAGGGGCTCTTCTACTGTTTCGGCTGCCAAGAAGGCGGCGACACGCTCGACTTCGTGATGAAGCTCGACCACCTCTCCTTCTCCGAGGCCGTCGAGCGGCTGGCCGCCAAGACCGGCATCGTCCTGCGCTATGACGAGGGCGGGTACAACCCCGGCCGCCAGCAGGGCGAGAAGATCCGGCTCATCGAGGCCCACAAGGTCGCCGCCCAGTTCTTCGTGGAGCAGCTCGGCGGCGCCGAGGCCGAGATCGGCCGCAAGTTCCTCACCGAGCGCGGCTTCGACCAGGCCGCCGCGGAGCACTTCGGCGTCGGATACGCGCCCGCCGGCTGGGACCACCTCATCCGCTTCCTGCGCGGCAAGGGCTTCACCGACCGGGAGCTGCTCACCTCCGGCCTCGCCAGCGAGGGCCGCCGCGGCGCGATCGACCGCTTCCGCGGCCGGCTGATCTGGCCGATCCGCGACATCACCGGCGATGTGATCGGCTTCGGCGCCCGCAAGCTCCGCGAGGACGACAACGGGCCCAAGTACCTGAACACCCCCGAGACCCCGCTCTACAAGAAGTCCCACGTCCTGTACGGCATCGACCTCGCCAAGAAGGAGATCGCCAAGACCGGCAAGGCGGTCGTCGTCGAGGGCTACACGGACGTCATGGCCTGCCACCTCGCCGGTGTCACCACCGCCATCGCCACCTGCGGCACCGCCTTCGCCGAGGACCACATCAAGATCCTGCGCCGGCTGCTGATGGACAATTCCAGCTCGCACGTCGTCTTCACCTTCGACGGCGACGCGGCCGGCCAGCGGGCCGCGCTGCGTGCCTTCGAGGACGACCAGAAGTTCGCGGCCCGTACCTCCATCGCGATCAGCCCCGGCGGCATGGACCCGTGCGAGCTGCGCCTCGCCGACGGCGACGCGGCGGTGCGCAACCTCGTCGAGCAGTCCTCCCCGCTCTTCGAGTTCGCCATCCACAGCGCCGTCGCCCGGCACAACACCGATACCGCCGAGGGCCGCGCCGCCGCCCTGGAGGAAGCCGCGCCGATCGTCGCCGGGATCAAGGACGGCTCCATCCAGCACGAGTACGCGGTGTCGCTCGCCTCCAAACTCGGCATCCTGGACGAGCAGTTCGTCGTCCGCCGGGTCTCCCAGCTCGCCCGCTGGGCCCGTGACCGGGGGAGCCGGCGCGGCGGCCCCGAGCCGCGCCGCGACCGGCCGCAGCAGGGCTCCGCCCAGACCGTCACCCGCCCCCAGCCACCCCGCGGTCCGCGGCTGGACCTGCGCAGCCCCGTCCACCGGGTGGAGCGGGAGCTGCTCAAACTCGCCCTCCAGCACCCCCAGTTGGTCTCCCCGGCCTTCGACGCCTATGGCGAGGACGAGTTCACCGCCCCGCCCTACGCCGCCGTCCGGAGCGCCATCGCCGAGGCCGGCGGCACCGAACACGCCGACGACGGCTATCTCGCCCGGGTCCGCGACCTCGCCCCGGACGACACGGTCCGCTCGATGGTCACCGAGTTGGCGGTGGAAGCCGTCATGCACAAGGCGCCCGATGTCTACGCCGACGAGGTGCTTGTCCAGGTCCGGCTGCGGGCCGTCGAGCGCCGTATCAGCGAGGTCCGCGCGAACCTCGCCCGCCTCGGCCCGCACGCCGAGGCCGACCATCTCGCCGCCGTCCACAGCGAGCTGTGGGCCCTCCAGCAGTACGAGTACCGCCTGCGCGTAGAAGGCGTCGCAGCTCTGCGGTAGGCGCAAGCGACCCGGGTAACGGATCGTGCGCATCCCGTGACATTGGCCCGAAAAAGGCGACGCACGCCCCTCGTGGCAGGGGTGTGTCGTACCCCACACTGGGTGTCGGTGCCTGAGTCCTCGGAGCGCGGAATACCGGATTCTGCAGACAGAGATGCGACCGGTGATCCGCATACGGCGAACTCCCGGACGGACAGCGGCCAGGCCGCGACCGTCCCAATGCCGTGCGTCTCCGAGCCCGTGACTGTGCTCACCATGGAGGTCGCTCCCGTGCAGACCCACCCCCTGACGACCGTGGCCGAGGTGGCCTTGATGGAACCCGAGGCCGAGCTGAGGGAGAGGGAGAGGGAGAGGGAGCGGGTCCCGGAACAGAAGCGCGCCGCCGCCCGTCCCGAAAGGGCGGAGCCGGTGGAAGCGATAGAAACGATGGATGCGGTAGAAGCGGTGGGAACGGTGGACGCCGAGGCGGACCGGGAACCCGAGGCCAGGGACCCCGAGGACGAGAGCGAGGAGCGGGAACGCCGGTCCCGCGAAGAGGCGGCGGGCCCGTCCGCCGACCTCTTCCGGCAGTATCTGCGGGAGATCGGCCGGATCCCGCTGCTCACCGCCGTCGAGGAGGTCGAGCTGGCCCGCCGGGTCGAGGCCGGCCTGTTCGCCGAGGAGAAGCTGAACAACTTCCCGGATCTGGACTCCCAACTCGCCGTCGATCTCGACCGGTTGGTGGTCAACGGCCGGATGGCCAAACGGCGGCTGATCGAGGCCAACCTGCGGCTCGTCGTCTCCGTCGCCAAGCGCTACGTCGGCCGCGGACTGACCATGCTCGACCTCGTCCAGGAGGGCAACCTCGGCCTGATCCGCGCCGTCGAGAAGTTCGACTACGCCCGCGGCTACAAGTTCTCGACGTACGCGACCTGGTGGATCCGGCAGGCGATGAGCCGGGCGCTGGCCGATCAGGCCCGCACCATCCGGGTCCCCGTGCACGTCGTCGAACTCATCAACCGCGTCGTGCGCGTCCAGCGCCGCCTCCTGCAGGAGCACGGCTACGAGCCGAGCACAGAAGAGGTCGCCGCCCACCTCGAACTCACCGAGGAACGCGTCTCCGAAGTCCTGCGGCTGGCCCAGGAACCGGTCTCCCTGCACGCCCCGGTCGGCGAGGAGGAGGACGTCGCTCTCGGCGACCTCATCGAGGACGGCGACGCCACCTCGCCCGTCGAGTCCGCCGCCTTCCTCCTGCTGCGCGAGCACCTCGAAGCGGTCCTCTCCACCCTCGGCGAGCGCGAACGCAAGGTCGTCCAGCTCCGCTACGGCCTCGCCGACGGCCGCCCCCGCACGCTGGAGGAGATCGGCCGCATCTTCGGCGTCACCCGCGAACGCATCCGCCAGATCGAGTCCAAGACCCTCAACAAACTCCGCGACCACGCCTTCGCCGACCAGCTACGCGGCTATCTGGACTGACCGGCCGGTGCCGAGCGTCCGTATGCGTCACCCAGCGGCGATCACCCGGGTGAGGTCGACGTAGGCTGCGGGGCTCGATGAGCGGGCCGCGTCTTCGCAGGTCTGCCGGGCTGTTGAGGAGGCTGCTGCGTGGATCGGTGCCCATCGGGGCTTGCTGCTGGCGACGGGTGCGGCGGCGGTGATCGTAGCGGCGGTCCTGGTGGCGATACTGCCGGCCTCGGATCGGGCCCGCGGTGTCCCTCCGACTCGAGCCCGCGAGTACTCCCAGCGGCAGGCGTGTCTGCTCACGTCGGACCGGGGGCTGGCGGACGCGGCGGCGGTGCCGGTGTGGGCCGGAATGCAGGACGCCTCGGCGAAGACCCGGGCGCGGGTGATGTATCTGGCGGTGTCGGGAGAGCAGAGCCCCGCCAACGCGGCACCGTTTCTGGCTTCGCTGGCGCAGCGGTACTGCACGGTGGTGCTGACGGTGGGTACGGCGCCCGACGGTGCGGTGACCGTCGACGGACCGAAGTTCCCGGGGACGCCCTTTGTGGTGGTCGGAGGAGCAGCCGGCGGTGCGAACGTCACGGTATTGCCCGCTGACTCGCCGAACGCCACCCGGTCGGCGGTTGCCTCCGCCGTGGGGTCATCGCCACCAACGCGCCGGTGCTGAACACCACGGCCTCCTACACCGTCTCCGCCTGGGCGAATCTCGCGGACCTGAGCACCTTCCGCACCGTCGCCGCACAGGGCGGCACCGCCACCTCCTCGTTCTACCTGCAGTACAGCAAGGCGCTCGCCGGCTGGGCGTTCATCTCCCCGTCCTCGGACTCCGCAACGCCGGCCGCCTACTATTCGGCGCACACCGCGTCCGCGACGGCCAACAGCTGGACTCACCTGGTGGGCGTGTTCAACGCCTCCACCGGCGCCATGCAGTTGTACGTCAACGGCACGCTCGCCGCCACCGGCAGCAACACCGCACCGTGGACGGGCAGTGGCCCGTTGTCCATCGGCGGTGCCCAACAGGCCGGCGGCGCGGCCGCCAGCAACGTGGTCAACGGCCAGACCGCGAACGTGCAGACCTATCCGCGCGCCCTGTCCGCGGCTGAGGTCACCACCTTGTTCGGCAACGGCCGCAGTGGCGGGACGGTCGGCTCCTCCGATCAGCAGACCACCAACTACACCTACGACAAGCGCGGTCTGCCGACCTCGATGACCGACGCGAACAGCAACACCACCAACTACGCCTACGACGAGGCCGGCAACCTGGCGGTCACCACCGCCCCCGCCGTCCAGGTCGAAGCCACCGGCGGCGCCACCTCGGTGACCGCGCGCCCGGTCACCACCAGCGGCTTCAACACCTTCGGTGACGCCGTCGAGGAGACCGACCCGAACGGCAACCAGACCGCCACCGTGTACGACGCGAACGGCAATAAGGTCTCCCAGACCCTGCCGCCGTACACACCGGCCGGCACCACCACGCCCCTCACCGCGACGTCCGTCTGGACGTATGACAGCGACGGCAACCAGACCGCGGCGACCACCCCAGGCGGCAGGACCACCAGCTACACCTACGACCAGCTCGGTGACGTCGCCCAGGTCACCGGCGCCGACGGCGTCAAGACACATGCCCTGTACGACAGCAACGGCGAGAAGCTGTCGGTGACGGACGGCACCGGTGCCACCACCCAGGCCACATACGACTACCTGGGCCGCCAGCTGACCTCCACCGCCCTCGAGCGGTTCCCCTCCACCGGCACGCTGACGTCGACCAGGTCCTACGCCGTCACTACCGGCAACCCCTACGGCGCGTTCCTGTCCTCCTCCACCAGCCCCGGCGGGGTCACCAGCAGCTACGGCTACAACCGGGCCGGCGAGACCACGGCCTCCACCGACGGAGCGGGGAACACCACCCAGTTCACGTACGACTTCCAGGGCAACCGGCAAAAGACGATCCTGCCGGACGGCACCTGGAGCCAGACGGACTACGACGCCTCCAGCCGGCCGACCTCCAGCAAGCAGTACGACGCGACGAGCACCCTGCTGACCCAGACCTCGCAGATCTACGACGGTGTCGGCAACGTGCTCGCCTCCACCGACGCCAACGGCCACACCAACCAGTTCATCTACGACGCGGCCGGCACCATCACCCAGCAGATCCAGCCCGTCAGCGCCACCACCTCGATCACCACCAGTTTCGGCTACGACGCTGCAGGTCAGCGCACCCGATTCACCGACGGCCGTGGGAACGCCTGGACGTACGCCCACACCCCCTGGGGCCAGCAGCAGTCGGTCACCGCCCCCACGACCAGCACCTATACGTCGGCCGCCGACTCGACGACCACCTACGCCTACAACGCGGACGGGCAACTGACCACCGCGACGCAACCGGGCGGGGTCACCACGTCGATGACCTACGACAACGTCGGCCAGGTGCTGTCGGAGTCCGGCCAAGGAGCGGAAGCGGCAACCGCCACCCGCACCTTCTCCTACGACAACAACGGCCAACTGCTGGGCGCCTCGACGTCAGAGGCCGGAATCACCGGGAACGCGGACCACCAGACCTCGACCCAGGATTCCTTCGGCTACGACGACCGAGGCAATCTCCTGACGGCGTCCGGCTCAGCCGGCAACTCCAACTTCAGCTACAACAACGACTCCGCACCGCTGACCCGTGCCGACGCGGCGGGGACCACCACGTACGGGTACGACACCGGCGGCCGTCTCGCCACGCTGAACGACGCCGCCACGGGCACCAATCTGACGTACACCTACAACACGCTCAGCCAGCCGAAGACGGTCAAGTACGGCACCAGCGGCCAGACCCGCACCTACAGCTACAACACCGCGCACCAACTGACCGGCGACACCCTGGTACAGGGCGCGTCCACCCTCGCGGGCATGACCTACGGGTACGACAACGCCGGCAACCTCACCTCCAAGACCACCGCCGGCGTCGCCGGAGCATCGGCCAACACCTACAGCTACGACTGGGCGAACCGCCTCAGCTCGTGGAACAACGGCACCGCGGCCACCAACTACTCCTACGACGCCTCCGGCAACCGGACCCAGGTCGGAGCGGACGTCTACACCTACGACGCACGCGACCAGCTGACCTCCGACGGAACTCACACCTACACCTACTCCGCCCGGTCCACGATGACCTCGGACGCCTCCACCGCCGGCGGCACCGTCGCCTATGGCACGGACGCCTACGGCGGACAGATCACCGCGGGCACCCACTCCTACACCCTGGACGCGACGGGCCGGAACATCTCCGACGCGGAGAGCGTGCAGCACTCCACCCGCACCTTCCAGTACTCGGGCGCCGCCAACACCATCGCCTCGGACGGCAACTACACCTACAGCTACGATCCGGGTGGCTCGCTGACCGGCATCAACGTGGTGGGAGCCGCCTCCACCAGCACCGGTGTCCTCGCGCTGACCGACCAGCACAGCGACGTGGTCGGCACCTTCACCTCCGGTGCCACCGCGCTGGGCGGCTCCGCCAGCTATGACCCGCTGGGCAAGGTCACCGCCAACGGCGCCCTGTTCGGACACCTGGGCTTCCAGTCCGGCTGGACCGAGTCCGACACCGGCAAGGTCGGGACCGCCTCGCGCTGGTACAACCCGGCGACCGGCACCTTCATGAACAAGGACAGCGTCTCGCTGAACCCGGTACCGAACTCGGTATCCGCCAACCCCTTCGCCTACGTCAACGACAACCCGATGGCCGGCGCGGACCCTTCTGGCCAGTGCTCCTGGTACGACGCGATCTGCGGCGCGAGGGAGGCCTACCACGCGGTCTCCAGCGCCGTCTCCGCCGGTTCCAACTACGTCAGTGATGCGGCCGAACGCGCCTACGAACACGCCAGCCACTACGCCGCTGCGGTCTACAACTACACGGCGGCCACGGTGAGGACCGTCGTCGACGCCGCCAAGAGCACCTATCGCCGGGCGAGGAGCAAGGTCCGGGACTTCTACCGGTCCACCATGCGGCGCGCCCGCCGCTACTACCACTACGCTGCCCGTCACGTCAGACGCGCCTACCACGCCGCCGTTCACGCGGTCCACTCCGCCTATCACGCGGTGTCCCGCGCCGTGAAACGAGCAGTAACCGTCGTCAGACACGCAGCCCACGCGGTTGCGAAAGCAACCCGAACCGCCTACCACGCCACGGTCAATGCGGTGAAGACCGCAGCCACGTACGCCAAGCACCACGCGGCGGCGATCACCTCGTTCGTGGTGTCCACCGCGGTGTTCGCCGGCTGTGAGGCAGCCACCTGGGGCGTCGGAACCGTCGGTTGCGCGGCCATGGCCGGTGCCGCCGGGTCACTCGTGGAACAGGGCTTCGCCTGCGCCGAGACGGGCGGAGGCGCGTGCAGCGTCGGCGCCTTCGCCGGGGCCGCGGTCACCGGCGCCGTCGCCGGAGCGCTGGGTGGAGCACTCGGCGCGCTGGGCGGCAAGCTGCTCGCCAAGATCGCGCCCAAGGCGATGAAGGCCGTCGGCGGGCTCTTCGGCAAGGGAGCTACCGAAGCGGAGGAGACCGCCGCCACCGATGCCACGGATCAAGCTGTCAGCAAGGCGGAGACCGAGGGTGCCGGTTCCCGGAGTGAATCTGGTAGCTGCAAGGTGCCGCACAGTTTCACTGGTAACACCCGCGTCCTGATGGCCGGCGGCACCACCAAGGCGATCGACCAGATCAAGGTCGGCGACACCATCGCCAACGCCGTCCCGGGCCAAAGTGGAACCCAGGCTCACAAGGTCACCGCAGTCATCGTCACCCACACCGACCACGACTTCGTCGACGTCACGGTCAAGTCCGCCATCAAGGCCGCAAAGGCCGGCAAGTCCACCGCGGTCACCCAGGCATCCCTCAAGCAGCGGGTTCTGAAGAAGGCCGCGGTCGGCCTGGCAGCCTCAGCCGCCATCCTCGCCACCCTCGCCGCCGTTCACCCCGGCCCTGCCGGCCACGACCTGACGGCAACCGCCCCCATAGCCGCCACCTCAGAGGCGACCGCCCAGGGCGACCACCTCACCACCACCTTCCACCACCCCTTCTACGACGAGACCCAAGCCGCTTTCACCGAGGCCAAGGACCTCCACGACGGCGACCTCCTCCAAACCCCCACCGGCACCGCCCAGGTCGTGGGCGTCCGCCTCTTCCACGCGAACACCACCACGTACGACCTCACCATCGGCACCCTCCACACGTACTATGTGCTGGCGGGGACAACTTCAGTCCTGGTCCACAATTCCAATACGCCCGGTTGCGAGCTGAACCTCAAATACAAGGATGACTGGGATGAAACACAACGGGCAGCGGCCGACGAAAAGGTTGCGACTCTCGATACCGAGGCGAAGGCCGGAAAACTCAAGATAACCACGTCCTCTCGCTCCAGCACATCTGCATCCACTCGATACCGTCGAGCCAACGGGCAAGGAAGCGTACCGGCAGGGTCTGACGTCGATCACACAATCGATCTTCAGCTCGGAGGTGCCGATGATGTCAAGAATATGAGTCCGCTCAACCTGAGCGTGAATCGGAGCCTGGGTCCGCAGAGCAGCTCGATTGAAGAAATTTCCTCTAGGGACTCTGGTGACACGGGTAATGATTGGCGAGTAGGCGACTGACATGTCTCGATTTTCTCAAAAGTATGACAAGGTCAGCAGGGTCGGCAGCGGTGGGATTCCTCGTGTCTCTCCGAATCTTGCTTGCGATGGGTTTGCCGAATTTCTCGATGCCTATCACGGATGCGAGTTCAATTCTGGTGTTTACCGAGTTCGCGATTCGGATTCGGTGAAGGTATTCGACTCGGTCCTCGAGATGCATTCAGGCTGGTCGGATAGGGTGATCCCTTTCGGCTTCGACTGGCTGGGCAGGCAGTTCGCTTTGGATCTCGCCGAGATTCAGGGTGGCAAAGAACCCTCGGTTGTAATATTTGAACCTGGCACAGGCGAGGTCCTTGAGGCGCCCTGTACGTTTCAGGAGTTCCACGAGGTAGAGCTGATCGAGCACGCCGATGCAGCCCTGGCAGATGACTTCTTCCTTGAATGGGTTGCCAACTCGGGGGGCGGGGTTGGTTGGAGAAAATGCGCGGGATACCGGGTCCCTCTTTTCTTGGGGGGTTTCGATTCGGTTGAAAATCTCGAGGAATCCGATACCGATGTCTACTGGTCGATTTGTGCCCAGCTATGGTCTGGGACCCGATGACAGACGCGTGCCGGTGAAGTCGTTGAGGCCGGTATGATAAGACCCACGTGCAGATATCGCTCGGGTGAAATGCCGACAACATTGACTGCTGCAGCGAGAATTGTCCGGCGATGAGTGGTGACTAGGGTTTATCACCCGACAGAAAATGTCAGAGGCTGACATTCGGCTGCTGTGTCTGCCGCATTTCCTTTTGAATTGCACTCATCGTCTCGTGGGATTGTAAATTCCATACCAACTAGGCCAAGGTGTTTTCGTGAAGAATTCTGTTGTCAAGATAGCTCGTGCCGGTCTGCTCGCGCGGTCGTCACTGCCGGGCTGATCACCGCGACCGGCAGCGCCAGCGCTGTGACCACCTACACGGGTCAGGACCCGCAGGCCTCGGGATGCGGGGCGGACGCTGTCACTATGCGCTCGGCCACGGTCACGAGCGCAGGCACGGGTGCAGCGATCGGCACGGTCGAGCTGCGGTACAGCGTCGCCTGCCATGCGGCTTGGACGCGCCTGAAACTGACCGGACCGTTGGCCGAATGCGGCCCCATCCAACCGACCTGGGGTTGCAGCTACGCAGGAGCTCTTATCCACCGCGACTCCAACGGTGTCGAAGAGCATTGCAGCGTCAACGCCGGCCAGACATCCTGCTGGACGAACATGGTTGACGATCAGGGCGTCACCTCGTACTCCAAGGGCACCATCAAGCTTGGCCCGGACACCCAGAGCGCGACCACCACTTCCTACTGAGCGACTGCCGTCAACGCTTGAGTCCCGCTATGCGCGAAGGTTCGAGTGCCGTCGCTGGGTCAGCGCCCGGTGACTCCATTCCGCCGCATTCCCCGAGAACTTCCCTGGAACACGCCGAGGATCTGTGTCGCATCGAAGCCTGCCGAACAAGAAGCGCCACTACATCGCGCTGTCCGTCGCCGGCGTGCTCGTCCTGGGCGGCGGCGCCGCCCTCGCGCAGGCCGCCACTTCGGGCCGTGGCGCGCACCGGTCCCCGGCCGTCGCGGCCGGCACCGCGAGCGGCCCTTCCCGGCCGGCCGGTTCCGTCTCCACCGCCGCGGGCACGGTCAAGGCTCCGGCCGCCCGGGCGACCGACTCGACGACCCCGCAACCCCAGGGCACCGTCAACAGCATCCGACGCGGCGGCCCGCCCACCGCTCCGGGTTCCGTCGTAGCGGCGCCTCCGACCGCGGCCCCGGTGCACCTGCCCACCCCCGTGGTCTTCACCGGCCAGGGCTTCGACACCTGCACCGCCCCGAGCCCGACCACCATGAACGGCTGGCGCAAGAGCTCGCCCTACGGCGCCGCCGCCGTCTACATCGGCGGCAGGAACCGCGGCTGCGCCCAGCCGCAACTCACCGCCTCCTGGGTGCACTCCGTCCACGTCTCCGGCTGGCGCCTGATCCCGCTCTACGTCGGCGCGCAGCCGCCGTGCCAGACCAGTAACAACCCGGAGAAGATCACCGCCGGCGCCGCCGCCGCCCTCGGCACGACCGACGGCGCGGACGCTGTCGCCAAGGCGGCCGCGCTGGGCATGAAGTCCGGCAGCGCGATCTACCTGGACATGGAGGCCTACGACATCGCCAACACCTCCTGCGTCCAGTCCGTCCTGACCTACATCCGCGCCTGGGACCGCGCCGCCCACGCCAAGGGCTACTGGGCCGGCTTCTACGGCTTCAGCCAGTCCAGCGCCGCCGCCGTCGCCTCCGCCGCGCAGACCGGCGACCTCCCCGACGTCCTGTGGTACGCCCGCTACGACAACACCGCGGACACCACCACCGGCTTCCCCTTCGCCAACACCCTCTGGACCGGCCACCGCCGCGGCCACCAGTACGCCGTCAACAAGAAGGAGACCTACGCCGGCGCCACCCTCACCATCGACCACGACGCCTGGGACGCCCCCGTCGCCATCATTGGCTAAGTCTCCGCCCGTCGGGATGGGTGACTGATCCGACTGTTCCGTGGCGGCGCTGCCGTGCGCTCTACGGCTGCTCCATCGGGATCTCGTAGGCGATCTCCCATCGGACGTCCGGGACAGTGATGTCCGCGGTCTCGACGGGCCGGCTGTCAGTGTCGTAGTAGGTGCGCTCGATCTCCGTCACCATGTCGCCTACGGAGATCCCGAGCAGGTCCGCCTGCGCCTGGGTGGCCCGTGACGGGCCCGGAATCTCTACGGCCGTCTCGATGATGACGCCGATGGTGCGCATCCGCTCGACGACTCCCGCGCCGGCCAGCGGCCCCATCTCCGGCAGCACGATGGGTGTGCCGTCCGTGATCGCCATCGGCTTTCAGGATTGCGACAGCTGTACGGGCTGGCGCGATGGCCAACCGCTCGGCGATGTTCTGCGGCGACGGCACGCGGCTCTCCGTGCTGCCCCGATCGGTGCCCAACGGCCCGCGCACGTAGTCCCGCATCCAACGCCGTGACTCGATGCACCCGCACCGCTCGCCTACCGGCAGCAGCAACGACTCCCGTTCCGTGGCCCACAGACCTGCCTCGGCATCCCTCTCCATGACAAGCTCAAACGCACCCCGATCGGGTGAGCCTTTATTGGTCCCTGGGTCGCGAATCCATGATCTATAGGGGCGTCAAGAGCTCCTTGACCCCGACTTCCATTGGAGAACATGCAGGTCACAACGATTCTGCACCGCCAGGTCAGGGTGGAGCGGGTGGGACTCGAACCCACGACCGACGGATTCCCCTCCGGCACACTGAGGCTCCGTTCCGTGAACTAGGCGGACCCTCGTAGCCGGTTTCGCAGGCCAGAACTGAAGTTCCGCTGTACGCCTGATCCACCCCGCGTCCCCCTTCATGGACCCTCAATCCGACGGCCAGGCCCAGGCCGGACCGATATCGCCCCAGGGCTCATCTCCTCGATATAGTTGATCATGTATACTGATACATATCAACGAGCATATCGATAGGTGGGGAACATGAGCCGAACTGTCATCGACCTCGACGACGAGGCACTCGAAGCAGCCGCCAAGGAACTCGGCACCACGACCAAGCGTGACACCATCAACACCGCGTTGCGTGAGATCGTCGACCGCAACCGCCGCCTGCGCGCCCTGCATGAGCTGCAAGATCTCGCACAAGACGGCGCTCTGGACGCGGAGCTCCTCCTCGACAAGCGCAACTACCGGGGCAGGCCCGCACTGTGAGTGTGGCTGACTACCTCATTGACACTTCGGCTCTCGCACGCATCTTGCTGCGCCAGGCCGCTGAAGAGTGGGAACGCCGCATCGGCGCCGGCCTCGTCGCCCTGTGCGATCTGACCGAGCTGGAACTGCTCTACTCCGCCCGCTCCGCCAAGGACCGAGAGATCATCCAGGAGCATCTGGCCCAGTTCGCCTGGTGCCCCATGCCAGAGGGCATCTATCGACGCGCCCGTGTCGTGCAAGAGCAGCTCACTACCAAGGGCGAGCAGCGCAGCGCCGGGGCCGTCGATCTTCTTTTGGCCGCGGTCGCCGAGCAATCCGGCCTGACGCTGCTGCACTTCGACCGCGACTTCGAGACAATCGCCCGCACTACCGGTCAGCCCGTCCGGATGATCGGCCTCAAGTAGGCACGCGAGTCCCCCGGAGCGTGATCTGCGTACTCGCCGGGCTTCCGGGGAGGCTGACTCGGCCCCAGCTGAGGGGGCCGTGCAGACGCCTTAGCCGCTCTGGACCCTGGACGTTCCCTGGATCATGGTTTCTTGATCCAATGGAGCCGCCTGCCGCCAGCGGTAGAACCCCGAACGGGAGACGTGCAGGAGCCTGCACAGCCGCTTTACGCCGTAGGCGTCGTGGTGGTCGGCAACGAACGTGAAGCGGCTCACCAGTTCGTCTCGCCCGCAAAATACTTCGCTGCCCGGTGCAGGATCTCCCGCTCCAGCTCGAGTTCCCTCACCCGCGCCTTGAGCTGCCTGTTCTCCTTCTCCAGCGCGCTCGCCTCGACAGCTCCGGGCACGGCGGCCTGCTCGGCCTCGCGCACCCACACGCGCAGCGTCTCGTGGTTCACCCCCAGGTCCTTGGCCACCGCGGCATACGTCCGCCCGGGACTGGCCCGGCACAGCGCGACGGCATCAGCCCGGAACTCAGGCGAGTACTTCGACGTCCCCAACGGGAACTCCTGTCCTATGGATCTTCACGATCCAATGATCAGGGTGTCCACGATCAGGGGCATAGGCCCGCAGGGTTCGGGGAGTGGGCACCGTCCGGCTCGGGTCGTCGCCCCGCACCTGCCTGGGCGTTTCACCAGAGTGGCTGGGGTTGTTGACGGAGTGTGAGACGAAAAGAAGAGGTGCTGTCGGCGTACACGTGAACGTGCTCAGTCCCGTACGGATGAACGTGCTCAGTTCTTGATGTGCTGAGGGCGGTTGGTCGGCAGTCTGCTGCTGTCTGTTCGGGGCGGTGGAGGGCGGCTGACGGTGG
>NZ_JASISZ010000045.1 GCF_030063355.1 Streptomyces sp. PH10-H1
CATGAACTCCGCGCGCGCCGCCCTGCCCGGAAGGTGACCGCCGTGTCGCCATGTCCGCCGTCGTGCCGGCTGCGGATCCAGCTCGGGCTCCAGCTGCGGCAGCAGCAGTTCGTAGCCTCTCGCCCGGACCCACCCACCCGGCCCGTCCACCGGACCACCCGGCCGCCCCAGCGGGCAACCGGTCACCATACCGCCCACTCGTCCCTGGAATCCCAGGATTCGCCGGGACGTGATGTTTCAGCGACGCGTTCGCAGCGAACGCACTAACGTCCGGTGCCGCACCAGGAGGCACCATGCGATCCAGCCGTCACATCACGGGAACCGGCCTCGTCGTCGGAGCACTCGCCGTGACCCTCGCCGCGCTGCTCTTCCCCGTCATGTCGTCGCTCCGCGGCGGCGGCACCGCCGGGTCCGGGAGCAGCGGGGCCGGCGGCAACGCCCCGACCGTCGCCACGCAGTACGGCCCGCTGTCCGCGCTCGACAGCGAGTTCGTCGACAAGGTGCGGCTGGCCGGCCTGTGGGAGACACCGGCCGGCCAGCAGGCCCAGGAGCGCGGCACCACGCAGTCGGTCCGGCTCGCGGGCCAGCACCTCATCGCCGGGCACACCGAGCTGGACCGGCAGGTCCGCTCCGTAGCCGCTCAGCTCGGCATTCCGCTGCCCAATCAGCCCAACGACCAGCAGCGGGAGTGGCTCGCCGAACTGTCGGCGGCCACCGGTCAGGACTACGACAGGAAATTCGCGAACATCCTGCGGCTCGCGCACGGCAGGGTCTTCGAGGTCGTCGCCCACATCCGCGCTACCACCCGCAATTCGCTGGTGCGGGAGCTGGCCAACCAGGCCAACGCGACCGTACTCGACCACATCACCGTCCTGGAGGAGACCGGACTCGTCGATTTCGACGCGATCGCCGCGGACGCCGCGGCGGGCACGTCGAGCCCGTCACCGAAGAAATGAGCGATCCCTCATGCACGACCGACCACCCTTCCGTCCCTCGGGGCACCGCCGCCGGCTGAGCGGCACCCGTCTCGTGCTCGTCGCGATACTGGCGCTGCTCGGCTCGGGCGGCGTCTTCGCCCTCGTCACCGGCCCCGCCTCGGCCCACCGCGCGCCGCCGACCGCCACCCCCTCCTTACCCGGCACGTCGTCCCCGGCCTCCACGTCATCCACTGCGACTCCCGGCCCGACAGGCATGCCCCCGGCCTCCCGAGCCGCCGCGGACTTCACCGACATCCGCTCGGTGCGGCCGAACGCCCCGCGGGTACGGGACCGGCGCGGCGCCTCCACCGGCACCTTCATCACCCGCTGCGGCCGCAACACCAACGCCCACCGCAACCCCGACAACTTCATCGTCGCGCCCGGTGTCACCAACGGCGCGCACCACGTCCACGACTACGTCGGGAACCTCTCCACCGACGGCTTCTCCACCAATGAGTCGCTGGCGGCCGCGGGCACGACCTGCGCCCAGGGCGACAAGTCGGCGTACTTCTGGCCGGTGCTGCGGGTCCGTTCCCCGGACAACGCCGCCGACCCGGACCTCAACACCGGCACGATCCTCACCCCTACGTCGGTCTCTCTGCAGTTCCGCGGCAATCCGGCCGCCAAGGTGACCGCGATGCCGCCGTTCCTGCGGGTCATCACCGGTGATGCCAAGGCCCTGACCAACGGCACCGCCAACGCCCGCGCGCAGTGGACCTGCACCGGTTTCGAGGACCGGATCCTCACCGACCGGTATCCGCTGTGCCCGGCCCGCAGCCAGGTGGTGCGCCTTCTCGACTTCCCCAGCTGCTGGAACGGCGTGAGCACCGACAGCGCCAACCACCGCACCCACATCGCCTTCCCCGGCGCCGACGGCCGATGCGCGCAAGGCCTCAAGGCCGTCCCGCAGCTCCGCATGCGGCTGACGTACCAGGTCCCCAAGGGACCGGTGTTCGCCGTCGACAGCTTCCCCGAGCAGCTGCACAAACCGGTCACCGACCATGCCGACTTCACGAACGTCATGCCGGACGGGCTGATGAAGCAGGCTGTCACCTGCATCAACGCCGGCCGCCGCTGCGGCTGACCGGCACGGTCCGGGGCCGGCCGTCCGCTCCGCCAATCCGCGGAATTCCCGGCGGAGTGTCACTACCGCGGGGCGCCATCGCCCTCACCCTGCTGATGGCCGGCGCCGCCGTGGTCCTCTCCGCGGGTGAGCAGGCCGAAGGGGGCAGGGCGCCGGCCTGGTTCACCCTGCCGCTGCTGCTGACCACCGGCTGCTGGATCCCGCGCAGCGGGCGGCGCTCAGCTGAGGCCGGCTGTCGCCCGACCGGAGCCGACAAGAGTGGTCGGTGACGACACCGGCCGCTTGTCCTTTACTTCATCAAGTACCGGCCCAAGGATCCCTTTTGTCGTGCCCTGACAGGAGAGGACCATTTGTGCGATCGATCGCGCTGTACGGCGTCGCAGGAACCCTGGCGCTGAGCGCCCTGACCTTCGCTCCCCCTGGCTCTGCGGCCGAAGGGCCACCGCATGGCGACCGGCAGGCCGAGGCGCGCGGCACTGCCATCGCCGCCCAGCGCGCCGAAGCGGCCGGAGTGAGATTCGGCCGGTGTGCGGCCGCGACCCGGCTGCCCGCCCCGGTCCGGTGCGGCACCGTGTCCGTACCGCTGGACTACGCCCGGCCCGACGGCGAGCTGCTGACTCTGACGATCAGCAGGGTCGCCGCCACCGGACCGGCCGGGGAACGCCAGGGTGCGCTGGTCTACAACCCCGGCGGGCCGGGCGGCTCGGGGTTGTACTTCCCCCTGCTCAGCGTCGTCAAGGCCAAGGCGTACGCCAACGCCGCCCGCGCCTATGACTTCGTGGGCTTCGACCCGCGCGGGGTGGGCCGTTCCGCGCCCATCTCGTGCGAGGCGCCCGCCGAGTTCATCAAGGCTCCCACCCGCGATCCGCAGCCCACGAGCGGCCTCGACAAGCAGGACAGGATCGCCACGGCGAAGGCGTACGCTCAGGGCTGCGCGAGCCGATCCGGGCATCTGCTGCCCTATCTCACCACGCTCAACAGCGCCCGTGACCTGGATGTCATCCGCGCCGCGCTCGGCGAGCGGAAGCTCAGCTACTTCGGCGCCTCCTACGGCACCTACCTCGGCGCGGTGTACGCGACGCTCTTCCCGAGCCATGTGCGCCGCATGGTGTTCGACAGCGTCGTCAACCCCGACCGGAGCCAGATCTGGTACCGCGCCAACCTGGAGCAGTCCGCCGCCTTCGAGATCCGCTGGGCCGACTGGCGCGACTGGGTGGCCCGGCACGACGCCGCGTACCACCTCGGGCACACCGCGGAGCAGGTGCGGGACGCCTACGAATCGGTGCGTGCCGCGCTGGCGGCGAAGCCTGCGGGCGGTGTGGTCGGCCCGGGCGAACTGCAGAGCGCCTACCTCGGCGCGGGGTACTACGACGGCACTTGGCAAGGGCTGGCCGCCGCGCTGTCCGCGTACGTCCACGGCGACCCCCGGCCGCTGATCGCCCGGGCCGCCCCCGACCCCGCGGGGGCCACCGGGAGCGAGAACGGCAACGCCGTCTACACGGCCGTCGAATGCGCCGACGCGCCCTGGCCGCGCGACTGGTTCACCTGGGACCGCGACAACACCGCGCTCGCCCGCACCGCGCCCTTCGAGACGTGGGACAACGCCTGGATGAACCTGCCGTGCGCCTTCTGGCCCGCCCCGCACCGGCAGCCCCTCGAGGTGGCCACGTACGGCCATGAGCTGCCGCCGGTGCTGCTCGTCTCGGCCGAACGGGACGCCGCCACCCCGCACGCCGGTGCCGTCGAGCTCCAGCGCCGGCTGCCCGGTTCCGTGCTCGTCACCGAGCGGGGCTCCGGTTCGCACGGCGTCGTGTACGGCCCCAACGCCTGCGTCAACGACCGCGTCGACGCGTATCTCCTGCGCGGCGAGACAGGAGCGGACCGCACGCAGACGTGCGGTCCGCATCCCGAGCCGAAGCCGTAGCCCAGGCCCGGGGATTTCCGCGGACGGTCAGACGAGCCCGGCCACCAGCTCGCCGATCTCCTTGCGCCGCCCGGTGTAGAACGGCACTTCCTCGCGTACGTGCATCCGTGCCTCGGACGCGCGGAGGTGCCGCATCAGGTCGACGATCCGGTGCAGCTCGTCCGCCTCGAAGGCGAGGATCCACTCGTAGTCGCCGAGGGTGAAGGCCGGGACGGTGTTGGCCCGCACGTCGGGGAAGCCGCGCGCCATCTTGCCGTGGTCGGCGAGCATCCGGCGGCGGTCCTCGTCGGGCAGCAGGTACCAGTCGTAGGAGCGGACAAAGGGGTAGACGCTCACGTATTTGCGTACGGTCTCGTCGGCGATGAACGCCGGGACGTGCGACTTGTTGAACTCCGCGGGGCGGTGCAGCGCCATGTTCGACCAGACGGGGACCATCGCGCGGCCGAGCTGGGTGCGGCGGAAGAGGTTGTATGCCTCCTGCAGCGCGTCCGAGGTCTCCGCGTGCCACCAGATCATGAGATCGGCGTCCGCCCGCAGCCCCGACACGTCGTAGGTGCCACGCACCGTGACGTCCTTGGCGGCGAGCTGCGCGAACAGCTCCTCCACCTCGTCCGCGTAGCCGGAGCGGTCCTCGGGCAGCGCGTCACGCAGCCGGAAGACGGACCAGAGCGTGTAGCGGATGACCTCATTGAGGTCCTTCGCCTTCTTGCCGGCGTTCGGGGCCTTGTCGGGAGCAGCAGTCGAGTCAGTCATGCCGTCATTCTCCCGCGTCCCGCGCGGTGCCCGCAGCCAGGGTCGCAGCCAGGGTCGCGGCCAGCGAGGTCAGCACCTCGTCGGCCGCCTTGCGGGCGCTGGCGATGCAGGCCGGAATCCCCACCCCGTCGTACACCGCGCCGCAGACCGCGAGTCCCGGCAGCTTGCCGACCTGCTCGCGGATCCTGGCGACGCGCCCGACGTGCCCGACCGGGTACTGCGGCAGCCCGCCGTCCCAGCGGGTGACGCGGGCCGAGACGGGCGCCGCCGACAGCCCGATGGCGTCGCCGAGGTCGCGCCGCGACAGCCGGACGAGGTCGGTGTCGTCCCAGGCCAGGTCCGCTTCGTCGCCGTGCCGTCCGACCGAGGTGCGCAGCACGAAGGTGTCGGGCCCCGCCTCGTCGATCCAGCCCCACTTGTGGGTGGAGAAGGTGGACGCCTTGATCGTCCTGCCGTCGACGGGCGGCACCAGGAAGCCGGTGCCCTTCGGCATGCGCAGCACATCGCGCCGCCGGAACGCCATCGTGACCAGCGCCATGCTCGCGTACTCCACCGCCGACAGTTCGGCGGCGGCGACGGGCGACTCGGCAGCCAGCAGCCGGGCGGCGGCCGGGGCGGGCGCGGCGATGAGGACGGCGTCCGCGTCGAGTACCCGGTCGCCCACGGTGACCTGCCAGCCGTGCGCGGTCCGCCGCAGGTCCCTTGCCGGGGCGTCGGTCTCGATCGTCACACCGGCGGCCCGGCATGCCTCGGCGACGGCGACCGGCAGCTGTCCGACGCCGCCGCGGATCCCCATGAAGACCGGTCCGTCCTGGCCGGCCGCCGCCGCGCGCCGCTGGACGCCGCGTACGGCCTCGATGAGGGAACGCCGCGAGCGGGCGGCCTCGAAGAGCTGCGGCATCGCCGCGCGCAGCGAGATCCGGTACGCGTTGCCCGCATACACACCGCCGAGCAACGGCTCGACCAGCCGGTCGACGACCTCGTGCCCGAGCCGCGCGGCGACGAACTCGCCCAGGGCCACGTCCTCGCCGACCTTCGTCCGCGGCAGTACGTGATCGAGCGGCAGCCGGGCCAGGCCGGCGGGCGACAGCAGGCCGGAGGCCGCGAGGGGACCCAGATCGCCGGGGACTCCCATGACATGACCCTGCGGCATGGCCCGCAGCCGGCCGCGGGTCCACAGGGCGGCGCCCGACACGGCCGGCGGTTCCAGCCGGTCGCCGAGCCCGACCTCACGGGCGAGGGCGACCGCCTCCGGCCGGCGCGCGAGCATCGACTCGGCCCCGAGGTCGACGGGCACCCCGGCGATCTCGTCCGCGTACAGCTTCCCGCCGAGCCGACCCGAGGCTTCGAGCACCGTGACCCGCGCACCGCCCCCGGCCAGGAAGTGGGCAGCGGCGAGTCCGGAGACCCCGCCGCCGACGACGATCACATGTCCTGTGCCGCAGTGTGTGTCGGTCATGCCCTCCACTGTCCCACGACCGCACGCGCCGGCATGCGCCCAGTGACGTGGGATCGACACCGGGGAGTGAGCGGACCGGTCAGACTTCGGTGGTGCGGTGGACGAAGTCCACGAGGCGGCTGAGGGCGTCGGGGTCGGTGCTGGGCAGCACGCCGTGGCCGAGGTTGAAGATGTGGCCGGGCAGATCGGTCGCCGAGTACAGCACCTCGCGGGTCTTCGTCTCGACGGCGGCCGTCGGGGCGAAGAGCACCGCCGGGTCGAGGTTCCCCTGGAGCGCCTTGTGGGGTCCGACCCGGCGCGCGGCCTCGTCGAGCGGGACGCGCCAGTCGACGCCGACGACGTCCGCACCGGCCTCGCCCATCAGCCCGAGGAGCTCACCGGTGCCGACACCGAAGTGGATGCGCGGCACGCCGTAGCCGGCGACCGCGTCGAAGACCTTCACCGAGGACGGCATGACATAGCGCCGGTAGTCCTCGGGGGAGAGCGCCCCGACCCAGGAGTCGAAGAGCTGGACGGCGCTCGCGCCGGCCTCGATCTGCACCTTGAGGAAGGCCGCGGTGATGTCCGCGAGCCGGTCGAGGAGGTCGCGCCACAGCTCGGGCTCGCCGTACATCAGCGCCTTGGTGCGCTCGTGGTTGCGGGACGGGCCGCCCTCGACGAGGTAGCTGGCGAGAGTGAAGGGCGCGCCCGCGAAGCCGATGAGCGGGGTCTCGCCCAGCTCGCCGGTCAGCATGCCGATGGCCTCGGTCACGTACTTCACGTCGTCCGGCTCCAGCGTCCGCAGCCGGCCGAGGTCGGCGCGGGTCCGGATCGGCTGCTCGACGACCGGACCGACGCCGGGCTTGATGTCGAGGTCGAGGCCGATCGCCTTGAGCGGTACGACGATGTCGCTGAAGTAGATGGCCGCGTCGACCTTGTGGCGGCGCACCGGCTGCAGCGTGATCTCGGTGACCATGTCGGGCCGCATGCACGACTCCAGCATGGCGGTGCCCTCGCGCAGCTTGAGGTACTCGGGCAGCGATCGGCCGGCCTGCCGCATGAACCACACCGGGGTGTGCGGCACGGACTGACGCCGGCAGGCGCGGATGAACGGGGAAGCAGCGGTCTGCTGGTGCGCACTCACGCCTTGAATCTTCGCACGCGCCGGGATGCGTCCCGCGCGCACGGGTGTTGCTCCACCCGTGGAGGCCGCGGGCGCCCTAGTCTTCCGGGCATGGCAGCGGTTCACGGGCACCTTGCGGACGGGGACGGCGCCCCTCTCCCCTTCCAGCGCGCGGTCGACGCGTTGAGTTCCGCGCGGGTACGTCCCGAAGTGGAGATCGATACGACGACACCGCCCAAGCGACTCGCGTCGTACGCGTACGCGCTGGAGGCGACGGTCGTGGTGGACGGCGACGAGCTGGCCGACGGCCGGCTCATCCTGTTACACGAGCCGGCCGGCCATGAGGCGTGGAACGGTACGTTCCGGCTGGTCACGCTGGTGCGCGCCGATCTGGAACCGGAGATGGCGACGGACCCGCTGCTGCCCGAGGTGAGCTGGTCCTGGCTGACCGGCGCCCTGGAGGCGCGGAGCGCCGGGTACACGGAACCGAGTGGAACGGTGTCGCGCAGTTCCTCGCACTTCTTCGGCGGGATCGCGGAGCGCCCCGATTCGACGGCGATCGAGATCCGGGCGTCCTGGACGCCGAGCGAGGGTACCGGCGGCGTTCCCGATGTCGCCGCGCACCTGGCGGCCTGGTGCGATCTGCTCTGCTCGTGCGCGGGACTCCCGCCGGCCGAGGGGCACGAGCCGCCGGACCGCCCCGGGGGCGGCGTCGTCCCGATGCCCAAGCGCCGCGGCTGACCGTTCACCTCTCCAGCTCACCTCTGCAGCGTGCCGCCGCGTGGCGGCCGCTCGGTGTCCGCGTGTCCGCCCGCGTGCTGACGGCATGGCAGGTGCCAGTGATCTTGTTCGATCGGGCGTCCGATTTGCCGGAATTGTTACTCAACAAATCATGATCTTTCCCTAAAGGCCGGGGCAATTGCTGCCGAAGGAGACTGTGACCCTCTCAGTCCCCCCTTTGCCACAGGAGGCCCGGTGTCAGTTCTTCTCGAGCAGCCCACGAGCCTGGTCGCCTACCGTCCGAACAAGCCGACGGCCATGGTCGTCGTCGCCGACCCCCGCGTACGATCCACCGTAACCCGGCACCTGTGGGCGCTCGGAGTGCGCGATGTGATCGAAGCCTCGTCGATCGCCGAGGCCCGCCCCCGGGTCAGCAGCCCCCGGGACATCTGCGTAGCCGATGTCCACCTCCCCGACGGTTCCGGCCTCACCCTGCTTGCCGAGACCCGCGCGGCCGGCTGGCCGAACGGCCTCGCACTCTCCGCCGCCGACGACATCGGCGCAGTCCGCAACGCACTCGCGGGCGGCGTCAAGGGATACGTCGTCACCGGCACCCGCAACAACCTCGGCGGTATGCCGGGCCGTCCCGGCGCCGCGCCGGTCGGCTCCGCCGGCGCCCGTATGCAGCGCCGCCCGCCCGGCACGCCCGGCCACCCCGGCGGCTACCGCGAGCTCTCCGGCCGCGAGGTCGAGGTGCTCCGGCTGGTCGCGGAAGGCCAGTCCAACAAAGCGATCGGCGTCTCGATGGGCCTGTCCGCGCTCACCGTGAAGAGCCACCTGGCACGTATCGCCCGCAAGCTCGGCACCGGCGACCGGGCCGGAATGGTCGCCGTCGCCCTGCGTACGGGCATCATCCACTAGCGCTCCGGCACCCTCTCGCAACCGCAGCGCCCGTCGACGGAACGTTCCGTCGACGGGCGTTCGCCATACACCGATACCCTTAGGGGGTGACCGACGCCCGAGAGACCGCAACAGAGGCTGCCCCGGCGCCGGTCCCGCTGCTGGACCCGCGCGAGGGAATCCCGCCGGTGACCGCCAGCCCGGAGGCCCTCGCAGATATCGTCGCGGCATTTGCCGCGGGCTCCGGTCCGGTCGCCGTCGACGCCGAGCGCGCGTCCGGATACCGCTACGGACAGCGGGCCTATCTGGTCCAGCTGCGCCGTGCGGGAGCCGGGACCGCGCTGATCGACCCGGTCGGCTGCCCCGACCTGTCAACCCTGGGCGCCGCCCTCACCGACACCGAATGGGTGTTGCACGCCGCCACCCAGGACCTTCCGTGCCTCGACGAGATCGGCATGCGCCCCAAGAGCCTGTTCGACACCGAGCTGGCCGGCCGGCTCGCGGGCTTCCCGCGCGTCGGCCTCGGCGCCATGGTCGAGAACGTCCTCGGGTTCGCCCTGGAGAAGGGGCACTCGGCCGTCGACTGGTCCACCCGCCCGCTCCCCGAGCCCTGGCTGCGATACGCCGCGCTCGATGTCGAGCTGCTGGTCGACCTGCGCGACGCGCTGGAGGAGGAACTGCGGGAGCAGGGCAAGCTGGACTGGGCGCTGCAGGAGTTCGCCGCCATCGCCGCCGCTCCGCCGCCCGCGCCCCGCGTCGACCCGTGGCGGCGTACGTCGGGCATGCACAAGGTCCGCCGCCGCCGTCAGATCGGCGTGGTGCGCGAACTGTGGAACGCCCGCGACCAGGCCGCCCAGGAGCGGGACATCTCGCCGGGCCGGATCCTCACCGACGCCGCGATCGTCACCGCCGCCCTGGAGGGCCCGCCGAATGTGACGGTGCTCGCGACGCTGCCCGGCTTCGGGCACCGGATGGGCCGCCGCCAGCTCGACCAGTGGCAGGCGGCGATCGACCGGGCCCGCGCCCTGCCGGAGCGGGAGCTGCCGCAGCCGGGTCCGGCCTACGCCGGTCCCCCGCCGCCGCGCGCCTGGGCCGACAAGGACCCGGTGGCGGCCGCCCGGCTGTCCGCCGCGCGGGCCGCGGTGAGCGAGCTCGCGGAGGAGCTGAACCTGCCGCAGGAGAACCTGATCACCCCGGACACCGTGCGCCGGCTGTGCTGGGATCCGCCGGACGAGGCCACCGCAGAGGAGGTGGCGGCGGTACTGGCCGGCCATGGGGCGCGCCCGTGGCAGGTCGGGCTGACCGCGCCGATCCTCACCGCGGCCCTGACCGCGCAGGCTCCGGCGGCCCCGGAGGTCCCGGCGGAGTAGCCGCGCCGTATGTGACGTTCGCCGCTCCGGTCGGGGGGACTGTCCCCGTTGGTTACTGGCTAGTAGCATGGGGGCGTAGCCGCAGCCTCGCGCCCAGTGGCAGCGAATCCGCATCTGGAGGAGAGCCAACGTGCCTCGTACCGCTAGGGACGTCGTCTTTGTCGACGGCGTCCGCACCCCGTTCGGCAAGGCGGGCCCGAAGGGCATCTACCACGAGACCCGCGCCGACGATCTCGTGATCAAGTGCATCCGGGAGCTGCTGCGGCGCAACCCGGAGCTGCCCGCCGAGCGGATCGACGAGGTGGCCCTCGCCGCCACCACGCAGATCGGCGACCAGGGTCTGACCCTCGGCCGCACCGCCGGCATCCTGGCCGGCCTGCCCGTGACCGTCCCGGGCTTCTCCATCGACCGGATGTGTGCCGGCGCGATGACCGCCGTGACCACGCTGGCCGGCGGCATCGCCTTCGGCGCGTACGACGTGGTCGTCGCGGGTGGCGTGGAGCACATGGGCCGCCACCCGATGGGTGAGGGCGTGGACCCGAACCCGCGTTTCGTCTCCGAGAAGCTCGTCGACGAGTCCGCCCTGTTCATGGGCATGACCGCGGAGAACCTCCACGACCGCTACCCCGCCATCACCAAGCAGCGCGTCGACGAGTACGCCGTGCGCAGCCAGGAGAAGGCCGCCAAGGCGTACGCCAACGGCAAGATCCAGCAGGACCTGGTGCCGATCGCGGTACGACGCTCCAACCCGGAGGCGGGCGAGACCGGTTGGGGTCTGGCCACGGCCGACGAGCCGATGCGCCCGAACACCACCCTGGAGTCGCTGGCGGGCCTCAAGACCCCGTTCCGCGCCCACGGGCGGGTCACGGCCGGTAACGCGGCGGGGCTGAACGACGGCGCCACCGCGTCGCTGCTCGCCGCCGAGGACGTCGCCAATGAGCTGGGCCTGCCGGTCCGGATGCGTCTGGTGTCCTACTCCTTCGTCGGTGTCGAGCCCGAGGTCATGGGCATCGGCCCGGTCCCGGCGACCGAGAAGGCGCTGGCCCAGGCCGGTCTGACGATCGACGACATCGGCCTCTTCGAGGCCAACGAGGCGTTCGCGGTGCAGGTACTCGCGTTCCTCGACCACTTCGGCATCGCGGACGACGACCCGCGTGTCAACCAGTACGGCGGCGCGATCGCGTTCGGCCACCCGCTGGCCTCCTCCGGCGTCCGGCTGATGACTCAGCTGGCCCGCCAGTTCGAGGAGCAGCCGCACGTCCGCTACGGCCTGACGACCATGTGCGTCGGGTTCGGCATGGGCGGAACGGTCATCTGGGAGAACCCGCGCTGGAGCGAAGCGGCCAACAAGCACAGCGACGGAGGCAGCAAGTGACAACCACCGCCGAGCTTTTGAAGGGTGCGGCCGAGCTGTTCCCCGACGAGGTCGTAACGAGCGCGCATGTGCGCCACCTCGACCTCCCGGGCGCCGGACGCTTCGCGCTCATCACGCTGGACAACGGCCTGGACCACACCAAGCCGACCACCTTCGGCCCGCAGTCGCTGGCCAACCTCGACGCGGCGATCGACCAGGTCGAGGCCGAGGCCGCCGAGGGCACCATCACCGGTATCGGTGTCACCGGCAAGCCGTTCATCTTCGCGGTCGGCGCCGACCTCAAGGGCGTCGAGCTGCTGAAGCGCCACGAGGACGCGCTCGCCATCGGCAAGGGCGGCCACGAGGTCTTCAAGCGGCTCTCGCACCTCGCGGTCCCGACCTTCGCGTACTACAACGGCGCGGCGATGGGCGGCGGCGTCGAGGTCGGCCTGCACTGCGCCTACCGCACCGTCTCGGCTGCGCTGCCGGCGTTCTCGCTCCCCGAGGTCTTCCTAGGTCTCGTCCCCGGCTGGGGCGGCTGCACCCTGCTGCCGAACCTGATCGGCGCGGACCGCGCGGTCACCGTGGTCATCGAGAACTCGCTGAACCAGAACCGCCAGCTCAAGGGCGCCCAGGTCCATGAACTCGGCATCGCGGACGCGCTGTTCGAGGGCGCGGACTTCCTGGAGCAGTCGCTGCTGTGGACCGCCGCCGTGCTGCGCGGCGAGATCGTGGTGGCCCGCCCCGAGATCGACCGCGGCGACGCCTGGGACCAGGCCGTGGCGCGCGGGAAGTCCATCGCGGACTCCAAGGTGCACGGCGCCGCCCCGGCCGCGTACCGCGCGCTGGAGATCATCGCCAACGCCAAGGACGGCGACCTGCAGGCGGGCTTCGACGCCGAGGACACCGCCCTGGCGGACCTCATCATGGGCGGTGAGCTGCGCAGCGGCATCTACGCCTTCAACCTGGTGCAGAAGCGCGCCAAGCGCCCGGCCGGTGCGCCGGACAAGAACCTGGCCCGCCCGGTCACCAAGGTCGGCGTCGTCGGAGCGGGCCTGATGGCCTCGCAGCTCGCGCTGCTCTTCGCCCGCCGCCTCGAGGTGCCGGTCGTGCTGACCGACATCGACCAGGAGCGCATCGACAAGGGCGTGGGCTATGTCCACGGCGAGATCGACAAGCTGCTCGGCAAGCGCCGCATCAAGCAGGACCAGGCCAACCGCCTCAAGGCGCTGGTGACCGGTTCGCTCGACAAGGCCGCCGGTTTCGGTGACGCGGACTTCATCATCGAGGCCGTGTTCGAGGAGATGGGCGTCAAGCAGCAGGTGTTCGCGGAGGTCGAGGCGGTCGCCCCGGCGCACGCGATCCTCGCCACCAACACCTCCTCGCTGTCGGTGACGGAGATGGCGTCGCAGCTGAAGAACCCCGAGCGGGTCGTCGGCTTCCACTTCTTCAACCCCGTCGCGATCCTCCCGCTGCTGGAGATCGTGCGCGGCGAGCAGACCGACGACGCCTCGCTGGCCACCGCGTTCTCGGTCGCCAAGAAGCTCAAGAAGACCGCCGTGCTCTGCAAGGACGCCCCGGCGTTCGTGGTGAACCGGATCCTCACCCGCTTCATGGGCGAGATCCAGAACATCATCGACGAGGGCACCCCCGTCGACGTCGCGGAGCGGGGCATCGAGCCGCTCGGCCTGCCGATGTCCCCGCTGGTGCTCCTGGAGCTGGTCGGCCCGGCCATCGGTCTGCACGTCTCGGAGACGCTGCACCGCGCCTTCCCGGGGCGGTTCACCGTCTCCGCGAACCTGGCGGCCGTGGTCAAGGCCGGCAAGCGTGGCTTCTACGTCTACGACTCCGGTAAGCCGGAGCTGGACCCCGAGGTCGCCGCCCTTCTCGTACAGGGCGACAAGGTCCTCTCCGAGGAGCAGGTCCGCAGCCGGGTGCTGGAGGCCGTCGCGCAGGAGATCGGCCTCATGCTCGACGAGGGTGTCGTCGCCGAGGCGCAGGACATCGACCTGTGCCTGATCACCGGCGCCGGCTGGCCCTTCCACCTGGGCGGGATCACTCCGTACCTGGACCGTGAGGGTGTCTCGCAGCGGGTCAACGGCAAGCCGTTCCTGGCGCCGGGCGTCGCGAGCGTGCCGGCGTAACGCAGGGAGTGAGGCCCCCGCCCGGGGCCGGACCGCACAGAGTCCGGTCCCCGGGCGGGGGCCTGTTTTCTTGCTGGGCCCGGTCTTTTCGCGGGGCCTATTTCTTCGGCACCTCGGCCAGTGGGCCGCGTGACGTGTAGAAGGCCACGGTCAGGTCGCGTACGAGCGATCTGCGCTCGTAGTCGTCGAGCTGGACCAGCCCGCGGTCGGTCAGCCCCCGCACCGTCTCGGCGACGGCTCCCAGGACGTCGTCGAGCACGGCACGGCGGTGTTTGGCGTCGAGGGCGGAGACCTGGGCGCGCCGCATCGCGGCGGCCACCTCGGGCGCGTAGTCGAGACGTACCGGCTGCGCCGAGAAGACCTCGACGCCGACCGGGCGCATATCGGCGGCAAGCAGCCGGGTGAGCTGATCGCCGAGGCGTTCGCCGTCGCGCAGGGTGGGCCCTGTGCCGCGGAAGTCGTCGACGGGAAGCCGGGAGAAGGCCCGGGCGACCGCGCTCTCCACCTGTTCGCGCAGATAGCGCGAGTGGTCGTCGATGGCGAAGGCGGCCCGCGCGGTGTCCCGTACCCGCCAGACGATCAGCACGCTGGCGTGCAGCGGGGTGCCGTCCGCGTCGACCGTTTCGATGACGCGGCTGCGCCAGTGCCGCAGGGTGACGTCCATCCTGCGGCGACCGAGCAGCGGGCTGATCCACAGCAGGCCGGTGTCCCGGACGCTGCCCTGGTAGGCGCCGTGCCGGGTCAGGACCCAGACATTGCCTGGGCGGCCCCGGGTGAGGCCGCCCAGGGCGAACGCGGTCAGCGCGCCGAGCAGCAGCACCGCGCCCCACAGGCCGGCGAGGTCGCGGGGCGCCGGCGGCTCGGGAAGCACGGCGCGGCCGGCGAGCTGCTCGGGGAGCGCGCCCGTCCGCCACAGCAGCCAGGCGCCGGCGGCCGCCGCTGCCAGACCGGTCAGCGCCGCGGTCCAGCCGGGCAGGAAGCGGCCGGGGCGCTCGGTGATGTCGGGAACGGTGGCGGTCACCGTGGGAAGAACAGCGGTGGCGGTCACCGTCGGAAGGACAGCGGTGGCGGTGAGCGTGGGAAGGACAGCGGTGGCGGTGAGCGTGGGAAGAACGGTGGTGACGGCGGAGGCGGACAGGGCCGCCTCCGCCGTGGTCGCGTCAGTCGTCACGAGAAGAGTCGTCTCCAGGTCTCCGGTCCGGGATAGCCGTCCGCGTCGCGCCCGGACCAGCCCTGGGCGCGCTGGAACGCCTCGACGGCGCGCCGGTCGGCCTCGCCCCAGGTGCGGCTGGGGCCCACGCGGTAGTTCTTGCCGAAGCCCTTGGCGACGAGGCGCCGCCCCAGGTTCAGCACGTAGTCGTTGGACTGTCCCGCGCGGAAGAAGCCGGCGCCGGGATAGCCGGTCTCCGTGGAGACGCGGGCGGGCGGTTTCGCGGCGGCGGCGCCGATGTCCTTGCCCTTGCCCTCCACCAGGTAGCCCCAGGTGGTGGGTCCCGGCAGGCCGTCGGCGTCGCCGCCGGACCAGCCCTGGGCCCGTTGGAAGGCACTGGTGGCCCCGAGGTCGGCGTCGGTCCAGAGCGAGCCGGGACCGACGGTGTAGTAGGACCTGGCGCCGCGGGCGGCGAGCATGGTGCCCAGCCGGGTGACGCTGGCGTTTTTCGCGCCGGGCCCGAAGGCCGAAGCGCCGGGATAGGCGTCGGTCCCCGCAGTTCCGGCTCCCGTTCCCGCGGATCCGGTGCCGGTTCCGGTTCCTCCGGTCCCGGGTCCAGGTGCAGGGCCGGCGGTGGCCACCAGGTACTTGTACCGGTAGGCCAGGTACTTGCCGGAGTTGGTCCAGTAGGCCAGCGGCGTCGTCTGGACGCGGGTGTGCGGCTGGGTCTGTTCCATCGCGGTGTACTCGGTGTGCGCGGAGTCGGCCCAGCCGGCGAAGATGACGGCGTGTGAACCCTGCTCCGGGTCCGCCTGGTTGTGGAAGAGCAGGATGTCACCGGGCATCAGATCCGCGCGGGAGATCCGCGTCGCGAAGTCCGGCAGGCTGCCGGTCCACTCGCTGGTGCCGAGGCCCCAGGCCATGGAGATATAGCCCGAACAGTCCTGCCGGTACCCGTCCTTCCAGTACGCGGTCATGCTGTACGGCACCACGGCGTCCACCCAGCGCTGTGCCCGGTCCAGGATCTGGTCACGCGTCAGACGCAGTGGAGCCGCCGGCGCCGCGGCCTGCGCCGGGAACATGGCGTGGCCGGGCGTGGAGCCGGTGGCGGCGTGCGGGAAGGCGGCAGCCACAACAGTGCCCGCTCCGCCGCTGATCGCGGTGCCGGCCGCGGCTGCCACGATGACCACGCGGGCGGCCGCGGGGGTTGTCGTTCCGGCGGTGCCGGCGGCTCGCGTCACCGAGTCGGCGAGGCGCTGTCGCGCACACTCCTCGCAGACACACCCGGACAACGGTTCGACCTCATCGAACAACGGTATGGACATGCGCACACTCCTCCGTGATCGGGCGTCACATGCCTTCAATACCCGATTTCGCCCAAAAGTTGACGAAAAGTCGGATACGTCTCGGCCAGGTGATGACGCACCCGGTCACGGAGGGGTGAAACGGCGTTCAGCTCGCGAGGCTCGGCTGGCCGGAAGGTACGGCGTCGGACGCCTTCTTGGCGGCCTTCTCCACCAGCGATCGCAGCTTGAACGGCGTCAGCGTGTTCTGCACATCCGGCACCGCCTCGCCGTTGATCTGGACGACCGGCACCGTGCCGAGCTGCGCCGACAGGAAGTCGGCCTGGGACTTCGCGACCCAGCCGTCGTGGTCACCGCCCTGCATGCACGGTACGAACTTGCCCTCGTCGATCTTCCCGGCCTTCTTCGACAGCTCCTTCAGCAGCTTCTGGCTGCTCAGCGCGTCATTCTGCGGATCCGGCTGCTGCTGCCAGATCTGCTTGACGAACTCCGTGTAGCGCCCCTGGTCCTGGGCGCACGCGGCCGCGTTCGCGGCGGCCTTGGAACCGGTGCCGCCGAGCTGTGCGTCGGTCTGCGTGACCAGCCGGTACTCGATCTGCACCTGCCCGGTCACCAGCAGCTGCGCGAACGCGTCCGCGTACTGCTCGGCGAAGGCCTTGGACTGCGGGCTGCGCAGGTCCTCGTACACGGTCAGCGTCACCGGGATGGTCGGCTTCACCGGCACCGCCAGCTTCGGCCGGCCCTCCGGGCCCGTCGCGTTCGCGGGCGCCTTCACCCGGTCCGCCTTCGCACCGCGCACATGCGCGCCGATGGCCGCGGACGCTCCGAACACCACCGCGATCACCACGACGCCCGCCGCATACGGCCGCCAGCGCTGCAGCAGACCGTTGCGGGGCGCCGCCCCCGGGTCCTTCGGGCCGTTCTGGTCCTTGAGTCCCTTGGACTCCGTCATGAAAAACCGCCACCTCGATCAGCGTGCTCTGCTACGTCAGCCTGTATACCACCGGGCCGCGCGGGCCCGGCGCGGGGCCTGCCGCCGGGGGCCCGGTGCGGGGGTCTAGCGCCGGGCCGCACCCCGCGCGTAGAGCACCGCACCGCCGACGGTGTCCACGGGCCGGTATCCGGCGTCCAGCAGCCGCTTCAGTGACGGGGTCAGCCCGGGGGCGTACGGCGCTCCGCGCGAGTCGTCGACGATGAGGTCCGGCGGGCGCCGCGCCATCTCCTCGCCGAACGTCCGCCAGGCACCGGGCACCGCATACTGCTCCCCCACCCGGGCGCCACCGCGGCCGCCGCTGAAGTTCGTCAGGAAGCCGGCGGTCAGATAGCGGCTCGCGGGGGTGCGGCCGGCGATCCAGTACTGCTCGGGGTGCATGCCCCAGACGAGGACGGTGTCCCCGGGCCCGGTACGCGCCCGTACGGCCGCGGCGACGGTACGGGAGTGGTCCAGCTCGGTGCGCGGCGCGGTCAGGCCCCAGACTAGGAACGCGGTGCTCGCGAGCACCGTCCAGGCGGTGGCCGCGGGCCGCCAGCGCGGCAGCCCGCGCAGCGCGGCCACCCCGGCCAGTACCAGCGGCGGGATCAGCTGCAGGAAGTAGTGGCCGTAGAACTGGAAGCCGAAGACCACCGCGAGCGCCGAGGCGCCCAGCCACACCCACAGGTCGGCGGGAATCCGCGCGGGGACCCGCCCGGCGCGCCCCCGGCGCGCCGTCACGTACACCGCCGGGATGACGAAGGCCGCCCCGGCGGCGGCCAGGATCCCGGCGTTCCCCAGGCCCCGCCCCAGCGCCACGCCCCAGGCGCCGGACGCGGAGGCGTACGACCCGGAGCCGGTGACCGTCCAGAACAGGAACCGGCCGGGGCCGGTGAACAGCGCGACGGCCACCACCGGCACGGCGCAGCCGGCGAGCAGCCGGAGGACGGCGCCCCGGCCCGCGGCCGGCCCGGGGCCGCGCAGGGCGCCCCACAGCATCCACAGCACGGGCAGCAGCGCCGCGCCGCCGGTCTGCTTGGTCAGCGCCGCTCCCGCGACGGCCAGGCCCGCCAGGGCCCAGCGGCGGCGGTCGGCCGCCCAGAAGGCCAGAACGGTCCACGGCAGCATGAACACGCCGAAGGAGGCGGCCTGGGCGTCCTCGGGGGCGAGACAGATGGACAGCAGCAGATAGCCGGCACCGGCGGCGGCACCCGCCCGGTCGCCCCAGCGGCGGCGGGCGACGGACGCGAGCAGCAGGGCGGTGACGAACTGCGCGAGGACGGCGGCGGCGCGCAGCGGCCACAGCGAGCCGTCCCCGAAGACCCAGAAGAGGCCCTCGTAGAGCCAGGGCAGCAACGGCGGCTTGCGGTCCACGACGGTGTCGTAGAGCACCCCGCCCTGGGCGAGCATCCGCGCCTGCACGGCGAGGAAGCCCTCATCGGGATTCCAGACCGGGCGCAGGAACGAGGGAACGCGCACGAGGGCGGCGAGAACGGCCAGCGCGGCCGCCGGCCGCAGCCAGTAGCGGTCCGGCCGCCGGATCCGCGGGAGCCAACGGCGCACGCCCCGGCCGTACGCCCCGGACAGGAGGGGGAGTACGGCGGGGGCGTCGCTCGTGGTCTTCGGGGCCGCCGGCACGGTTGCCAACGTACCGGTCGTCAGCCGGCGTCGTTCATACGGGCTGTGTCGTTCATACGGCTGTGCTGACGGCCGTACAGGAAGTAGACGACGACGCCGATCACCATCCACACCGCGAACCGCACCCAGGTCTCGCTCGGCAGATTCAGCATCAGCCACAGCGAGGCGCACACCGAGGCGATCGGCAGCACCGGCACCCACGGAGTGCGGAAGGAGCGCGGCAGGTCGGGCCGGGTGCGGCGCAGGATCGTCACCCCGACCGCGACGAGGACGAAGGCGAAGAGGGTGCCGATGTTCACCAGCGCCGCCAGCTCCGAGATGCTGGTGAAGCCCGCGATCACGGCGATCAGCACCCCGAGCAGGACCGTCGAGCGGTACGGCGTGCGGAACTGCGGGTGGACCCTGGAGAAGAACCGCGGAATGAGCCCGTCGCGGCTCATCGCGAAGAACACCCGGGTCTGGCCGAGCAGCAGGATCATGCAGACCGTGGTGAGACCGACCGCGGCACCGAAGCTGATGACGCCCGCGTACCAGGGGTGTCCGGTCGCCTTGAAGGCGTCGGCGAGCGGCGCGTCGACCGAGAGCTGGGTGTACTTCTGCATGCCGGTGACCACGACCGACACGGCGACGTAGAGCGCGGTGCAGATGAAGAGCGAGCCGAGGATGCCGCGCGGCATGTCCCGCTGCGGGTTCTTGGTCTCCTCGGCCGCGGTCGCCACGATGTCGAAGCCGATGAAGGCGAAGAAGACCACGGCGGCCGCGGTGAAGATGCCCTGGACGCCGAAGGAGGTCGGCGCGTACCCGAACATCTCCTGGATGAGCGGTGCCTTGAGACCTGATTGCGTGACGGAGCCCTGGGACTTGGGGATGAAGGGCTTGTAGTTCTCGGACTTGATGAAGAACGCGCCGGCGATGATGACCAGCAGCACCACGGCCAGTTTGATCGCGACGACCACCGAGGTGACCCGGGCGGAGAGCTTCATCCCGAGGACCAGCACCCCGGTGAGCAGCAGCACCAGGAGGAACGCGAGGAGGTCGAAGCCGAATCCGTTCGCATCGCTGGTGCCCGACAGGGCCTGGGGCAGATGCCACCCGGCGTTGTCCATCAGCGACCGCACGTATCCGGACCAGCCGACCGCGACCACCGCCGTGCCCAGGGCGAACTCCAGTACCAGGTCCCAGCCGATGATCCAGGCCGGAAGCTCGCCCAGGGTCGCGAAGGAGAAGGTGTACGCCGATCCCGCGACCGGCACCGTGGACGCCAGCTCGGCATAGCACAGGGCCGCCAGCCCGCACACCACACCGGCCGCGACGAACGCGAGGGCGACCGCGGGACCCGCGTTGTTCTTCGCCACCGTGCCGGTGAGGACGAAGATGCCGGTGCCGATGATGACGCCGACCCCGAAGACCGTGAGGTCCAGCGCCGACAGCGACCTCTTGAGGGCGTGCTCCGGCTCATGGGTGTCCAGCAGCGACTGCTCGACCGACTTGGTCCTGAAGAGCCCGTTCTGATTCCTGCCCGACGGGGGCGGGTTGTCCTGCGTGGTCGTACTCACCGGCGCACCTCCTGATCGTCCTGCCGACAGGGTCGGACGCGTCGGCAGTCGCCACTGCACTCCGGAGGTTCGTTTCACCCGAATAGGCGCGCCCAGGCGTACGCCAAAGGGTGAGGGGGTCCACCCGTGTGGGTGGACCCCCTCACCTGCCCGGCCGGCGCCGCACGGAACTCAGTCGCGGACAGCCTCGGCCGGCTCGGCCGCTTCGTCGCCGTACCGGCCGTCGATCGTGGCGACCAGGCCCGTGACCTGGCGTGCGATATCGGGCGCGGTCAGGCCGATCTCGGCCATGACCTCCTTGCGGGAGGCGTGGTCAAGGAACCGCTGCGGGATGCCGAAGTCGCGCAGCGGGATGTCGACGTCCGCGTCGCGCAGCGCCTGCGAGATCGCGGAGCCGACACCGCCGACCCGGCAGTTGTCCTCGACGGTGACCACGACGCGGTGTTCCGCCGCGAGCCCGGGGAGCGCCGCGTCCACCGGCTTGACCCAGCGCGGGTCGACGACGGTGGTGGTGATGCCCTGGGCGTCGAGCAGGTCGGCGATCTCCAGGCACATCGGGGCGAGGGCGCCGACCGAGACCAGCAGGACGTCGGGGCGCTCGCCCTCGGGCGCCTTGCGGAGCACGTCCATGCCGCCGACCCGGCCGACGGCCTTGACCGCCGGGCCGACCGCGCCCTTGGAGTACCGGACGACGGTGGGCGCGTCATCGACCTCGACGGCCTCGCGCAACTGGGCGCGGACCTGGTCGGCGTCGCGCGGGGCGGCGATCCGCAGGCCCGGCACGACCTGGAGGATCGACATGTCCCACATGCCGTTGTGCGAGGCGCCGTCGGTGCCGGTGACGCCGGCTCGGTCCAGGACGAAGGTGACCCCGCACTTGTGCAGCGCCACATCCATCAGCACCTGGTCGAAGGCCCGGTTCAGGAAGGTGGCGTAGACGGCGAAGACGGGGTGCAGACCGCCGGTCGCCAGGCCCGCCGCCGAGACGGCGGCATGCTGCTCGGCGATGCCGACGTCGTAGACCCGGTTCGGGAAGACCTTCGCGAACTTGTCCAGGCCGACCGGCTGCAGCATCGCGGCGGTGATCGCGACGATGTCCGCGCGCTCCCGGCCGAGCTTGACCATCTCCTCGCCGAAGACCGAGGTCCAGTCGGCGCCGGAGGCGGCGATCGGCAGGCCGGTGTCGGGGTGGATGGGCCCGATGCCGTGGAAGCGGTCGGCCTCGTCCTGCTCGGCCGGGCGGTAGCCGCGGCCCTTCTCGGTGAGGCAGTGCACGATGACCGGTCCGCCGAAGCGCTTGGCGCGGTACAGCGCGGACTCCAGCGCGTCCACGTCATGGCCGTCGATCGGGCCGACGTACTTCAGGCCGAGGTCCTCGAACATGCCCTGCGGCGCGATGAAGTCCTTGAGCCCCTTCTTGGCGCCGTGCAGCGTCTCGTAGAGCGGCTGCCCGATCAGCGGGGTGCGCTCCAGCAGGTCCTTGGTACGGGACAGGAAGCGCTCATAGCCGTCGGTGGTGCGCAGCGTCGCCAGGTGGTCCGCGAGGCCGCCGATCGTGGGGGCGTAGCTGCGCTCGTTGTCGTTGACGACGATGACGAGCGGGCGGTCCCGGGCGGCGGCGATGTTGTTCAGCGCCTCCCAGGCCATACCGCCGGTCAGCGCGCCGTCACCGATGACGGCGACCACATGGTCCTGCTTGCCGAGCACCTCGTTGGCCTTGGCCAGGCCGTCGGCCCAGCCGAGCACCGTGGAGGCGTGGCTGTTCTCGATCACGTCGTGCTCGGACTCGGCGCGCGAGGGGTAGCCGGACAGGCCGCCCTTGCCCTTGAGCTTGGAGAAGTCCTGCCGGCCGGTGAGCAGCTTGTGGACGTAGGACTGGTGCCCCGTGTCGAAGAGCACCTTGTCCCGCGGTGAGTCGAAGACACGGTGCAGGGCGATGGTCAGCTCGACCACACCCAGGTTCGGGCCCAGGTGTCCGCCGGTCTTGGAAACGGCGTCGACGAGGAAGGTACGGATTTCGCCCGCCAGCTCCACCAGCTGTTCCTGGCTGAGCCGGTCGAGGTCGCGCGGTCCCTTGATACGGGTCAGCAGCGCCACCCGTGCCTCCTAGCTGTCGAACTGGTCGATCCGTCGAGTCTAATGTTCCGCGTGCGGCGTCGTGGTGCGCACCGTGCGACGTTTGTCACGCGCGGCACGGCCGGCAACGCGAATGCCCGGTGCGGGGATGATCATCCCCGCACCGGGCCGGTGCCGCCACGCCACCGCCGGGCGGTGGTGTGCGCGATGGAGCGTTACGCGCGGCCGGAGGCCTTCTGCGTCCTGCGCGACAGCGAGTCGATGACCACCGCGGCGAGCAGTACGGCGCCGGTGATCATGTACTGCAGCGAGGTGTTCATGTTCAGCAGGTCGAGGCCGGTCTGGATCGACTGGATGACCAGCATGCCCAGCAGGGCGGACCAGGTGTTGCCGCGACCGCCGAAGAGGCTGGTGCCACCGATGACCGCGGCCGCGATGGCCAGCATCAGGATGTTGCCACCGCCGGCGGCCAGCGTCGCGGTGTAGGTCTGCGCGGCGAAGAACAGACCGCCGAGCGCCGCGAAGCCGCCGGAGATGGCGAACACCGAGATACGGATCAGGGCCACGTTGATACCGGCACGGCGGGCGGCCTCGATGCTGCCACCGACCGCGAAGATCTTGCGGCCGTACGAGGTACGCCGCAGGACGAAGTCGGTGATTACGAGCGCCACGAGGAAGATCACCAGGGCGCTGGGCACACCCGTCGCCTGGTTGAGCACATACGCGGCGACGAAGGACACCACGGCCAGCGCCCCGACGCGCACGACGATCTCGCTGGTCGGCCGGAACGGGACCCCGGCCTGGCGGCGGCGCCGCTGCTCGACCAGCGAGCCGGCGAGCAGGGCGAGGGTGCCGACACCGGCCAGCAGGTAGGCGCCGGCGACATCCTGGTTCAGGAAGTAGGAACGCTGCCCGAGCATGTGCAGCGGGCCCTTGTCCTGGATCGAGAGGCTGCCCGTGTCGCCGAGCAGCCACAGCATCAGGCCGTTCCAGCCGAGGTTGCCGGCGAGGGTGACCACGAAGGCCGGTACACCGATCTTGGCGAAGAAGTAGCCGTGCAGAGCGCCGATGGCGGTACCGGTCAGGATGGCCAGGATCACGGCCAGCCAGGGGTTCATGTTGTGTGTCGTCGCCAGGATGGCGAAGACGGCGGCCGACAGACCGCTGACCGAACCGACGGACAGGTCGATCTCACCGAGCAGCAGCACGAAGACCAGGCCGATGGCCAGCATGCCGGTGGCGGCCAGGAAGAAGCTGATGTTGACCATGTTGCCCGCGCTCAGGAACAGGCTGTCCTGGGACTGGAACACGGACCAGATGATGATCAGGCCGATGATGACGGGCAGCGAGCCCAGCTCACCGCCGCGCACCTTGCGCTTGAACTCGGTGAGATAGCCCTTCAATCCCTCTTCACGGACCAGCAGGCGCGGGTCGATGACGGGGAGGACCGCCGCGGTGGGGTCGTCGGCCGGAGGCACGTCGTCCTTCACGGTCTTGGACGTGTCGCTCACTTTGCCGCCTCCGGGTTGCGCGCCTGACGACGGGTCACGGCATTCTCCGTGGCACCGGTGATCGCAGCGATGATCTCTTCGGGACTGGTGTCCTTCACCGGGAAGGCACCGTTGTTCTTGCCCAGCCGCAGTACGGACACGATGTCCGCGACGGCGCGCACATCGGCCATGTTGTGGCTGATGAGGATGACGGCGAGGCCGCGCTCGCGCAGCCTCTCGACCAGGTCGAGGACCTGGGCGGTCTGCTCCACGCCGAGAGCGGCGGTGGGCTCGTCGAGAATGACGACCTTCGGGTCGCCGATGAGGGCACGGGCGATCGCGACGACCTGCCGCTGACCGCCGGACAGACTCGCGATCGGGATACGGACGCTCGGGATGCGGATCGACAGGGTGTCGAGCAGCTCGCGGGCGCGCTTCTCCATCGTCACCTCGTCGAGCGCGAACCCGCGGCGCAGTTCGCGGCCGAGGTAGAGATTGCCGACAACATCGAGGTTGTCGCACAGGGCGAGGTCCTGGTAAACGGTGGCGACGCCGAGACCCTGGGCGTCGTGCGGCCGGTTGATGCTGACTGGCGAGCCCTCCCACTCGATGACGCCTTCGTCGATCGGGTGCACACCGGCGATCGTCTTGACCAGAGTGGACTTACCAGCGCCGTTGTCGCCGACCAGCGCGACCACCTCTCCGGCGTGGACCTCCAGCTCGACATCGGTGAGTGCTTGCACCGCACCGAATCGCTTGGAGACTCCGCGCAACGCCAACACGGGCGTAGCGGACACGTGAATCATCTCCTTCGCCGCCTGACCGGCGGGGATGCCGCGCACTGGGACAGGCGCGGAAGGACGTGCATGAAGCACAGGATTGCAAAAGTCAATACGTAGGGGTAAGTCCCTTGCCCCGTAAGCGTTTCCGTCCGGCGCCCCACCCCGCAGCGGGGTATGGATGGTGGGGCGGGGCGCCGGACAGGCTCTACGGGACCGAAGGCCCTGGGAGGGGCCGGGGGTCTTTACTGAATGCCGGCCGTCTTGCAGGCGGCGGCGTAGTCAGCGGTGCAGATCTGGGCCACGGTGTACAGGGCGTCCTTGATGACCGTGTCCTTGATGTTGGCCTTGGTCACCGACACCGCGGGGAGCAGCTTCGCGGGGACGGTGGTGCCGGAGCCGCTGGTGGCGGTGATGTCCGCGACGGACTTGATGTCCTCACCGTTGAGCAGCTTGACCGCGATCTCGGCGGTCGCGTCGGCCTCGGGCTTGAAGGCCTTGTAGACGGTGCTGCTCTGCTGGTCCGCCAGGATTCGCTGGACACCGGCGAGCTCGGCGTCCTGACCGGTCAGCGGGACGTTGATGCCCGCGCCCTTGAGGGCGGTGGCGATACCGCCGGCCATGCCGTCGTTGGCGGAGTAGACACCGGCGATGTTCTTGGCGCCGAGCTGGGTGATCGCCGCCGTGACCTTCTGGTTGGCGACGGTGTCCTTCCACAGACCGCTCTGCTCGTAGGCGATCTTGACCTTGCCGTCGAGGGCCTTGTGGGCACCGGCCTTGAACTGCGCGGCGTTCGGGTCGGCGTCGTCACCGTTGATCATGACAACGTTGGCGGTCGGGGTCGCCTTGGCGCCCATGGCGTCGAGGAGCGCCTGGCCCTGCAGCTCGCCGACCTTCTCGTTGTCGTAGGAGACGTACGCGGAGACCGGACCCTGGGCGAAGCGGTCGTACGCCACGACCTTGATGCCCTTGTCCACGGCCGCCTGGACCGAGGCCTTGATGCCGACCGCGTCCTGCGGGTCGAGGATCAGGACCTTGACGCCCTTGGTGATCATGCTGCTGACCTGCTGCGCCTGCTTGGCCGGGTCGCCCGCCGCGTTGGCGTACTCGATCTTGCAGTCCGAGCAGAGGGACTTGATCTTCGCTTCGATCAGCGGGCGGTCGAACTTCTCGTACCGGGTGGTGGCGTTCTCCGGGAGCAGCAGACCGATCGTCTTGTCCGTGCTGCTGCCCTTGGTGGAGCTGCTTCCGGCCTTGCCACAAGCGGCCACGGACAGGGCCATCGATACCGCAAGCGAGCCAATTACGGCACGTCGCATCATCGCGTTCATTTGGGTTGCCTCCCTGACGAGGCCGCAACGCTGCGGCCGAGGTTCACGTGAGTCAACTCCGCCGTTGCCATGTCGTCAATAAGTAAACACTTAACGAGATGGCAACGGCGCGTTTCGTTAGCTGTGTGAACTCAGGGTTATGCAGGTCGCTGAGCTGAAAGCGCCGGAACGGCCGCTGGAGCATTTCCATCGAGAAGGGTTGAATCACCCATTTCGCTTAGTACCAGAGCGAGCGCTCCGAGCACTTCGGCGCGCGCGCCGAGCCCGCCGGGAACGATCGACAGCTGCCGGGCCGCGCTGGGTATCGCGTACCGCGCCACCGACTCGCGGATCGGCGCCAGCACCAGCTCGCCGGCCTCCGCCAGATCGCCGCCGAGGACCACCCGGCTGGGGTTGAGGAGGTTGCAGAGACTGGCCACGCCCATGCCGATATGGCGCCCCACGTCCGCGATCACCCGACGGCAGCCGGGGTCGCCCTCCCGTGCGTACTGGACCATCCGCGGCACCGTGAGATCGGCGCCGTGGCTGCTGCGCAGCAGCTCCAGGGTGTAGCGCGCGGCGGTGAAGGTCTCCAGGCAGCCGCGGTTGCCGCAGCGGCAGACCGGGCCCGACTCGTCCAGCGTGATGTGCCCTATCTCGCCCGCCGTGCCGCCCGGCCCGCGGTAGATGCGCCCGTCTATCACCAGACCGGCGCCGACCCCGCTGGCGACCTTGATGTAGGCCAGGTCGCGCACCCCGCGGCCACCGCCCCAGACCAGCTCGCCCAGTGCGCCGAGGTTGGCGTCATTGTCGACCTTGACGGGCATGCCGAGCCGGTCGGACAGCTCCTGACGTGGGTTGATGCCGCTCCAGCCCGGCAGGATCGCGGTCGATCCGATGGCTCCGGACTCCACGTCTATCGGCCCGGGGACACCGAGTCCGACCCCCAGTACCTTGTCGACGCCGATGCCGGTCGACGCGATCAGCTGGGCGACCAGCTGCTCGGCCCGGTCGAAGCCCTGCGAGGCGGAGGCGTCCACATCGATCGGCTCCGACTGCTCGGCCAGCACCTGGTGGGCGAGGTTCCCCACCGCCACCCGCAGGTGGGAGTGGCCGAAGTCGACGCCGACGACGATTCCGACGTCGCCCGACAGGGCCACGCTGCGCGCCCGCCGGCCGCCCGAGGAGGTCGGTGTGACCTGCACGGTGCCGTTGTCCCGCAGCTCCCGGACGATATTGGAGACCGTGGCGGCGGACAGCCCGGTACTCCGGGCGATCTCCGCCTGGGTGAGCGAGCCGGCCAGCCGTACGGCGCGGACCACACGCTCAAGGTTGGCCCGGTGCAGCGATGACTGCGATCCCGGAGTCTCCACGACCATCCACTCCTGCCTCGGCAGGCGGTACAAACCGCCGCCCGAACGGACGAGGCCGCACCAGTGAGACCCCGTCGTCTACAACATGTGAACCCTAAGCTGAGCCTTTGGGGTGATGTCCCGTCAAGGGCTGAGACCATTCTGCGACGGAAAGCCCGATGCGTCACGAGCGCCCGTGGCCGGTCAGCGGCCGGTCAATGGCCGGTTCGCGCACGCTGTCGCGGCGGCCGGACCGGGTTCGGGCCGTAGGGCGGGTGACGAAGCCCGAACACAAGGTGATCTCTGACTCGCCCGATCCCCCACACCGCCCGTGACAGCGCTTCGGCCCGGGTACCGGTGTGATCACCGGTACCCGGGCCGAGGCGTCGCGACCCCCGGACGCTACTTGAGCGTCCCCGCGGTCAGGCCCGCCTGGACCTGGCTCTGGAAGGAGAGGTACACCACCAGGACCGGCAGCATGGCGATCACCATGCCGGCGAAGAGCGCCGGGTAGTCGCCCGCGTAGCCCTGCTGGAGCGCAAGGTTCACCAACCCCTGGGCCAGCATCGAGTGGTCGGGGTCGGTGCTGTGCTGCTGCTGCATCAGTGTGACCGGCAGCACGTACTGGTTCCACTGGCCCAGCACGTTGAAGATGCCGACGCTCAGCAGGCCGGGTTTGGCCAGCGGCAGCATGACCTGGAAGAAGACCCGGGAGTGCGAAGCACCGTCCAGTACGGCCGCCTCATGGATCGCCGTCGGCAGCGTACGGAAGAACGAGTGCATGAAGAACGTCGTGAACGGCAGCGAGTACGCGACGTAGACCAGGATCAGCCCCTGGTACGTGTTCAGCATCCCGAGGTTCTTCACCATGAAGAACAGCGGAACCAGCGCCAGGAAGTACGGGAACATCGCGCCGCCGACGAACAGGAAGTAGATCGCCCTGTTGCCGGGGAAGTCGTACCGCGCCAGCACGTAGGCCACCATCGACCCGAGGAGCATCGTCAGCGGCACCGAGAACGCCATCACGATCACGGTGTTCACGAAGAAGTCGCCGATGCCCTTGTCCCAGGCGCGGCTGAAGGCGCCGAACCCCCAGTGCGAGGGCCAGGACCAGGCGCTGTTGCCGATCTCCGAATTGTTCTTGAACGAGCTGAGGATGATCCAGGCGATCGGGAAGACGATCATCAGCGCCCACAGGGCGAGGAAGCCGTGCGAGAACACGTTCAGCACCCGGCCGCCGGTGCCGTCGGTGTGTCCCTCTTCGCCGCGCTTCGGCTTGTTCTCGCGTCCCTGGGCGGGCACCTTGCCCTGAAGTCCGGACTGCGACTCCGTTGTGGGTGTGGTCATGGCGCTTCCCCGCTCAGAACTCAATGCGGTCACGGCGGGAGGCCCGGAGCGTGACAGCGGAAACGATCAAGGTCAGCAGCATCATTATGACGCCCTGCGCGCAGGCATAGCCGCTCTTGCCGAAGAACAGGAAGTTGCGCATCAGGTAGGTGGCCATGACCTCGCTGTGATGGTCGGGGCCGCCGCCGTAGCCCGTACCCGTGGTCAGGCCGGACACCAGCGCGAAGAAGTCCATCGCGAAGATCGAGATATAGACCCAGGACGTCTGGATGCTGTCCCACAGCAGCGGCAGGGTGACCTTGAAGAACGTCTGCGAGCGCCCCGCGCCGTCGAGTAGAGCGGCCTCGTAGATGTCCTTGGGAATGGACGTCATCGCGGCCGAGAACAGCACGAGGTAGAAGCCGACGCCGGCCCAGACCTGCACGGCCAGCAGGCACCACAGCACCAGGTTCGGGTCGTTCAGCCACTCGACGGGGTGGGCCGCGTCGATCAGGTGGAGCTTCAGCAGGAAGCCGTTGAGCAGGCCCGCGCCGTCACTGCGGTAGACCGCACCGAAGAGCACGATGAGGATGGCGACCGACAGGACCTGGGGGAAGAAGTAAACGATCTTGTAGAACCCGGCCCCGCGCACCCCCTGGACGCCGCCCGCCGTCTCGCGCCCGCCGACGTTCACCATGAAGGCGAAGAAGAGCGCCAGCAGGATGGTGATCACCGGCAGGAAGATCAGCAGCAGGATGTTGTGCTCAAGCGCCGTCACGAAGACGTCGTCGTGGAAGAGCGCCGTGTAGTTGTCCAGACCCACGAAGTTGAAGGTCTGCGACTGTCCCGACCAGTCCGTCAGCGAGTAGCCGAAAGTCTGTATGTACGGCCAGACCACGAAGGTGATGTACAGGACCAGCGGAACGATGAGAAAGCCCACAATGAAGGGGTATTTACGATGCTGCATGGATCATCCTGCTCCTGATCGACGGGCTGTGCCGGTGGGGGAGCGAACGTGTCCGCTCCCCCACCGATCGATATCGCTGCGTCAGCCCTTCTTGGCCTTGGTCGCGGCCTCCTTGGCCTTCGCCAGCCACTGCGCCGGGGTGAGCCGCTTTGCCATCAGCTCGCCGCTGGCGGTCTCCAGGTCGGTACCGAAAGCGCTCGCCGTGTTCGGGTAGTTGTAGTTGAACGTGTTGGCACCCGCGGCCTTCAGCACCGTCACGGTGGCAGCGGTGCCCGGACGCAGCTGGACGTCGGAGCCGACGCCGTCCTTGAGAACGGTGAGGGAGTTGGCGGCGGCGGCGAATTTGCCGGAGCCTTCCTTCGTCAGCATCAGGCGGAGGAACTCCAGGCCGCCGGCCTTGTTGCCCGCCTTCTCCGGTACCACGAAGGGCTCGCCGGCACCGGCGCGGATGGCCGCGAACGGCAGCTTGTCACCGGGCAGCGACGGCATCGGCATGAACTTCATGTCGAAGTCGCTCGGGGTGGACTTGAGCTGCTCGTTCTCCAGCCAGGACCCACAGGGGATGAAGGCGGCCTTGTACTCGTTCCAGCGGGTCTGCGACTCGATGTGGGTCAGACCGTTGGTGCCCGGGTACAGCAGGTCCTTGTCCACGATCTGGTAGACGGCCTCGACGGCGGCCTTGGCGGCCGGCTCGTCCCACACGGTCGGGTCGAGAGCATCGATGCGCTTCTGGAGGTCCGTGCCGCCGTTCTTGGCGATCAGGTCCATGATCACGACGTTAATGTAGTAGGGGTACTTGCCCTGGTGGATGAAGGGCGCGATCCCGGCCTTCTTGATCTCACCGCACAGGGAGATGAAGTCCGCCCAGGTCTTCGGCTCGGTCCAGCCCTTCTCCTTGAAGAGCTTGCCGGAGTACCACAGACCCCACACCGTGTAGACGTAGCTGAGCTGCTTGAACTTGCCGTTCAGCATGCCCGTCTCGATCGTGCCCGGCTGGAGCACATCGCGGATCTTCTTGCTCGGGTCGTCGATGTACGGGGCGTCCAGCAGCTGGGTGAGGTCGGCGAGCTGGCCGGCCTTGTCCAGGACGTCGAGCTTGATCTGCTTGGCACCGGAGTCATCGATGACATCCGGCGGGGTGCCTGCGTTGAAACGCGGCTGCAGCTTGCCACTGATGTCCTGGGTCGGCAGCACGCTGGACTTGGCGCCCTTGTGCTTGGTCTCGTAGAGCTTGCCGAGCGCCGTGGCGTAGTCGTGACCGTAACCACCGTCGAAGACGACAATGTCCAAGGCCTTGGAGTCGTTCACACCGAAGGGGTTGTCCTTCGTCACCGCACCCTTGTCCGGGCCCTTGTCGGTGCTGCCTCCGCTGGAAGCGCAGGCGCTCAGCAGACCGGCCGACGGGAGGGCCACCAGGCCAACAGCCGCGGACCGCTTGATCAGACTCCGACGGTTGATTTCGGATCGCATGCTCAAGTCCTCGCCTTCTAACAGGACTCATGCGGTGCAGCGGAATCCGCCGGCGCCCGCGAACAGATGAAGCTTCAGTGATGCTGCCATCCAACGAGGGGAGGTGGTCCTGCTCCGAGCGGGCGTTTTCGGCCCGTCGATCCCTCCGACCCGTCCCGCGCTCGCGGGCTTCCCTGGACGCGACAGGTATAGTCCACTTCCCGTTGAGAGGGCAAGATCGAAAGGCTGTTTGGCCGTGAAGCTTTCCCGAGTTGAGACCTGGCCGAAACGCGGAGGGGCCGAATCCGGTTCCGAACCAGCCTCCAGCACGCGGCATTTGCGTTCACTTCTCGACACGCTTGAGCGGCCTTGCGGTCGACTCTTGAAGGACGCATACCGACGGGCCGCACCCCTGTCGGGGGTGCGGCCCGTCCGCGGGCCGTGGTGCGCGACGGCTACTTGTTGATCAGCGAGCGCAGCACGTACTGAAGGATGCCGCCGTTGCGGTAGTAGTCCGCCTCGCCGGGCGTGTCGATGCGCAGCTTGGCGTCGAACTCGACGTCGCCCGCCTTCACCTTCACGGTCTCCGGGATCCCGCCGTCGTTCAGCGCGGTCACGCCGGTGAAGGAGAAGGTCTCCTCGCCGGTGAGGCCCAGCGAGGCCGCCGTGGCGCCCTCCGGGTACTGCAGGGGCAGGACGCCCATGCCGATCAGGTTCGAGCGGTGGATGCGCTCGTAGGACTCGGCGATGACGGCCTTGACGCCGAGCAGCGCGGTGCCCTTGGCGGCCCAGTCACGGGACGAGCCGGAGCCGTACTCCTTGCCCGCCAGGATGACCAGCGGGATGCCGGCGGCCTGGTAGTTCTGCGAGGCGTCGTAGATGAACGACACCGGGCCGCCCTCGACGGTGAAGTCGCGGGTGAAGCCGCCCTCGGTGCCCGGCGCGATCTGGTTGCGCAGCCGGATGTTGGCGAAGGTGCCGCGGATCATGACCTCGTGGTTGCCGCGGCGCGAGCCGTAGCTGTTGAAGTCACGGCGCTCGACCGAGTGCTCGGTGAGGTACTTGCCGGCGGGGGTGTCGGCCTTGATGGCGCCGGCCGGGGAGATGTGGTCGGTGGTGACCGAGTCGCCGAGCCTGGCCAGCACCCGGGCGCCCGTGACGTCGGTGACCGGGGTGGTCTCCATCGTCATTCCATCGAAGTACGGGGGCTTGCGGACGTAGGTGGACTCGCTGTCCCACTCGAACGTGTTGCCGGTCGGGATCGGCAGCGACTGCCACTGCGCGTCACCCGCGAAGACGTCCTTGTAGCTCTCGCCGAACATCTCCTGGCCGATCGAGGAGGCGACGACCGTGTCCACCTCGGCCTCGGACGGCCAGATGTCCGCGAGGTAGACCGGCTTGCCGTCCTGGTCGATGCCCAGGGCGTCCTTGGTGATGTCCACCTTCATGGAGCCCGCGATGGCGTACGCGACGACCAGCGGCGGGGACGCCAGGTAGTTCATCTTGACGTCCGGGTTGATCCGGCCCTCGAAGTTGCGGTTGCCGGACAGCACCGCCGCGACGGCGAGGTCGTGCTCGTTGACCGCCCTGGAGACCTCCTCCGGCAGCGGGCCGGAGTTGCCGATGCAGGTGGTGCAGCCGTAGCCGACGAGGTTGAAGCCGAGCTTGTCGAGGTACGGGGTGAGGCCGGCCTTGTCGAAGTAGTCGGTGACGACCTTGGACCCGGGGGCCAGGGAGGTCTTGACCCACGGCTTGCTGGTGAGGCCCTTCTCGACCGCCTTCTTGGCCACCAGCGCGGCGGCGACCATGACGTACGGGTTCGAGGTGTTGGTGCAGGACGTGATCGCCGCGACGACGACCGCGCCGTGGTCGATCTCGTACGTGGACCCGTCGGGGGCGGTGACCAGCGACGGGCGGGTCGGGACGCCGTTGTGCTCGGCCGGGGCGTCGGAGGCCGGGAAGGACTCCTTGCCCGCCTCGTCGTCCTCGTCCACGTAGTTGCGGACGTCCTGTTTGAACTGCTCGGCGGCGTTCGCGAGCACGATGCGGTCCTGCGGGCGCTTCGGTCCGGCGATCGACGGGACGACCGTGGACAGGTCTAGCTCGAGCTTCTCGGAGAAGTCCGGCTCGGCGGCCGGGTCGAGCCACAGGCCCTGCGCCTTGGCGTACGCCTCGACGAGCGCGACCTGCTGCTCGGAGCGGCCGGTCAGCTTGAGGTAGCTGATCGTCTCGGCGTCGATCGGGAAGATCGCGGCGGTGGAGCCGAACTCCGGCGACATGTTGCCGATGGTGGCGCGGTTGGCCAGCGAGGTCGCGGAGACGCCCTGGCCGTAGAACTCGACGAACTTGCCGACGACGCCGTGCTTGCGCAGCATCTCGGTGATCGTCAGCACCAGGTCGGTGGCGGTGGTGCCGGCCGGCAGCTCGCCGGTCAGCTTGAAGCCGACGACGCGCGGGATGAGCATCGAGACCGGCTGGCCGAGCATCGCGGCCTCGGCCTCGATGCCGCCGACGCCCCAGCCCAGCACGCCCAGGCCGTTGACCATGGTGGTGTGCGAGTCGGTGCCGACGAGGGTGTCGGGGTACGCCTGGCCGTTGCGGACCATGACGGTACGGGCCAGGTGCTCGATGTTCACCTGGTGAACGATGCCGGTGCCCGGCGGGACGACCTTGAACTCGTCGAACGCGGTCTGGCCCCAGCGCAGGAACTGGTAGCGCTCCTTGTTGCGGCCGTACTCCAGCTCCACGTTCTGCGCGAACGCCTCCGGCGTGCCGAACTTGTCGGCGATCACGGAGTGGTCGATGACCAGCTCGGCCGGCGCCAGCGGGTTGATGCGGGACGGGTCGCCGCCGAGCTCCTTGACGGCCTCGCGCATGGTGGCGAGGTCGACCACGCAGGGCACGCCCGTGAAGTCCTGCATGATCACGCGGGCCGGCGTGAACTGGATCTCCTGGCTGGGCTGGGCGCTCGAGTCCCAGTTGCCGATGGCCCGGATGTGGTCGGCGGTGATGTTCGCGCCGTCCTCGGTGCGGAGCAGGTTCTCCAGCAGGACCTTCAAGCTGTAGGGAAGGCGGGCGGAGCCCTCGACCTTGTCCAGCTTGAAGATCTCGTACGACTCGTCGCCCACGTGCAGCGTGCTGCGGGCGTCGAAGCTGTTCGCCGACACGACAGTCTCCTTCATGCATGAAATTCGCGCGTACCACCGCAATCCTGCCGACACGACCGGCACGTCTCCATGCCGATCCGCTAAGGTGAGCTCCAAGTTAGGTATGCCTTACCTGGCGACTCGTTGACTGCGGCGTGGTACGCCTCGGCAGATATCTCGATGTCGAGATAACTCTAGTACATCACCGGTACGGGGTCATGCCCCGGCACCCCCGTGGCGCCGTCGCGCGCCCGGCCGCCCATCCGGCACGGCTGCCCGGCCCCCGGCCGGACCACTGGAGCAACCCTTCACTCACCCAGACGTATTAATCTCATATCCGAGATAGTGACCTTGTGCGACATTGCAGGATCCGGTGCTGCCGCGCGATGCCTACCCCGCTCGGGGCGATTCACACGTGACATTCGACCACCACGAGACTTCCCCCATCTCATGTGTGAGATACCGTCTCCCCTATGATCGATGACTACCTCGCCCGTATCGGCAAGCTCATCCGTGACGCCCGGCAGCACCGCGGCTGGACCCAGTCACAGCTCGCGGAGGCCCTGGGCACCAGCCAGAGCGCGGTCAACCGCATCGAGCGCGGCAACCAGAACATCAGCCTGGAGATGATCGCCAGGATCGGCGAGGCGCTGGACAGCGAGATCGTGTCGCTCGGCTACTCGGGTCCCATGCATCTGCGGGTCGTCGGCGGACGGCGGCTGTCCGGTGCCATCGACGTCAAGACCAGCAAGAACGCGTGCGTCGCGCTGCTGTGCGCCTCGCTGCTCAACTCCGGCCGCACCACGCTGCGCCGGGTCGCCCGGATCGAGGAGGTCTACCGGATCCTGGAGGTGCTGGGCAGCATCGGCGTCCGCACCCGCTGGATCAACGAGGGCAACGACCTGGAGATCGTGCCGCCGGCCCGTCTCGACCTCGACGCGATGGACACCGAGGCGGCCCGCCGCACCCGCAGCGTGATCATGTTCCTCGGCCCGCTGCTGCACCGCACCGACCGTTTCCGGATCCCGTACGCGGGCGGCTGCGATCTCGGCACCCGCACCGTGCAGCCGCACATGAACGCGCTGCGCCACTTCGGCCTCGACGTGACCGCCACCGACGGCACCTACCACGCCGTCGTCGAGCGGGCGATCTCCCCCTCCCGGCCCATCGTGCTGACCGAGCGCGGCGACACCGTCACCGAGAACGCGCTGCTGGCCGCCGCCCGCAACGACGGCGTCACGGTGATCCGCAACGCCAGCTCGAACTACATGGTCCAGGACCTGTGCTTCTTCCTGGAGCAGCTCGGCGTCCGGGTCGACGGCGTCGGCACCACCACCCTGACCGTGCACGGCGTCACCGACATCGACCGCGATGTGGACTACGCGCCCTCCGAGGACCCGGTCGAGGCGATGAGTCTGCTCGCCGCGGCCGTCGTCACCGAGTCGGAGCTGACGATCCGGCGGGTGCCGATCGAGTTCCTGGAGATCGAGCTGGCCGTCCTGGAGGAGATGGGCCTGGACCACGAGCGCACCGAGGAGTACAAGGCCGACAACGGCCGCACCCGCCTCATCGACCTCACCGTGCGCCCCTCCAAACTCCGCGCCCCCATCGACAAGATCCACCCGATGCCCTTCCCGGGCCTCAACATCGACAACGTCCCCTTCTTCGCCGCCATCGCCGCGACCGCCCAGGGCTCCACGCTCATTCACGACTGGGTGTACGACAACCGCGCGATCTATCTCACCGATCTCACCCGGCTCGGCGCCGGCGTCAAGCTGCTGGACCCGCACCGCGTCCTCGTCGAGGGCCCGACCCGCTGGCGCGCCGCCGAGATGATGTGCCCGCCCGCGCTGCGCCCGGCCGTCGTCATCCTGCTCGCGATGATGGCCGCCGAGGGCACCTCGGTCCTGCGGAACGTGTACGTCATCAACCGCGGCTACGAGGACCTGGCCGAACGGCTGAACACCATCGGCGCGCAGATCGAGACCTTCCGCGACATCTGACATAGCCGCAGGTCAGGTGACCGATTTCATCCGTGCGCGTCGGCACGCAGCGGCGCTTTCCCGTCACCGCGTCGCTGCGTGAGGCTCCCGTCGGTAGTGCGAGGGCGGCATCCCCGTCCAACGGCGGAAGGCCCGGGTGAACGCCGACGGTGTCGCGAAGCCGAGTCTGGTCGCGATCACCGTCACCGGCAGATCGGGCTGGGCGAGCAGCACGAGGGCTCGTTCACGCCGGATGGTGTCGGCCAGCGCCGAGAACGCCGCGCCCTCATCGTCGAGCCTCGACTGCAGCGTCCGGTTACTGACCGCCAGCGCACGTGCCACATCGGACAGCGTTTCTCTGCCGTCGGAGAGCAGTTCACTGACCGCCGCCGACCAGGGCGCGCGCCGATGAGCGATACGGCGCTCCGCATACGGGTGCAACATCGACCGTACGAGGGGATCGGCCTGGACCAGGGGAACACACAACGCGGCCTCGTCGAACCGGCAGGAGTCCTCGGCCTGGGCGAAGGCGGTCCGGCCGAACACCGACTCATAGGCGTCCGGGCCGCCCGGAGGGACCGGCCGTCTCAGCGCGACCAGCGATGGAGCGGCCTGCTCACCGGCCAGTCGGCCGATCACCTGGCACAGCAACGCGAAACACGCATCCACAGTGTCCCCGTGTGCCGCTCTGCCATCGGGCGAGCGCAAGGAGACCAGTACCGAGGAACCCCGCCGGGTCACCACGACCTGTTCCCGGGCGAGCAACGGGTGGAATCGCTGCAGATCCTGGAGCATCGCACCGACGTCCGGGGAGTTCACGAGGATCGGCGCGAGCAACCCGCCCATCGCCATGATCTCCGTCCACGACGCGAACGCCAGGCCTGGATGGGCGAGGCCCTGCTCGGCCAGCGCCGTCCACATTCCCTCGAGTGCGGTCGCGGCCACGCCGTGGGTCGCGGCGAACCTTCCGGCCTGTGCGGTGATCGGATCTGCGTCGGAAGGCAAGCGGTCTGCGTTCATGGGGCAGCGGTGTCCCTCTCAGGAGTCCGAGCATGGCGGCATGGACTTGGACAAGCCGGCAAAGCCGCTTCTCACCTACGGAACGTATCCAACACTCGCGCTGATCACCGCCGCGGGTATCTGGGCGGCGCTGCGCCAGAGCGTGGACCGCAGCACGGTGATCGGTCTGCTCATACTTGCGACCTTCGTGATCGCCTTCGCGGTTGAACGGATGAACCCGCTCCTGGACCGCTGGTCCATGACCAAGCGGAGCCTGCTCGATCGCGACCTGCCCTTCATCGGGCTGGCCGTCGTCGTCGACCAGATCGCCACGGCCGGGGTGTCGCTCATCGCGACGGCGTTCATGCCGGCCGGCGGGTTCGGCCCGCTCGGACGGATGCCGCTGGCCGCGCAGGCCGTGTCCGCGCTCCTGGCACTCGACCTGCTCTGGTACGCCTATCACCGTGCCGCGCACACCTTCACCCGGATGTGGCGCGTCCACGGCCTGCACCACTCCCCGTCCCAGCTGTATGTGCTGATGCACCAGGTCTTTCACCCACTCGACCTCCTGGTGTCCCGGTTCGTCATAGCGCTGGTGGTCTTCAGGTTCAGCGGCATCGAACCCGACGCGGCCTTCATCGCGATCGTCGTGCTGGGCTTGCAACAGACGGTCAGCCACATGAACAGCGACCTGCGGACCGGCTGGCTGAATTACCTGCTCATCGGTACCGAGACCCACCGCTACCACCACGCCTCCGGGGAACGCCGCAACTACGGATCAGTCGTCCCGCTCTGGGACATCCTCTTCAACACGTTCGTCTACGAACCACGCCGCATCCCCGACGAACTGGGCCTCGACGACCCCACCGCCTACCCCGACCCCCGCCGCTTCCACACCGCACTGGCCTGGCCGTTCCGGCGAGCCACGACCTGAGCCGGGTCGGGACACCGACTTTGCGCGGGCCAGGCCCGACGCCAGGGCTATCGCGGTTGCCAGGCGCGTACGAGGTCGTCGGGCCCCCAGCACGCGGCCAGGGGGAGGCCATCGGCCGGCGCACCGCAGCGGGAGACAGCTACCAACGGCGTGTCCGGAGTCGTGCCGGGGATAGCGGGCATGTCGCGGACCAGTGCGTCGTAATCGCGGCGGCCGAAGGGCATGGGTCTCCAGCCATTTCACCGACCCGACGAAGTGCACCGCCCCTGCGACGGGCGTGCGATCGGTGCCGACCAGGTCGATCTCGGGGTTGTGCTGCCGGTTCCACCAGCCGCCGACGGCCTCGGTCTCGGGCCAGTCGGCGTCCGGCAACAGCCGGAGCAGGGACTCCCGGATGAGCGGCTCGACCGCGCGGCCGCGCCAGGTGGTCCACGACCGTTCGATGCGTTCCAGGGCCAGATCGCTGCGCCCGCGGTCGATGAGGGGGATCGCGCGTTGCAGGAAGGCCATCCAGAACCGGAGATACGGGTCGGCGACGCGGTAGCGCTTGTTCCTGGTATCGGGCCTGGTCGACAGCGGCAGGTCGGCAGCCAGTACCCGCTTGGCCTGCAACGTGTTCAGCAACGGGGAGAGCGTGCCCGAAGGCAGCGCGCTGACACCCCCCGCCTGAGCGGCAATGGCGCTGAAGGTGCGCTCACCACTGCCCACAGCCTCCAGGACCGCCCGGGAGTGCGACGCCTCAGGAAACTCCCCCAACAACGACAGCTCCCCTGCTGCCAGCAATGGCGACAGCGGATTCGCGACCGACTGGCGCAGGAAGTCCGCCCGGCTCATACCGGGCCGCCATGCCTGGACGATCTCCGGAAACCCGCCGGTCATCAAGAACGCGTCCACCGCGTCCACCGCGGCCAGACCGGTCATGGCCTGCACGTCGGCCAGGTGCAGCGGCTGGACGGTCATCTTCGCCGCCCGCCCGAAGAATGGACGACCGTACGACTGCAGCGCCTCCATCACCGACATGTCACTGCCGACCAGCACCAGCAGTACCGGCTTGGCGGACAGCTGCCGATCCCAAACGGTCTGCAGCGCGCCTTCGAATTCCTGATCCTGCTCGACCAGCCACGGCACCTCGTCGATCACCGCAATGCTGGGGGTATCGTCCGGAACCGCGACAGCCAGCGACCGCAGGGCCTGGTTCACTTCGACCAGCGCCACGCACCGGGGATGCCAGCGCCTGCGCCCCGGCTCCCGCACTGCGCGGGAGCCGGGGCGGAGCCGTTCCGGGGCCGGAGGGTCAGCGGCGCAGCGGGCCCTCGCAGGAGTAGTCGCTGGTGCCGGCGAGGCCGGAGGACCAGACGTCGACCGCACCGAAGGTGCAGTTCATGTCGGCGAGGTTGTTCGCGGCGGCGCCGGCGCGGTCGAGGATGAAGTAGTCGACGGTCTCGGACATGTCCTTGAAGACCTGGTCGGGGTCGGCGGAATCGGCGAGGTTGGCGGTGATGCGGCCCGTGCAGGTGAAGCGGACCTTGTTGTTCCAGTCCGCGTTGTCCTTGCAGACCGGGGTGTTGGAGGTGGCCGCGGCGAAGGCCGTACCGACCTCGGCGGCGGTGGCGAACGTCAGGGAGCCGTTGGGAGTGTAGTGGGTGTCGGGCACGTACAGGGTGGTGACCTGGGCGATCTGCTGGTCCAGGAAGGCGTCGTACTCCCGCTGGAGCGAGGCGTCGGCGCCCGTACGGCTGCGCCAGGCGTCGAAGCCGGCCGGGTCGTCGGCGCGCTGGTAGCCGTACATCTCGCGCACCAAGGTCGGGTGCTCGGTCCACAGGAACTCGAAGAACGTGCCCGCGTAGGAGTAGAAGCGGAATCCGTCGCCGGCGTACGTGGCGTGCAGCAGCTGATTGACGCTCATCCGCGGGCCGCCGCCCGCGGTGTCGTTGATGATGCTCTGCACCAGGGACTTGCGGACCTTGATGCCGTCGTCGCGGGTGCCGCCGTCGAAGAACTCGGCGGTGCCCTCGTCCATCGCGGTGGTCAGGTCGTTGGCGAACCAGCGGGCGTCGCCGAAGGTGCCGGGGACCGCCCAGCGGCCGTTGAGGTAGTGGGTGTACTCGTGGCGGAACAGCTCCTCCAGAGTGAGCGAGGAGTCCTGCGGAACCCGGCGCTGGTAGGTGTAGAAGGTGGCGCCGCCCTCGATGTACATACCGCCGTTCGCGGTGCTGTAGCCGGTGAGCAGCGGCTGGTAGACCTCGTAGTCCGCGCGCGAGGCGTACAGGTGGATGTGGAGGGTGGTGTTGGTGTCCCCGGCGAGCGGGGCGCTGGTGCCCAGCACGCGGAAGAACTGGGTCTTGACCTGCTTGCTGGCGTAGTAGAGCTGGTCGACGGTGCCCCGGTCGAGTCCGGTGCGGACCTCGATGGCGCCGTTGTCGTACGTGAAGGTGTTGGGGAACAGCGCGGCCTCGATCTGGGACTTGCAGACGTTGAACCGCTGGCAGTCGCCGTAGTAGTTGAGCCAGGAGGCGATCCCGGCCCAGGGCGCGCTCATCTTTCCGAAGGCGGCCTCGGTGGTGCCCAGCAGGGTGCCGAGATCGTTGATGATCGCGGTCCTGAGGGCGTCGATCTGGCCGAAGCGGCCGTACTCGCCCACCGCGTCGCGCGCCGCCCAGGCGTTCGCGGTGCCCTTGAGGTGGCCGTAGCCGGCGAAGACCCGGAAGGCGTTCCGGTACGAGGTGTCGGAGCCGGCCGCCGCGCGGAACGCGGTGTCGTTGTTCCCGGGGTAGATCCCGAGGTAGTTGACGGACAGGGCCGCCAGGACCGCGCCGCCCCAGTCCGCGTCGGTGGCGGTGGCCGCGCCCGGGGCCATGGTGGCGAGCACCTTCTTGATCAGCGGGAGTTGGTACCGGCGCAGGCCCGGCGCGCTGGCCGCGTAGAGGGCCTCGCGGAGCGTGTTGGCGTTCGCCTTGGTCGCGTCGAAGGTGCGCGGGGCGGTCCCGAAGGCGGCCACGGCGCGCTGGACGGCGGCGACCGTCGGGGCGTCGGTGGTGTCGATCTCGTCGTGGGAGAAGTCGTGGTACGCCACGGCGTGCAGGTACGTGAACATCTCGTACAGGTTGTTGGCGTTGGTGCCCCGGTGCTTGGGGGCGAGGAGCGCTATTCGCTTGGCGACGGCCTGGACGTGGGCGCGGGACATGACGGGGATGAGTCTCGGGTCCCAGGTCCACAGGAGCCCGCGGAGGCAGCCGTCCACGGAGACCGTGTAGGTGTCGGCGAGGAAGTCCGCGAAGCGTTCTGGGCTCAGCACGGTGATGGCGTCGAGGGTGCAGGGCACGGTGCCCCGCGGTGCCTTGGCCGCGTTCGCGGTGGCGGCTGCGGCGGTGGCAGCGGCCTTGGCGCGGGCCGCACCTGAAGTGCCCGCCACTGCCGACTGGTCACCGGGCAGCTTGCCCTCGAGGTGCAGGCCGCCGCCGGGTGCGGGCGCCTGCTGGGGCGCGACGGTGCCGGCTTGGGCGAGCCGCTGCACCTCGTCGAACGGGTTGCCGCCGGGTGCCTGGGATCCGGCGCCCGGCCGTCCCGCGAGAGACGCGGGAATCGAGGGGGCGGCGGTGGCGGCCTGCGGACCGGTCCGGCCCGCCTGGGCGACCTGCATCATCGGCAGCGTGAGAGAGACCGACAGGGCAGTCACGAGCAGGGTGTTGCGCACGGTGCGGGTGGTGCGTGCGGAACGGGCGTGAGACACCGAGAACTCCTCAGAGTGGGGTGGAGTGGGTGAGACACCGTCGGATGCGGCTGACGGGTGCGGATTCCGGAGAGTGGCCGACGGCCTCGCCGCTGCCACTGTCCCGGGACTCGCGATCGTCCTAAGATGTGACCCGTAACATAGTAATGTGAAATTGCACTGACAAGATGTGTGCACCGCCGTTACCGACCCGTGTCCGAAGGAGCCCGTCCGATGACCGAGACCGCCGTCCGACTCCATACGGGAAGCCACGATCTGCCCGTCTCCGCGGCGCTGGGCGCCTTCATGGGTGCCGGCTGGGCGGCCACCCCACTGCCCGCCGGCACCCGTGTCCCCGCCTCACACCTCACCCCGGCCCGCCGCGAGCGGCTGTCCGCCCGGTTCCCCGGCGAGCGGCTCATCGTCCCCGCCGGGCAGCTCAAGGTCCGCTCCAACGACGCGGATCACCGCTTCCGCCCACACAGCGCCTACGCCTGGCTCACCGGTCTGACCGGCGAGGACCAGCCCGGCAACGTCCTCGTCATGGAGCCGTCGGGACCCGCGGGGCACGAGTCCGTCCTGTATCTCCGGCCGCGCTCACCGCGCACCGGCGACGAGTTCTACCGCGACCGCCGCTACGGGGAGTTCTGGGTCGGGCGCCGCCCCGACCTCGAGGAGGCCGGGCGGATGACCGGCATCCGGTGCGAGCACCTGGACGGCCTCGGCACGCTGCCGCCGGGCCGCGACGCCTCCGCCGACGCGGAACTGGCCACCGCGCTCTCGGAGTTGCGGCTGCTGAAGGACGCGTGGGAAGTCGGTCAGCTGCAACTCGCCGTGGACCATACGGTGACCGGCTTCGAGGACGTCGTACGCGCCCTGCCGCGGGCCCTGCGGCACGCGCGCGGCGAGCGCTGGCTCGAAGGGGCGTTCAACCTGCGCGCGCGGGCCGAGGGCAACGGCACCGGCTACGACACCATCGCCGCGTCCGGCGCGCACGCCTGCGTACTGCACTGGATACGCAACGACGGCGCCCTGGACCCGTCGGAACTGCTGCTGCTCGACGCGGGCGTGGAGACCGACACCCTCTACACCGCCGACATCACCCGCACCCTGCCGCTGTCCGGCACCTTCTCCCCTGTCCAGCGGCAGCTGTACGAGCTGGTCCTCGGCGCGCAGGACGCCGGCATCGCGGCCCTCAAGCCCGGCGCGAGCTTCCGTGACTTCCACCGGGCCTGCATGCGCGTCATCGCCGAAGGACTCGCCGACTGGGGTGTGCTGCGGATCTCCGCCGACGAGGCCCTCGCCGAGGACAGCGGCCTGTACCGCCGGTACACCCTGTGCAGCAGCGGCCACATGCTCGGCCTCGACGTCCACGACTGCGCCCGGGCCCGAGCCGGGACCTATCTCGACGCGGTGCTGGAGGAGGGCCATGTCCTCACCGTCGAACCGGGCCTGTACCTCCAGCCCGACGACGAGACACTGCCCCTCGAACTGCGCGGCACCGGCATCAGGATCGAGGACGACCTGGTGATCACGTCCGACGGGGCCCGGCTGATGTCCGGGGCGCTGCCGCGCGATGTCGCCGGCATCGAGAGCTGGATGGGTTCGCTGCTGGAGGGCTGACCGTCCTCCCCCAGCTACCGCTGGGAGGTACCCCCTGGACGGGCTGTTCGGCCCGTCCGGCTCCGAGGACAGCGCGACCAGCGGCTAGGCCCTGTCCGGGCCTAGGCGCCCAGTTTGCGCTTGAGCACCGGGGTCGCCTTCGCAGACTCCCGCTCTTCCTGGCCGACCGCCCAGAGGGACCGGACGTGACCCAGGTGGCGGGACATGCACTCCTCGGCGGCCTCGGCGTCGCCCGCGATCATCAAGTCGAGAAGTTCCAGGTGTTCCTCGGCCGACGAGACCAGCTCGCCGCGCTCGTCCAGCCGCGTCAGTCCGTACAGCCGGGACCGCTTGCGCAGGTCGCCGACGGCCTCGACCAGCCGCTCGTTCCCAGCCAGTCCGAGGAGGGTGAGGTGGAAGCGGCGGTCGGCCTCCAGATAGCCGATCAGGTCGTGCTGCCGGGCGGCGGCGACGATCTCCTCGGCGAACGGCCGCAGTTCCTCCAGTTGCTCGGGGGTGGCGGTACGGGCGACGCGGCCGACGGTGGGGACCTCGATGAGGGCGCGGATCTCGGTGTACTGGTCGAGGTCCCGCTCGTTCATCTCGGTGACCCGGAAACCCTTGTTGCGGACCGGCTCGACCAGTCCCTCGCGCGCCAGGTCGAGCATCGCCTCGCGGACCGGGGTGGCGGAGATGCCGAAGTCCGCGGCGAGGGCGGGCGCCGAGTAGACGACTCCGGGGCGGAGTTCACCGGCGATGAGCGCGGCGCGCAGGGCGTGGCCCACCTGGTCGCGCAGCCGCTCCTGCGCCGTGATCAGGTTGCGCTGCTTCAGGTCACCCATCGCTGTTCCTCCGTCATCGCGCGGAGCACCAGCGTACAATGTCACGTTGCTTTCGCGGCCCGGAAGATCTCCGCCGCCACGGCGAGGTCCTGCCAGGCCATCCCGGTGCCCTTGAAGAAACGGGGGCGGCCCGGTTCCGGGCGCAGCCGGCCCGTGACGAGGTCGGCGAGGGTGCCCGCGAGGTCCGACGGCCGGAAAGCGCCCTCGGCGATCGGGACCAGGATGTCCCCCGCCTCGCGCAGCGCGGCCGAGCGGGCCTCGACGACGACGGTGGCCCGGGTCACCAGGGCGGTGTCCGTCTCGCGGGCCTGCGTCTCATGCGATCCGACGGCGACCACGGTGGCGTGGGCGGCGATCATCCGTCCGTCGAACAGCGGGGTGCGGGTCGTGGTGCAGCAGATCACCAGGTCGGCCTCCGCCACCGCGTCGGGCCCGCCGGTACCGGCCTCAAGACCGAGCCCGCGGGCATGGGCCGCCAGCGCCTCGGCGGGTCCCGGTCTGCGGGCGACCACTGTGATCCGCTTCAGGGGCCGCACCGCGCGGGCCGCTTCCAGATGCCCGTACGCCTGCGGCCCGGCGCCGAACAGGACGAGGTGGGAGGCGTCGGGCGCGGCCAGGTACCGGATCGCGACGGCGGACACCGCCGGGGTGCGCAGCGAGGTGAGGGCGGGCCCGTCGAGCAGGGCGACCGGCTGCAGGGTCCCGCCGTCGAGGAGGAGATAGCTGCCGGTGATACGGGGCAGGCCGCGCGCCGGATTGCCCGGCGCCACGCCCGCGATCTTCACCCCGGCGAAGCCGTCCGCGGCGGCGGGCATGAGCAGCAACTCGCCGGCCGGTACCGGAACGCCGGTGCGGGGCGGTCCCGACTCGGGGTCGAGGCCGCCCCGCAGAATCGCTTCGACGGCGTCCGCCGCCTCGGCCGGGCCGAGGAGCCGGGCGATGGCGTTCGCACCGAGGTGCAGCAGGGTCACAGCAGGAGTCCGTTTCCGGAGCGTCGTGGGGCGCCCTGGGAAAACCGTACCGGCCAACCGCGCGGGCGGCGCGTCCGGACGGGGCGAGGAGCCCGGCCGGGACGAGGGGACTCAGGCGGGGGACTCGGACAATGAGGCTCACAGCAGGAACCCGCCGGGGAAGGGGTCGGACGGATCGAGGAAGTACTGGGCGGTGCCGGTGATCCAGGCGCGGCCGGTGACAGTGGGGACCACGGCGGGGAGCCCGCCGACCGTCGTCTCCTCGACGAGCCGGCCGGTGAAGGACGTGCCGATGAAGGACTCGTTGACGAAGTCGGTGTGCAGCGGCAGTTCACCGCGCGCGTGCAGCTGCGCCATCCGGGCCGAGGTGCCGGTGCCGCACGGCGACCGGTCGAACCAGCCCGGATGGATGGCCATCGCGTGCCGGGACAGCTTCGCGTCGGAGCCCGGGGCGATCAGCTGGACGTGCTTGACGCCGTGGATGTCCGGGTCCTCGGGGTGGACCGGCCGGTCCACCGCGTTGATGGCGTCCATGACGGCCAGTCCTGCGGCGAGGATGTCGTTCTTGCGGTCCCGGTCGAAGGGCAGTCCGAGCGCGGCCAGCGGCAGCATGGCGTAGAAGTTGCCGCCGTAGGCGAGGTCGTACGTGAGCGTCCCGTGGCCGGGGACGTCGACCTTGCGGTCGAGGCCGACGGAGAAGGCCGGGACGTTGCGGAGGGTGACGGAGGTGGCCACGCCGTCCTCGACCTGGACGTCGACGGTGACGAGCCCGGCGGGGGTGTCGAGGCGGACGGTGGTGACGGGTTCGGTGACGGGCACCATGCCGGTTTCGACCAGGACGGTGGCGACGCCGATGGTGCCGTGGCCGCACATCGGGAGATAGCCGGAGACCTCGATGTACAGCACGCCGTAGTCGGCGTCGGGCCGGGTGGGCGGCTGGAGTATCGCGCCGCTCATGGCGGAGTGCCCGCGCGGCTCGTACATCAGCAGGGTGCGCACCCGGTCGGAGTGCTCCTGGAAGTGCAGACGGCGTTCCGCCATGGTGGCGCCGGGGATGACGCCCACGCCGCCGGTGATGACGCGGGTCGGCATGCCTTCGGTGTGGGAGTCCACGGCGTGGTAGATGTTCCGGCTGCGCATGGGGTCCCCCTGGAAATGTCGCCTCGGCGGTTTGCTGTGAACGGTCTGCGGTGAACGGTCTGCGGTGAACGGTCTGCGGTCAGCCGAGGCCTTCGGCCATGACCTTCTCGGTCGCAGCGCGTACCGCGGCCTCGGTGTCGGCCGGGAGCGGGGAGCGCGGCGGGCGGACCGGGCCGCCGGGGCGGCCCGCGAGGTCCATCGACACCTTGATCGCCTGCACGAACTCGGTCTTGGAGTCCCAGCGCAGGAGGGCGTGCAGCGACCGGTAGAGCGGCACGGCGGTGTCGAGGTCGCCGGAGACCGCGGCCCGGTAGAGGCTGACGCATGCCTCGGGGAACGCGTTGGGGTAACCCGCGATCCAGCCGACCGCGCCCGCGACGGCGAGTTCGAGCAGTACGTCGTCGGCGCCGGCCAGAAGGTCGAGGCCGGGGGCGAGTTCGGCGATCTCGTACGCCCGGCGGACATCACCGCTGAACTCCTTGACCGCGACGATGCTGCCGTCGTTGTAGAGAGCGGCGAGCAGCTGCGGCGTGAGGTCGACCTTGGTGTCGTGCGGGTTGTTGTAGGCGACGACCGGCAGCCCGGCCCTGGCCACCTCGGCGTAGTGCGCACGGACCGCAGCGTCGGCGGCTCGGTAGGCGTTGGGCGGCAGCAGCAGGACGGAGCCTGCGCCTGCCTCGCCCGCCTGTTCGGCCCAGCGGCGGGCCTCGGCACTGCCGTAGGCGGCGACGCCGGACATGACGCGGTCGCCGTCGCCCGCCGCTTCGACGGCGGTGCGGACGACGCGGTCGCGCTCGTCGTCGGTGAGGGTCTGGTATTCACCCAGCGAGCCGTTGGGGACGACACCGTCGCAGCCGGATCCGATGAGCCAGGTGACGTGCTCGGCGTAGGCGTCGAAGTCCACGCGCAGATCGGCGTGGAACGGGAGGGCGGTGGCGACCATGACGCCGTGCCAGGGCTGGTCTCGGGGCGGGGTGTTGGTGCTCACGGTGGATCTCCCTTTGGTGAGATGTGACATTTTACTGTGTGCCGCGCGGAGCCCACAAGAGGCTCGGGACGAGAGTCCTACGGATCCTCCGTGGTCACGGGCAGCGCGGCGAGCGCGGCCAGCGGGACGGGGCAGGCCAGCGGACGGCGGTCCGGCCCGGCGTCGGTGCTCGCGGTAGCGCCCGCGCCTGTGCCCGCGCCTGTGCCTTTGCTCGCGTCCGGGCCGCCACCCGCCAGCCACGCGACCGCGGGGCCGCACATCCGGCCCTGGCACCAGCCCATCCCGGCGCGGGTGAACAGCTTGACGGTGCGGGCATCGCGGGCGCCGAGCCCCTCGACCGCCTCCCGGATGTCCGCCGCGGACACCTCCTCGCAACGGCACACCTCGGTGTCGTCCCGCAGCCAGCCCGGCCAGCCGGGGCCGGGCCGGTGGGCGGTCGCCATGATCCCGGCGAAGGCGCGCAGCCGGGACCGGTTACGACGCAGCGCGACCGCACGCGGGGCGTCCGCGAGGACGGTGTCCGCCCGCAGCTCGGCCGCGATGGCGAGGGCCGCCAATTCCCCCTCGGCCAGGGCGAGTCGAGCGCCTCCCACTCCCCCGGCCTCCCCGGCCGCCCATACGCCGGGGACCGACGACCGCTGACGGTCGTCGAGTTCGAGTGCGTATGTACCGTCGGGGGTGCGGCGGGTGGCGCAGCCGAGTGCGGTGCCGAGTTCCAGCTGCGGCACCAGGCCGTGGCCCACCGCGAGCGCGTCACAGGCGATCCGCCGCCCGGTGCCCGGCACGGGCCGCCAGTCGCGGTCCAACCGGGCGACGGTGACAGCCTCCACCCGGTCCGTGCCATGGGCCTCGGTCACGGCGCTGCGGCTGCGGAGCCGCACAGCGTGCCGCAGCAGGGCGGCGCCGTGGACCGCGCCTTCGAGCAGTTTGCCTGGGTTGGCGGCCAGCGTCCGCGGGCCTCTGGCGTACGCGGCGTAACCGGCCGCCTCGACGACGGCGGGCACCTTCGCGCCCGCGGCGGCCAGCGAGCCCGCGACCGCCAGCAACAGCGGTCCGCTGCCCGCCACCACGATCCGCCGGCCAGGCAGCACGAGCCCGGACTTGAGCATCGCCTGGGCGCCGCCCGCGCCGACCACACCGGGCAGGGTCCAGCCGGGGAAGGGCAGTTGGCGCTCGTAGGAGCCGGTGGCCAGCAGCAGCGCGCGCGATGTGACGGCCCGCTGCCGTTGCCCCGGACCGTCAGGCCCTGCGACGGCGTGCGGTGTCCAGGTCTCGCCCGTGCGCTCCACGGTCCACACGTGATGGCCGGTGAGATGCCGGACCCTGCCGGCCCCGGTGTGCAGGTCGAGCCGTTCCCTCAGCGCGGCGAAAGCGGCCCAGCCGTGGTGCAGCGCTTCGGGGCGCGCGGCGCCGAGTCCGGGCGCGGGATGGCGGAAGTACTGGCCGCCGGGGGCGGCCGCGGCGTCGAGCACGACGACGCTCAGGCCGAGGTCCGCGGCGGTGACGGCCGCCGCGAGTCCGGCGGGGCCCGCGCCCACGACGGCGAGGTCGTACAGCTGCGGCTCAGACGGCGAGGTCGGCACGGCCGTTGCCCTCCTGGGTGGTGACGAGGTCGCCGGGGCGGGCCGGGACCAGACAGGCCCGCTGGTTGGCGGTGCCGTTGACGGTGGCGAGGCAGTCGAAGCAGGAGCCGATGCCGCAGAAGGCGCCGCGCGGGCGGCCGTTCACCCGGGTGGTGCGCCAGGCGAGGATGCCCGCCGCCCACAGGGCGGCGGCGACGCTCTGGCCCGGCAGCGCGGGCACGGCGCGCCCGTCCATCCGGATCTCGAACGGCGGCTCGGGCGTGGCCCCGGCCAGGTCGGCCGGATTACGCGCCATGGGGATCTCCTCTCCGGTCCGACCGGACATCGGCGTCAGCATCAGCACCGACATCACCACCGGCACCGGCGCCGGGAAAGCGGTCGGGGCGGAACGGCGCGAGGTCCAGGGCGGCCCGCTCACCCCGGATCGCGGCGGCGAGCAGCAGTCCGGTCGCCGGGGCGAGACCGACTCCGGCGCCCTCGTGGCCGCATGCGTGGAAGAGGCCCGGGGCACGCGGATCGGGGCCGATCGCGGGCAGATGATCCGGCAGATAGGGCCGGAAGCCGTGGTACGCGCGCAGCACCCGCACCCCGGCCAGCACCGGGAAGAGTCCGGCGGCCTGGGCGGCGAGCCTGCGCAGGATCTCGACTCGAAGCGTGCGGTCGAAGCCGACCCGCTCCCGGCTGGCGCCGATGAGGACCGGCCCCGAGGACGTGCCCTCGACCACGGCCGAGGTCTGCAGGGCGGCCGAGCCGCTGGCCACATCGGCGACGTAGTCGGCGGCGTAGACCTTGTGCCGGACCAGCCGGGGCAGCGGTTCGGTGACGAGGACGAAGCCGCGCCGCGGCATGACCGGCAGGCCCACCCCGGCGAGCGCGGCGAGTTCGCCGCCCCAGGTACCGGCGGCGTTGACCACGGCGGGTGCGGACAGTTCGCCGCGATCGGTGCGCACACCGCGGATCGCGCCGCCGGGACCGGTGAGGACGGCGGTGACCTCCTCGCCGAGGCGCAGCACGGCGCCGTCGCGCCGGGCGGCGCGCAGCAGGTGGGCGGCGGCCAGGGCGGGCTGCACCTGGGCGTCCTGGGAGTAGTGGAAGGCGCCCGCGAGGCCGGGGGCCAGGTGCGGTTCGAGCTCGTGCAGCCGGTCCGCGGGGACCTCCCGCACGTCCACGCCGGCTGCGGCCTGCTTGGCCGCAAAGGCGCTGAGGGCGCCCAGGCGGGCCTCGTCGGACGCTACGACGAGGCCGCCCTTGGGCTCGAACTCGATCTCCGGTGGGAGTTCGTCGGCGAGCTCGCGCCAGAGCCTGGTGGACAGCAGCGCGAGGTCGAGCTCAGGACCGGGCTCCTTGTCGGAGACCAGCAGATTGCCTTCACCGGCGCCTGTGGTGCCGCCCGCGACAGGGCCGCGGTCGACCACGGCGACGGACAGTCCGGACCGGGTGGCGTAATAGGCGCAGGCCGCGCCGACCACCCCGGCCCCGACGATGACGACGTCCGGTGAGTGTCTTGTGGGCACCGCAGTAATATGTCACATGGCTTTAGTGCTGCCAAGAGATCACGCGATCACGGCGGCAGGACAGGCGCTACGGCAGGACGGCGATCCCGTCGAGTTCGACCAGCGCCTGCTCGTCCCACAGCCGGACCACGCCGACGACAGCCATCGCCGGGAAGTCCCGGCCGGCCAACGACCGCCAGAGGCGCCCCAGTTCGGCGGCGTTCTCCCGGTAGGCGCCGACATCGGTGGTGTGCACCGTGACCCGGGCGAGGTCGGCGGGGCCGCCTCCCGCGGCGTTCAGCGCGGCGAGGAGATTGGTGAGGGCCTGCTCGAACTGCTCGGGCAGCGTGTCGCCGACGACTTTTCCCGCCCGGTCGAGGGCGGTCTGGCCGGCCAGGAAGACCAGCGTGCGGCCGGTCGCGCTGACGGCGTGGGTGAAGCCGGTGGGCGGTGACAGTTCGTCCGGGTTGATACGCCGCAGACTCATCGGTACAGCTCCTTCGCGATGATGGTGCGCTGGACCTCGGTGGCTCCCTCATAGATTCGGGGCGCGCGCACTTCACGGTAGAGGTGTTCGAGAAGATGGCCGCGTTCCAGGGCGCGGGCGCCATGGATCTGGACAGCGGTGTCCACGGCGAACTGGGCCGTCTCGGTGGCGTACAGCTTCGCCATCGCCGAGCGCTTGGCGATGTCGGCCGCTCCGCTGTCGTACGCCTCCGCGGCCGCGTACACGAGCAGCCGTGCGGCCTCGGTGCGGGTCGCCGTCTCGGCGAGCGCGTGGGACACGGCCTGCAGATCCTTCAGCGGGCCGCCGAAGGCGGTGCGCCCGCCCGCGTGCGCGATGGCGGCGTCGAGCGCGGCCTGCGCCATCCCGACGGCGAACGCCCCGACGCTGGGCCTGAAGAGGTTCAGGGTGTCCATGGCCACGCGGAAGCCCCTGCCCGCCTCACCGAGCAGATCGCCGGCGGTGACGGGGACGCCGTCGAAGGCGAGACGGCCGATGGGGTGCGGGGAGAGCATGTCCAGGTGTTCGCCGGACAGGCCCGGCCGGTCGGCGGGTACGAGGAACGCCGTCACCCCGCGCGCCCCCGCGCCGGGTTCGGTGCGGGCGAAGACCGTGTAGAAGTCGGCCTGTGGGGCGTTGGAGATCCAGCACTTCTCGCCCGTCAGCCGCCAGCCCGCGCCGTCCGGCTCAGCGGCCAGTTCCAGTGCCGCCGCGTCCGATCCGGCGGCGGGTTCGGTGAGCGCGAAGGCGGCGACCGCCCGGCCCGCCGTGACCTCCGGGATCCACCGGGCGGCCAGCGCCGCGTTGCGCAGCACCGGATGCGCGCCCAGGCCCTGGAGGGCGAGGGCAGTCTCGGCCTCAGTGCACTCGCGGGCCAGCGACTCCCGCACCAGGCACAGGTCCATCGCCGACACCCGGCCGCCGGGCGGGAAGACCCGCTCCAGCAGGCCGAGTCCGCCCAGTTCCGCGAGCAGCGGGCGGTTGACGCGCCCGGGATCGCCCGCCTCGGCCAACGGCCGCAGCCGGCTCGCCGCGAGGGAGCGGACGTGGGCGCACCACTTCAGCTGTTCCGGGTCAAGCGCGAACGAGGGCATCGGGCGCCTCCAAGCGGTATCGCGTACCGTTGACTGTCGTCAGCAACACGTTACGCTGAATTCGTCCGCTCTCAGGTGCCAACGAAGGCGGTACCGCCATGGACCTGTTGCCCTCAGCCCACGTGGACACCTTCGCGCGCGACCATCTCCCGCCGCGCGAAACGTGGCCGGAACTCGCCTTCGAGCTGCCCGCCCTGCACTACCCCGACCGGCTCAACTGCGCGGCCGAACTGCTGTCCGGCGGCAGCCCCGGCTCCCCCTGCCTGCGCACTCCCGGCGGGGAGGTCTGGTCCTACGACGACCTGCGCGCCGCCGCCGACCGCATCGCGCACGTACTGGCCGACGACCTCGGCGTGCGCCCCGGCAACCGGGTACTGCTGCGCGGACCGACCACGCCCTGGCTGGTGGCCTGCTGGTTCGCGGTGCTCAAGGCGGGCGCGGTCGCCGTGACCGTACTGGCCGCGCAGCGCTCCGGTGAGCTGGCGACGATCTGCGGGATCGCGGCCGTCCGGCACGCGCTGTGCGACCTCCGGTCGGTCGACGACCTGGCCAAGGCGGAGATCCCGGAGCTCCGGATCACCACCTACGGCGGCGAGGCGCCCGATGACCTGCTGCGGCTGGCCGCAGGCAAGCCCGACCGGTTCCCCGCCGTCGACACCTCGTCCGACGATGTCGCGCTGATCGCCTTCACCTCCGGGACCACGGGCCGCCCCAAGGGCTGTATGCACTTCCACCGCGATGTGCTGGCCATCGCGGACACCTTCTCCGCCCAGGTGCTGCGCCCCCGCCCCGACGACGTCTTCACGGGCAGCCCGCCGCTCGGCTTCACCTTCGGCCTCGGCGGATTGGTGATCTTCCCGATGCGGGCCGGGGCGTCCAGTGTGCTGCTGGAACAGGCCGGGCCCGAGCAGCTGCTGGCGGCCGTCGCCCGGCACCGGGTGAGCGTGCTGTTCACCGCGCCGACCGCCTACCGGGCGATGCTCGGACAGCTCGGCGCCGACGCGGGCTCCGGCCCGTACGACGTGTCGTCGCTGCGGCGCTGCGTGTCGGCGGGCGAGAACCTGCCCGCCGCCACCTGGCAGGCCTGGCACGAGCGCACCGGCCTGCGCATCATCAACGGCATCGGCGCGACCGAGATGCTGCACATCTTCATCTCCGCCGCCGACGACGCCATCCGCCCCGGCACCACGGGCGTGCCCGTGCCCGGCTACCGCGCGCGGATCGTGGACGCCGACGGGCGGCCCGTCCCGGACGGCGAGCCCGGCCTGCTCGCGGTGCGCGGTCCCACCGGCTGCCGCTATCTCGCCGACGCGCGTCAGACCGTGTACGTACAGGACGGCTGGAACCTCACCGGCGACACCTACGTCCGTGAGCCCGACGGCTACTTCCGTTATGTCGCCCGCGCCGACGACATGATCATCTCGGCGGGCTACAACATCGCGGGCCCGGAGGTCGAGGAGGCGCTGCTGCGCCATCCCGACGTCCTCGAAGCGGCCGTGATCGGCGTCCCCGACGAGGAGCGCGGCCAGCACGTCCGGGCCTTCGTCGTCCTGCGGGCCGGCGTCGCGCGGGACGATGCGACGGTGGGGGCCCTGCGCGACTTCACGAAGGGCGTGATCGTGCCCTACAAGTGCCCGCGCGACATCGTCTTCCTCGATGCGCTGCCCCGCACGCCCACCGGGAAGCTGCAGCGCTTCCGGCTGCGCGACCTGGAGTGACGCGACCTGGAGTGACCAGATGACCGAGTACACCCCCGGTTCACTGATCGTGACCTTCTTCGGCGCCTACGGGCGAGCCGAACTGGGCGGCCGGGTGCCGGTCGCCGCCCTCGTCCGGCTCATGGGCGCGGTGGACATCGACCCGCGGTCGGTCCGCTCGGCCGTCTCCCGGCTCAAACGGCGCGAGTTCCTCGTCCCGGACCGGGTCGGCGGCGCCGCCGGATACGCGCTCTCCGACGACGCCCGCCAGCTCCTCGCCGACGGCGACCGGCGCATCTACGGGTCCCTCGCGAAGGGCGCGGAGGGCGCGGAGGCCGCGGAGGCCGCCTGGGTGCTCGCCGTCTTCTCCGTCCCCGAGACCGAGCGCCGCAAGCGGCACCTGCTCCGCTCCCGGCTGGCTCGGCTCGGCTTCGGCACCGCCGCCCCCGGTGTGTGGATAGCCCGCGCCCACATCCAGGAGGAGGCCCGCCACACCCTGCGCCGCCTCGAACTCAACGCCTACGTCGACCTGTTCCAGGGCACCCGCCTCGGGTTCGAACCCACCGTCACGGCCGTCCGCCGCTGGTGGGACCTCGACGCCATCGCCGAACTCCACCGGACCTTCCTCGACGCCCATGAGCCCGTCCTCGCCCACTGGCCCCACCGGTCCCCCGCCCCGCCGCAGGCCGCCTTCCGCGACTATCTGCGCGCCCTCGACACCTGGCGCCGGCTCCCCTACGCCGACCCGGGCCTTCCCGCGGATCTGCTCCCCGCCGACTGGCCCGGGGCTCGCGCGGCCCAGGTCTTCCGGGAGCTGCACGCACGACTGCGCGAAGCAGGCGGACGCTACGTGCGCGAGAACACTGGGGACCCCCGCGGCCAGTGAGGACAGCGCGGCCGGAGGACGCTTAACCCGGTGCAGCCCTGCCGGTCACGGCTAAAGCGTGAGCCGCGGCTTCGGGGCGTCCGTGCGGCCGCTCGGCGGGCGGCGGCTGCCGGCGGCGTAGGGCTGGGGCCACGCGGCCGCCGGGCCGGTGTAGTTCTGTTCCGCGGCGGCGTGCAACGTCCAGTTGGGGTCGTAGAGGTGGGCGCGGGCCAGGGCGCAGAGATCGGCGCGGCCCGCGAGGATGAGGGAGTTGACGTCGTCCCAGGAGGAGACGGCGCCGACGGTGACGACGGGGACGCCGAGTTCATTGCGGATGCGGTCGGCGTAGGGGGTCTGGTAGGAGCGGCCGTACTGGGGGCGCTCATCGGCGACGACCTGGCCAGTGGAGACGTCGATGGCGTCGGCCCCGTGGGCGGCGAAGGCACGGGCGATGGCGACGGCGTCGTCATCCGTGGTGCCGCCCGGCGCCCAGTCGGTGGCCGAGATGCGGACGGTCATGGGCCGGTCCTGCGGCCAGACGGCCCGGACTGCGTCGAAGACTTCCAGCGGGTAGCGCAGCCGACCGTCGAGGTCGCCGCCGTACGCGTCGGTGCGGTGGTTGGTGAGCGGAGAGAGGAAGGAGGAGAGCAGATAGCCGTGGGCGCAGTGGAGTTCGAGCAGGTCGAAGCCCGCGCGGGCGCCGCGCAGGGCGGCCGAGGTGAACTGCTCGCGGATGCCGGCGAGTCCGGCCGCGTCGAGCTCCTGCGGCACCTGGTTGACGCCCGGCCGGTAGGACACCGGGGAGGGCGCGACGAGCGGCCAGTTGCCGTCCGGCAGCGGCTCGTCCATGCCGTCCCACATGAGGCGGGTGGAGCCCTTGCGTCCGCTGTGGCCGAGCTGGAGGCCGATGGCGGCGGACGACTGGCTGTGCGCGAAGTCGGTCACGCGCCGCCAGGCCGTCTCGTGCTCGTCGGTGTACAGGCCGGTGCAGCCGGGGGTGATGCGGCCGTGCGGGCTGACGCACACCATCTCGGTCATGACAAGACCGGCGCCGCCGAGGGCCCGCGCGCCGAGGTGGACGAGATGGAAGTCGCCGGGGGTGCCGTCCACGGCCGAGTACATGTCCATGGGCGAGACGACGACCCGGTTGCGCAGGGTGAGCCCGCGCAGCCGGAAGGGGGTGAACATCGGCGGGGCGGCGGGCCCGGTGGCGGCGGGCCCGGTGGCGGCGGGCCCGGTTCCCTCGGTCTGAGGCAGTACGGCCCGTTCCACGGCATCGGTGAAGTCCCGGTCCCGCATCCGCAGGTTGTCGTGGGTGACGCGGCGGCTGCGCGTGAGGAGGTTGAAGGCGAACTGCAGCGGCTGCTGGCCGGTGTACTGGGAGAGCTGCTCGAACCATTCGAGGCTGGCACGGGCGGCGCGCTGGGTGCTCTCGACAACGGGCCTGCGCTCGGATTCGTACGCCGCCAGCGCGGCCGGCACATCCGGCTGTTCCTGCAGACAGGCGGCGAGCGCGAGCGCGTCCTCCATGGCGAGTTTGGTGCCGGAGCCGATGGAGAAGTGCGCGGTGTGGGCGGCGTCGCCGAGCAGTACGGTCCGCTCGTGCCACCACCGCTGGTTGACGACGGTCGTGAACGCGCCCCAGCGTGAGCGGTTGCCGTGCAACGCGTGGCCGTTCAGAGAGGAGGCGAAGAGCTTCTCGCAGCGGGCGATCGACTCGGCCTCGTCGAGCCGGTCGAATCCCGCGCGCCGCCATACGTCCTCCCGCATCTCGACGATGAAGGTGCTGGCGCTGTCACGGTAGGGATAGGCGTGGCCCTGCATGACGCCGTACTCGGTCTCGGCGATCTCGAAGCGGAAGGCGTTCAGCGGAAGGTCGGTGCCGAGCCAGATGTAGCGGCAGCGGTGGCCGGTCAGGCTCGGCTGGAAGACATCGGCGTGCGCGGCGCGGGTCGCGCTGTTGGCGCCGTCCGCGGCGATGACGAGATCGTGGCTCCGGGCCAGGGTGGCGGCGGCGGGGCCGGGTTCACGCAGCCGCAGCTCCACGCCGAGGTCGCGGCAGCGCTGGTGAAGGATCGCCAGCAGCCGGCGACGGTCGAGGGCGGCGAAGCCGTGCCCGCCGGAGGTGACCACTTCGCCGCGGAAGTGCACATCGATGTCGTCCCAGCGGGTGAACTCCGCCTGCAGGGCGCGGAAGACGACCGGGTCGGCGTGCTCGATGCCGCCGAGGGTCTCGTCGGAAAGGACGACGCCGAAGCCGAAGGTGTCGTCGGGGGCGCCGCGTTCCCACACGGTGATGTCACGCGCGGGGTCGAGGCGTTTGAGCAGCGCGGCCGCGTACAGGCCGCCGGGTCCGCCGCCGATGACCGCAATCCGCATCCGCGTCCGCATCGCTAGCGCCCTTCCCAGCGGGGCGGGCGCTTCGCGGTGAACGCGGCGTGGAATTCGGCGTAGTCGGCGCTGGTCATGAGAAGCGCCTGGGCGGCGGCGTCCATTTCGACGGCGGCCGCCAGCGGCATGTCGAGTTCGGCGGTGAGCAGCGCCTTGGTCTGCGCGTACGCCAGCGTCGGGCCGGCGGCGAGCCGCGCGGCCAGTGCGGCGGCCACCGCGTCGGCCTGTCCGTCGGCCGCCGTTTCGCTGACCAGGCCGATCCGCTGCGCCTCGGCGGCGTCGACCGTCTCGCCGAGCATCAGCAGCCGGGTGGCGTGGCCGAGTCCGACCATGCGGGGCAACAGGTACGCGGCCCCCATGTCGGCCCCCGCGAGTCCGACCCGGGTGAAGAGGAAGGCGAAACGGGCGGACGTCTCGACGATCCGGAAGTCGGCGGCCAGTGCCAGTACGGCGCCCGCGCCGGCCGCGATCCCGTGCACGGCGGCGACGACGGGGAACGGCGCTTCGCGGATCGCCCGGACGACCTGCCCGGTCATGCGGTTGAAGCCGAGCAGTTCGCCCGCGCCCATGGCGAGCGTGGCGCCGATGATCTCGTCCACGTCCCCGCCGGAGCAGAAGCCGCGGCCGGCGCCGCCCAGCACCAGCACCCGGGTCTCCCCGTCGTGCGCCAGCTCGGCGAGCAGATCGCGCAGATCGGCGTAGGCGCCGAAGGTGAGGGCGTTCAGCTTGTCGGGGCGGTCGAGCGTGACGGTGGCGATGCCACCGGCACGCTCCAGCCTCAGATGTCTCCACTGGCCGGTGGGGCTCGCGGAGCTCTGGAAGGGACTCATGCCACGTCCTCCTGGGCGGGGGGAGGGTGCGGACGCTCGCACTGCGAAGTTATCACTCATTCGTGACCGCCGTCACGACCACGAGATATCCGGGGGGGCCGTGGCGGAGTCGGGGCGTCAGCCCAGCGTGGCCACCAGGATCGCCTTGATGGTGTGCATCCGGTTCTCCGCCTGGTCGAAGACGACGGAGTGCGCGGATTCGAAGACCTCGTCGGTGACTTCGAGCGAGGTCAGGCCGTGCCGCTCGTAGATCTCCTGGCCGATCTTCGTCCCCAGGTCGTGGAAGGCCGGCAGACAGTGCAGGAACTTCACGTCCGCGTTGCCGGTGGCGCGGAGCACATCCATGGTCACCGCGTACGGGCCGAGGAGCTCGATCCGCTCGTCCCACACCTCCTTGGGCTCCCCCATGGACACCCACACGTCGGTGTGGACGTAGTCCACGCCGCGCACACCCTCCGACACGTCCTCGGTGAGCGTGACGCGCGCGCCGGTGCGCTCCGCGAGGCGGCGGGCCTCGGCGATCACCGACTCCTGCGGCCACAGCTGGCGGGGCGCGACGATGCGTACGTCCATGCCGAGCAGCGCGCCGGTGACCAGCAGCGAGTTGCCCATGTTGTAGCGGGCGTCGCCGAGGTACGCGTAGCCGATCCCGTCAAGCGGCTTGTCGCTGTGCTCGGACATGGTGAGCACGTCGGCGAGCATCTGGGTGGGGTGCCACTCGTCGGTGAGACCGTTCCAGACCGGTACGCCCGCGTACTGCGCGAGTTCCTCGACGATCTCCTGTCCCGCACCCCGGTACTCGATGCCGTCGAACATCCGGCCGAGCACCCGGGCGGTGTCCTTGGCCGACTCCTTGTGCCCGATCTGCGAGCCGGAGGGGTCGAGGTACGTGGTCCTGGCGCCCTGGTCGGCCGCCGCGACCTCGAACGAGCACCGGGTCCTGGTCGAGGTCTTCTCGAAGACCAGCGCGATGTTCTTCCCGGCCAGCCGTCCGACCTCGGTCCCCTTACGCTTGGCCGCCTTCAGCTGTGCCGCCAGCTCCACCAGGTAGCGGAATTCCTCGGGGCTGAAATCCAGCTCCTTGAGGAAATGACGACCCGTGAGGTCGATGGCCATGGGGACTCCTGGGTAGCGGCGGCGGAAGACCTTGGAAGTCTATACGACGAATGACATGATTATACAGTCCCCTATGCGCTATCCGCGCTATACCGCGTCGCGTTCGATGGGACAGCTCATACAGCGCGGGCCGCCGCGCCCCCGTCCCAGCTCGCTGCCCGGGATCTCGATCACCTCGATGCCGCGCTTGCGCAGGAACGTGTTGGTCGTGACGTTGCGCTCGTAGGCCACCACCACCCCCGGCTCGACGGCGAGCACATTGCATCCGTCGTCCCACTGCTCGCGCTCCGCCGCGTGCACGTCCTGCGTCGCGGTGAGCACCTGGATGTCGTCCAGGCCCAGTGCCGCCGCGATCGCCCGGTTCATGTGCTCCGCGGGATGGTCGGTGACCTTCAGGTCCCGCTCCTCCACGCCCGGCTCGATCGTGTACGAGGGCAGCATCCCCAGCCCGGCGTACTTGGTGAACGTGTCGCCGTCCACCATCGTCATCACGGTGTCCAGGTGCATGAACGCCCGCTTCTTGGGCATGTCCAGCGCCACGATCGTGGTCGCGGAACCGGCCGAGAACATCCGCTGTGCGAGCATCTCCACCGCCTGCGGGGTGGTCCTCTCGCTCATGCCGATGAGGACCGCGCCATTGCCGATGACCAGGACGTCGCCGCCCTCGATGGTGGACGGATATGCCGCCTGACCCTCCGACCAGATGTGGAAGCCGCCGCCCGCGAACAGCGGATGGTGCTGGTAGATCGCCTCGAAGTGCACGGTCTCGCGCCGCCGGGCCGGCCAGCGCATCGCGTTGATGCTGACCCCGTCGTAGATCCAGGCGGAGGTGTCGCGGGTGAAGATGTGATTCGGCAGCGGTTTGAGCAGGAAGTCGTCCAGCCGCATGGCGTGGAAGAGCACCGAGGTCGGCTCGGCGAACCGGTCGAGGAACTCGCGCTTGGTCATCCCGCCGACCAGTGCCTCGACCAGGTCGGGCACGGGCAGCTCGTCGAAGGACGCGCGCAGATGACTGGTGGCCAGCGGTCCGTACTCCTTCTCGTCGAAGACCCGGTCCAGCACCAGCGCGCGAGCCTGCGGGACCGCCAGCGCCTCCCGCAGCAGGTCACCGAAGAAGTGGACGTCGACCCCGCGGTCGCGCAGCACGTCCGCGAAGCCGTCGTGCTCCGCGCGCGCCCGGCGCACCCAGAGCACGTCGTCGAAGAGCAGCGCGTCCTTGTTGGACGGGGTCAGCCGCTTCAGCTCCAGGTCGGGTCGGTGAAGGATGACGCGGCGCAGCCGCCCGGCCTCGGAATCCACGTGAAAGCCCATGGACACAGTCCTTCCCCTCTCACGGGCGCCTCGCACGCCCCGGCACCGGATGGACGTGTCGGCCGGTATTTCGGTGCCGGGCCGATGCCGGAGCAGGTGCCGGGCAGGTGCCGGGCAGGTGCCGGGCAGGTGCCGGGCGGGCTCGTCCGTGAGCCCGCCCGGCCGGGCTGGACAGTGGTCAGAGCCTGGGGTCGACCGGTTCCGACTCCAGGGCGAGCACCGCGAAAACCGCCTCGTGGACGCGCCACAGCGGCTCGCCCGCAGACAGCCGGTCCAGCGCCTCCAGGCCGAGCGCGTACTCGCGGAGCGCGAGCGAGCGCTTGTGGCCCAGGGCCCGGGAACGGAGCCGGGCGAGGTTGTCGGGGCGGGTGTACTCGGGACCGTAGATGATCCGCAGGTACTCGTGGCCCCGGCACTTGATGCCGGGCTGCACCAGCCGTCCGTTCCCGCCGCGCACCAGGGCCTGGAGCGGCTTGACGACCATGCCCTCGCCGCCGGCGCCGGTCAGTTCCAGCCACCAGTCGGTGCCCGCCGCGATCGACCGGTCGTCGCCGGTGTCGACGACGCGGCGGCGGGTCGACTGCAGCAGGCCCGTCGGGTCGTTCGCGGCCAGCCGGTCGATCAGCGCGAGCTGCTCATCGTGCGGGAGCGCGGCCAGGCTGCGGCCCCGGGCGGCCAGGATCTGGAAGGGCGCGAGCCGCACTCCCTCCAGGCCGTCGGTGATCCAGCAGTAACGCCGGTAGGCGTCGGTGAACGCGGCGGCGTCGGTGGCCCGGCCGCGCTGGCGGGCGAGCAGGTCCGTCACGTCGGTGCCCCGGGCCCCGGCCGCCTCCAGGGCGGCGATCGCGCCGGGGAACACCGCGCCGGAGGCGGCGCCCACGGCGGCGTACTGCCGGCGCAGCAGGCCGGACGCCTTGAGCGACCAGGGCATCAGTTCGGCGTCGAGCAGCAGCCAGTCCGTCTCCAGCTCGTCCCAGAGTCCGGCGGCGGTGACCGCTTCCCGCAGCCGGGCGAGGATCTGCTCGGTGACCTCCTGGTCGTCGAAGAACGGCCGGCCGGTGCGGGTGTGCAGCGTGCCGCTCACCCCCGGTTCGGTGATCCCGAAGCGCGCCTGCGCCACCGCGGCGTCGCGGCAGACCAGCGCGACCGCGCGCGATCCCATGTGCTTCTCCTCGCACACCACCTGGCGCACGCCGTCCGCGCGGTAGGCGGCGAAGGCCTCGCGCGGGTGCTCCAGATAGCCGTACTCCTGCGACGTCGCGCAGGGCGACATCGTCGGCGGCAGGTAGGCGAGCAGCCGCGGGTCGACCGCGAACCGGCTCATGACCTCCAGTGCGGCGGCCGCGTTCTCCTCACGGACCGCGACCCGGCCGTGCTGTGATGTCTCCACGGCGCGGCGGCCCGTGACATCGGCGAGGTCGAGCGGGCGTCCGTCGTGGCCGTCCGGTGCCTCGGTGACGAGCGGCTTCACCGGCTCGTACCAGACCCGCTCGGCCGGCACGTCGACGAGCTCGCGCTCGGGCCAGCGCAGCGCGGTCATCTTCCCGCCGAACACCGCCCCGGTGTCGAGGCAGATGGTGTTGTTGATCCACGAGCTGTCCGGGACGGGGGTGTGCCCGTACACGACGGTGGCGCGGCCCCGGTAGTCCTCGGCCCACGGGTAACGGACCGGCAGGCCGAACTCGTCGGTCTCGCCGGTGGTGTCACCGTAGAGCGCGTGCGAGCGGACCCGGCCGGAGGTACGGCCGTGGTACTTCTCGGGCAGGCCGGCGTGACAGACCACGAGCCTGCCCTCGTCGAGTACATAGTGGCTGACCAGCGACTCGATGAACTCCAGCGCCCTGGCGCCGAATTCCGGCTCCTCCTTGGCGGTCTGCTCCAGCTGCCCGATGGTCTCGGCGAGGCCATGGGTGTGCTGCACCTTGCGGCCCTTGAGATAGCGGCCGAGCTTGTTCTCGTGGTTCCCGGGCACGCACAGCGCGGTGCCGGCGGCGACCATGCCCATGACGAGGCGCAGCACACCGGGGCTGTCGGGACCGCGGTCGACCAGGTCGCCGACGAACACGGCAGTGCGGCCCTGCGGGTGCGCGGCGCCCACCGGGCGTCGGGCCGCGTCGCGCTCCAGGGTGTAGCCGAGCTTCGTGAGCAGGGTCTCCAGCTCGGAACGGCAGCCGTGAATGTCGCCGATGATGTCGAACGGGCCGCCCAGGTGCCGGAGATCGTTGTAGCGGCGCTCCAGCACGATCTCGGCACCGTCGATCTCCTCGGTACCGCGCAGGATGTGCACCTTGCGGAAGCCCTCGCGCTCCAGGCCGCGCAGGGAACGGCGCAGTTCGCGCTGGTGGCGCTGGATGACGTGCTTGGGCATCCCGGCCCGGTCGGGGCGCGCGGCGTTGCGCGCGGCGCAGACCTGCTCGGGCACGTCGAGGACGATCGCGATCGGCAGCACGTCGTACTGACGGGCCAGGTCGACGAGCTGCTTGCGGCTCTCGCTCTGCACACTCGTCGCGTCGATGACGGTGAGGCGCCCGGCGGCGAGCCGCTTGCCCGCGATGTAGTGCAGGACGTCGAAGGCGTCACCGCTGGAGCCCTGGTCGTTCTCGTCGTCGCTGACCAGGCCGCGGCAGAAGTCGGAGGAGAGGATCTCGGTGGGCCTGAAGTGGCGGGCGGCGAAGGTCGATTTGCCGGAGCCGGTCGCTCCGACCAGGACCACAAGGGAAAGGTCGGTCACGGGAAGCGTGCGCTTGCTGGTCATGCGGCCGACTCCTCCTTCGGGATCTGTTCGGTCGGTTCGGACTGCTCGGCCGGTTCGGGCTGCGGGGTCTGTTCGGGCTGCGGGGTCTGTTCGGGCTGCGGCGGGGTCTGCGTGAGCTGTGCGGTCCGCTGGGTGGTCCGGGTGAAGACGGCCAGCTGCGTCGGCGGGCCGACCTCGGGGTCGTCCGGTCCTACGGGTACGTACGCCACGTCGTATCCGTGCCGCCGCGCGACCCGGTCCGCCCACTCGCGGAACTCCGCACGGGTCCACTCGAACCGGTGGTCCGCGTGCCGGACGTGTCCGGCGGGCAGCGTCTCCCAGCGCACGTTGTACTCGGCGTTCGGGGTCGTGACGACGACGGTCGCGGGGCGCGCGGAGCCGAAAACGGCGTACTCCAGGGCTGGCAGCCGCGGCAGGTCGAGGTGCTCGATGACCTCGCTGAGCACGGCGGCGTCGTATCCCTTGAGCCGCGCGTCCGTGTAGGCGAGAGAGCCCTGCAGGAGCTTGACCCGGGCTGCCTTCCGTTCGCCCATCCGCTCCAGGCGCAGCCGGCGGCCAGCTTCGTTCAGCGCCCGTACCGATACGTCGACGCCGATGATCTCGGTGAAACGGACGTCCTTCAGCAGCTCGCCGACCAACTGGCCCTGGCCGCAGCCGAGGTCCAGGATCCGGGCCGCGCCCGCGGAGCGCAGCGCTTCGAGGATCGCGTCCCGGCGCTGGGCCGCCAGCGGCACGGGCCGGTCCTCGGTGTCGGCGCTCTCGTCTACCGCGTTGTCGATCTCCTCGACCTCGATGTCGTCGGCGTCGGCGAGCCGGGCCAGCTCCAGGCGCTCCATGGCCTGGCGGGTCAGGGCCCAGCGGCGGGACAGATAGCGGCTGGCGATCAACTGCTGCTCGGGGTGGTTCTCCAGCCAGCCCTCACCGAAGCGCAGCAGCTTGTCGACCTCGTCGGGCGCGATCCAGTAGTGCTTGGAGTCGTCGAGGACCGGCAGCAGGACATACAGATGCCGCAGCGCGTCGGACAGTCGCAGCTCGCCCTCGAGCGTCAGCCGCACATACCGCGAGTCGCCCCACTCGGGGAACTGCGGGTCCAGCGCCACCGGTTCGGCCCCGACGGTCCAGCCGAGCGGCTCAAACAGCGCCCGCACCAGCGCGGCACCGCCGCGGGCCGGCAGCACCGGCACCTCGATCCGCAGCGGCAGCGGGGCCGCAGCGCGCTCGGGGTGGGTGCGGCACTCGCCCCGCAGCGCGCTGGAGAACACCGTGCGCAACGCCACCGCCAGCAGGGACGAAGCCGCGTACGGCCGGTCGTTCACATACTGCGCGAGCGCGGCATCGGGCGCGCCGCTCCGGCTCTTGCCCTTCGCACGCCGCACCAGCGCCACCGGATCTACCTCCAGCAGAAGCGCGGCCGTGCAGGTCCGCGCGGACGCCTCCGGGTAGAAGACGTGCGCGGCGCCGTAGGAGGTCGAGAAGGCCTGGGCCCTCTCCGGGTGCTTGTGCAGCAGGAATCCGAGGTCCGTCGCGGGACGCTCGTCGCTGCCGGTGAGGGATATCGTCAGGAACACACGCCCGAGTATCGCCGCGTTCACCCGCCGCCACCAGGCATTTTGGCCAGGGCCTGTTCGACCGATCATGGGCGGTCAAGGCTCCCCCAGCTACCGCTGGGGGAAATGGGACCGTTCATGATCCGTCGGACAGGCCGTGGGCCTCTTGGCGCATCACCTCCGCCAGTTCGGCGATCTGCGCGGGGCCCACCCGGCAGCAGCCGCCGATCAGACGGGCGCCCGCCGACTCCCAGTCACGGACCCGGGAGGCCTCGAAGGTCGCGCCGCCGTGCCACTGCCGGGCCTGTGCGTCCCACTCCTCGCCGCTGTTGGGATAGACCACGACGGGCTTGCCGGAAACCTCCGCGGCGACCGCCACCGCACGGTCCGCGTCATGCGGGGCACAGCAGTTGACGCCGACGGCGATCACCTCGTCCCGCCCGGCGGCCAGCGCGAACGCGGCCTCCATCGGCTGCCCGGCGCGGGTCCGGTCCCCGTCGATGCTGAACGAGAGCCAGACCGGCAGGCCGATCCCCTCCACCGCGCGCAGCAGCGCCTCCGCCTCGTCCATGTCCGGCACCGTTTCCAGGGCGAGCAGATCCGGACCGGCCTCGGCCAGCGTCTCGATCCGCGGCCGGTGGAAGCGCTCCAACTCCCGCACGCTCAGCCCGTACCGCCCCCGGTACTCGCTGCCGTCCGCCAGCATCGCCCCGTACGGGCCGACGGACGCCGCGACCAGAATGCCGCCACGGCCGCCCGCGGCACTCCGCGCCAGGTCGACGCTGCTGCGCAGCAGTGCCGACGCCGCCTCGCGTCCCGTCCCCCGGCGGGCGAAGCCATCGTAGGTCGCCTGGTAGCTGGACGTGATGAGTACCTGCGCTCCCGCCCGGACATACGCTGCGTGCGCCGCCTCGATCTGCTCGGGTGCGTCGGCCAGCAGCCGGGCCGACCAGAGCGGATCGGTCAGGTCGCAGCCCTGTGCGGCGAGCTGGTTGGACAGCCCGCCGTCCAGGACGAGCGGGGTGCCCAGAGTGAGGTCGGGCGGCATGATGCTCCTCGTTTCGTGTGCCGGGCCGGGTCTTCGTGTGCCGGACTCTTCGTGTGCCGGGCCGGGCCGGGCCGGGCCGGGTCAGGGTTCAGCGGTCGGTGACGAGGTGAAGATCCATGGCTCCCATCCTCCACGCCGGACCGCCCCGCGCGTCAACCGTGCGTACGGTGCACCGATCTTGTGCCCCGGCTGGTGAATATCCACTGCATCGCCTCCCCACGGGGGAAAACCACAGTGACCGGGGCGGCGCGTGATCGTTGGCTCGGGCGGAGCCGGACCGCCCGGCCCCAGGGCCCAAGGAGGCCGCCATGTCCCAGGAGACCGCGCCCGGGCCGGGAGCCGGGGCCCATCCGCCCGCACCGGCTCCCGAAAGGTCTGCTGCAGCAGATGGAGGAGCTGATGGCCTCGCTCAACGCCGACCTGGCCGGGCTCGACGCCGATCTGCAGTCGGCCGGCGAGCGCAACCTGGTCCGGGGTGAGCCAGGGTCCGTTTCATGAGCCCCGCCTGACCGGCCGGCGGCCCACCCTCGCCATCCGGTGGGCCGCCCCACGGCACCCGTCGCGAGCTGTCATATCCGGTCCCCCGGCCGTTCCCCCGACCCGTCCTCCGACGTCCGTTCCCCGGGCCGTTCCCCGGGCCGTTCCCCGACCGCGCGGAGCAGCGCGCAGACCCGGTCCTTGGAATCCTCGGCGGCGTCGACCGCGTCGATGCACTGCCAGTACACCGCCTCGTCGTCCGCCGAGCAGGCCACCCCGACGAGCGCCGCCCCCAGCTCCGACAGCAGATCCCGCAACTCCGTCAGCGCACGGGCCGGTTCCCGCACGCCGGTGAGTATCGCCGCCCGGACGGCGTCCATCCGGGGGCCAGGGACCCCCACCGGTCCGCAGCCCCGGCCGCCGCCCGCCTCGCACACCGAGAACCCGGCGGCCCGCAGCTCCGGCGGCCCGTGCAGGGCCAGATGGCCGCCCACCGCCTCCGCGAGCGCCTGCGCCTGCCACGCCTCCGTGATCAGATCCTGGACCTGCCACGCCTGTTCGAGCGCGTGCCGGGTGGCCATGATGAGCCGTACCGCGTCCATGATGTGCTCCCCCTACCGCTCCGGGCTACCGTCCCATCACCCAGAGTGACGGTCGGTGGCTGCGAACGGAAGGGGGGGTCTCCGCGCCTGTGGACAACCCGCCGTTTGTGGATAATCCGGTCACCCGGTCGAGTGAATAGTGCCCGGCCCTTCGTCCTCCGACGGCACCGGGAAGCGTAGTTCGTTGCAGTCGATCTTCGCCGCGAGGGCCTTGAGCGCATCGATCCCCAGCACTTCGCAGAACTGCAGCAGATACGCCAGGACGTCCGCCACCTCGTCCTCCACCCGGTGGGCGGTCCCGGCGTCGTCCATCACCCGCCCCGCCTCCTCCGGAGTCATCCACTGGAAGATCTCCAGCAGTTCGGACGCCTCGACGCTCAGCGCCGCGGCCAGGTTCTTGGGTACGTGGTACTGCTGCCAGCGCCTGGCCGCCGCGAAGGCGGCCAGGCGGTGCTGCAGTGCTCGCAGATCCTCGCTCATCCGCACAGGTCTACCGCATGGTGGGCGCCGACCGCGTCGGCACCCGCTCACCGGCCCCAGCACCGGCCCCCGAAGCGGCGCCGGCCCCGGCACCTGCCACCGCCTCGACCTCCGCCTCCCCTGGCTCCGCGTTCCCCGGCCGCCGCGAGGGGACGAAATCGATGACCGACACCCCGCCGAGACCCTCGGCGACCGAGGCGTCGTGCACCACTCCCAGCAGCCGGATGTGGCCGCGTTCCGCCGCCATGCCCGCGAGAGCGAGCAGTTCCCTGGCCTGCCGGCGGTCCAGTCCCAAGTCGAGTCCGTCGCTGAGCACGGTCAGCACCTGGGCGGCGGGAAGGAGCTCTGCGCTCGTGTCGACCTCCAGCACTCCCGGCCCGGTGAGCAGGACCAACGCCATGGCCAGGAAGCGCAGTTCCCCGTCCCCCAGCCGGTCCACCGGCACCAGCCCCAGCGGCCCGCGGTCCACCGCCGCGATCACGGCCTCCAGCGTCGGCCCGCGATCGGTTCCGGCCAGCCGCGACCGGAGGACGGTCAGCCCGTCGACCGGCGGGCTGCAGACCGCCCGCATCGCCCGTACCAGCGCCGCGTGCCGCGTACGGCACTCGCCCTCGGTCCTGGCCAGGACCGCCGAAAGGTTCTCGCACCCGCTGCGCAGCATCCCGTCCCGCGTGTCCACCGGCGCCCGCATCGCATCCGGCCGGGGGGCGACGGGGAACACCCCCCGTAACGCCATCACCAGTTGCTCGACCGCCGCCAGCACCAGGCGCTGGCCCTCGGTCCGTCCCGCGACCCGCAGCGGCAGCAGCGCCGTCGCCAGCAGATCGTCGGGCAGCGGCGCACGGGTGACGGGCACCAGTCCCGCCGTGTGCCAGGCCGCCTGGACGGTGCGCCGTCCCGGATCTCGCAACGCGGTGGTCAGCAAGGTCTCCCCCGCACCCGTCAACCGCTCGCCGACGATGCGCAGTTCGGGCTCCGCCTGTACGGCGACATCCAGCCGGACCGGTCCGACGGGACCGGTCACGGTGCAGCCGATCCGGAATCCACGCCGCCCTTCGGTGTCCGGCTGCGCGCCTTGCGGCACGCAGGCCGCCGCCCCGCCGCGCACGCACCCCGCCTCTTCCCGCCCCTCGGGCCCGCCGGTCCCGTCGAACACGGCGCCCAGCGTCTCGCCGCCCGCGAGCCTCCCCAACGCGGTCAGCGCCTCCAGCACGCTCGACTTCCTGGGTCCGCTCGCCCGGGCGAGCAGGGTGAGCGGACCCAGGGCGAAGCTCGCACCGCGGTGCGACTTGAAGGCGGATAAGCGCAGTTCCGTAACGGCGGGACGCGCACTCGTCATATTCATATCGGTGAACGTAGTCAGCTTTCGCGGTGGCGAACCGTTACGTCAGCCCGGCGTCCTCCGAACGGGCGAAGCCCGGGAGGATGATCTCCATGGGAGTCACCGACTCCGGCCGGCGACCGACGGCCGGCGACTGACCGCTGTCAGAGCCCTGCTCTACGGTGGGCGGCGTGACGAGCTATGTGGCGCTGCTCCGCGGGATCAATGTGGGCGGCAAGAACAAGGTACCGATGCAGACCCTGCGCGAGCTGCTGGCCGGACTGGACTGCACGGACGTACGGACCCATCTCCAGAGCGGGAACGCCGTCTTCGGCCACCCCCGGGCCGATCCGGCGGAACTGACCACCTCCCTGGAGGCGCGCATCAAGGAGGAGCTGGGGCTCACCATCCGCTGCCTCGTGCGGGAGGGCGCCGATATCCAGCGGGTGGTCGACCGGAATCCGTTCGCCATGGACGGCATCGACACGTCCCGGTTCCTGGTGACCTTCCTGTCCGGGCCGCCGGCGCCGGAGCGGCTGGCCGGTATCGATCCCGCGGCCTACGCGCCGGAGGAGTTCCGGCTCGCCGACCCCAAGGCCCCGACCGAGATCTATCTGCATCTGCCGGACGGCGTGCACAAATCGCGTCTCGCCCTGCTCTTCACCGACAAGAAGCTGGGGGTGACCGCGACGGCCCGCAACTGGAACACCGTGACCAAGCTCGCCGCGATGGCAGCGGAGTAGGCCCCGCCTGGAACACCCGTCCGCAACGCAGGACCCGAACGCCGGACCGAGCACGCCGGACCGAGCCCGTCCGCCCGGAGGAAGATCGGCCCGAGGGAGTCACCCCTGGCGCGTCAGGCCGCCTTGGCCAGGATCGCGACGCATTCGACGTGATGCGTGAGCGAAAACATGTCACCCCGGGTCGAGGTGAATAAAACTGCAGCTCAGGCCAATGCCGGTGAGTTAGTGCAACGCTGCTGGTCAGACGCCTGAGCGCATGGGTTTCGATGGTTTCTTCCATGGTGACGTTGGGTAGCCCGTTGCGGTCTGGTGAGGGTTTGGACGACGGGCGGACAC
>NZ_JASISZ010000046.1 GCF_030063355.1 Streptomyces sp. PH10-H1
CCCCGTGCCGGAACGCGGCGGCGTCGCCGTATCCGGCGTCCGCGATGGCCAGCGGCACCTCGATGCCCCACGAGCGGGTCTCATCGAGCATGTCCAGGGCCAGCTGCCACTTCTCCACATGCCCGACCTGCTCGGGGATGCCGCACGATGCGCGGCGGGCGACCTTGACCGCATCGGCTTTCGACGAGGCCGGGTCCCAGGCCTGCGGCAGGAACAACCGCCAGTTGACCGCCGCCGAGGCGTGGTCGGACGCGAGGTGGAGTGAGACGCCGACCTGGCAGTTCGTGACCTTGCCTGCGGTGCCGGTGTACTACCGCGCCACACACGCCGAAGCCGTGCCGTCCTTGAGGAACCCGGTGTCGTCGAAGACCAGGGCCCTGGGCCCGATCGCCGCCTCCATCCGCCAGGCGAGCTGGGCCCGGATGTGCGCCGGATCCCAGGGACTGGTGGTGATGAAATTCGCCAGTGCCTGACGGTTCCCGTCCTGCCCGAGCCGGGCGGCCATCGGCTCGACCGACTTGCGCTGCCCGTCGGTCAGCAGTCCCCGCAGGTAGACCTGCCCCCACCGACGCTGATCCTTACGCGCAAACGGCTCGAACACCTCCGCCGCAAACGCCTCCAACTCACCACGCACACCAGCAATCTCGCCCGGAGTCACACACCCTCAACGCCACACCAGGCCCGCAGGACACGCACCACCCCAACCAACCTGACCAAGCCCTACTAGGGCCTGTTTCGAAAGTGCGGGATCTGGGAGCATGGTGCGATGGATCATGTTCGGCAGATCGTCAGTTCTGGCTCACCACTCGAACCCCAAATAGGGTTTTCCCGGGCAGTCCGCAAAGGGGCGCACGTCGCGGTCGCTGGGACTGCTCCCATCGGGGACGACGGGGCGACCGTGGGGCGAGGCGACGTCTATGCCCAGACTGTCAGGTGTCTGGACATCGCAGACGCCGCGTTGAAGGCAACAGGGGCGTCGCTGGGTGACGTCGTGCGGACCCGCATCATGCTCACCGACGTGACTCGATGGAAAGAAGCCGCGCGAGCGCACGGAGAGCGGTTCGCGTCGGTCCGTCCAGCCTGCACCTTCGTTGAGGTCTCACGCTTCATCGATCCCGACTGGCTCGTTGAAGTGGAGCTTGACGCCATTCTCGACTGACCTCCTAAAGTGCTGGTCGCAGCCACTCGTTGATGGCCGTGACCAGCACTTTGGCTTCGTAGCGGACGGCGAGCTTGTCGTACCTGGTGGCCACGGCACGGTGGCGCTTGAGGCGATTGATCCCGCACTCCACCGCGTGGCGCTCTTTGTAGTCGTCCTTGTCGAACTTCGGGGGCCGTCCGCCGAGGGAGCCGCGCTTCTTCCGGTTGGCGATCTGGTCGCGCTTCTGCGGGATGGTGCAACGGATGCCGCGTCGGCGAAGATGGTCGCGGTTGGCGCGGGAGCCGTACGCCTTGTCGGCGCGGACCTTGTTTCGGGCGGGTGCGTGGTCGTCCCGGGCCGAGCCGGGGAACCCGGATGCGGCCCAGGACGACCTGGAACTGTGGGGAGTCACCGCGCTGTCCGGCCGTGATTACCAGGGACATCGGCTTCTGGGCTTGCTCGACTGCGAGGTGGATCTTGGTCGTCAGTCCGCCGCGTGAGCGTCCGAGGCCGTGGTCGTCGGGCTCGGTGAACACACCGCCGGGCGGCTCGACCTGCAGATCCCCTTTTTTACGGGCGCCGGCCGCATGCTGGTGGGCGCGAGCGATCGTGGAGTCCACCGAGATGTCCCAGCTGATCAGCCCCTTCGCATCGGCGCGCGCCTGAAGCTGCTCGAAGATCCGGTGCCACGTGCCGTCCCGCTGCCAGCGCCGGAAGAGCCCGTACACCGTCTCCCAGGGCCCGTACCGCACAGGAAGGTCTCGCCACGGGACGCCAGCCCGGGTGCGGAACCGTATCCCGTCGATCAGCTGCCGCTTGCTGTGAACCGGAGGCCGACCAGGCTTGATGCCTATCGGCAACAACGGTTCCAGCACTGCCCACTGCGCGTCTGTCAGATTTCCCCGAGCCACGGGCCAAGATCATCCCAGGTCCTTGATCCACTTCTGAAACAGGCCCTAGGTGTACTGACCCGTGAGGTTGGGGACGCGGCTGGCGGGTGGTTGGCCCTTGAGCGCGGTGTGTCCGCGGTGGTGATTGTAGGTGTGGAGCCAGGCGGGGTAGGCGTCGCGTCGTTCAGTCTCGTTGCGGTAGGGCTGTGCGTAGGCCCATTCGTCGAGGAGGGTGCGGTTGAAGCGTTCGACTTTCCCGTTGGTCTGGGGCCGGTAGGGCCGGGTCCGCTTGTGTGAAATCCCTTGCCCTGCAAGGTAGTTGCGCCAGAGGTGGGATTTGTAGCAGGCGCCGTTGTCGGTCAGGACGCGTTCGACGGTGATACCGGCCTGGGCGATGAACACGTGGGCCCGCTGCCAGAATCCGACGGCGGTTTCCTTCTTCTCGTCGGTGAGGATCTCGCTGTAGGCGAGGCGGGAGTGGTCGTCGACGGCGTTGTGGAGGTAGCTGTATCCGGCTCCGGAGCGGTTCTTGCGGCCGGCCTGGCGTCCGAGGGTCTTGTGACCTCCGCCGTCGGGGATGTTGCGGAGCTTCTTGATGTCGACGTGCACCAGCTCGCCGGGCTTCTCGCGTTCGTAGCGGCGTATGACGCGGCCGGTGGCACGGTCCAGATGGGCCAGGCGGGCGAGGCGGTAGCGGGTCAGGACCCGGTGGACGGTCGCGGGGTTCAGCCCCAGGAGGTAGGCGATACGGGCCGGTCCCCACCGGCGGAGCACGCGGACCTTGATGATCCTTCGTTCGGTGCGGGTCGGGGTCCGGCGTGGGCTGTGGTGCGGGCGCGAGGACCGGTCGCTCATGCCGGCCTCGCCGAGCTCGCGGTACCGGGCAGCCCAGCGCCGAGCCGTCGTGGGTGCCGCCGTCCGCGAGGCCCTCGGCCTCACAACCGGCCCTCCCCGGTCCGCTGACGTCACGCAGTGACAGCGGGCGGCGACGTTGTGGTTACGCCGACCGTGCCGTGGCGAGCGCCCGTGCCGTGGCGAGCGCCGGGGATGGGCTGTGTGAGGCGGGGTAGGTGGCCACTGCAGCTCTGAGCGGAGGATCGATGGCGGTTTGACCGCTGCCGGTAGCCTGCAACGGGTGCCCAACCCATGGTGTGGATCTCCGTGTCTGCGGCGATGGCTGGGCAGCAGTCCTACGGAGGCCCAAATGACCGGCGAGGCAGCACAGCAGCGACCCAACCTCGGGCTGGACGAGCTGCAGGCACGTCTCGATCTGGCCAGAGAGGCCCAGGAACGGGTGCACAGCCTCCTGGAGGCGGTGCTCGCCGTGGGCCGGGAGCTGGAGCTCGAGCAGGCACTGCGGCAGATCGTCGATGCCGCTGTGGTGCTGGTGGACGCCCGTTACGGAGCGCTGGGGGTGATCGGCGACGGCCGGCGGCTGTCGCAGTTCATCACCGTGGGCCTGGACGAGGCCCAGATCGCGGCGATCGGCCCGTTGCCGCAGGGGCACGGTCTGCTGGGCGAGCTGATCAACCATCCCGTCCCCTTGCGCACGCCGAAGCTCTCCGAGCACCCCGCTTCGTACGGTTTTCCGGAGCACCACCCCCCGATGCACTCCTTCCTCGGGGTCCCCATCCGGGTGCGCGGCGAGGTGTTCGGCAACCTCTACCTCACGGAGAAACACGGCGGCGGCGAGTTCAACGGCGACGACGAGTCCGTACTGTCGACCCTCGCGGTGGCGGCCGGGGTCGCCATCGACAACGCGGAGCTGTACCGCGCGGCACGGCAGCGGGAGCGCTGGCTGGCCGCGAACGCGGAGGTGACTCGCTCCCTGCTCTCGGGCAGTCCGCAGGGCGAGGTGCTGCATCTGGTGGTCGACCATGCCCGGGAGATCGCCGAGGCGGATCTGGCCGTGATCGCGCTGCCGGTCGGCGAGTCCGGTGAACTGAGGGTGGAGCTCGCCGTCGGCGAGGGCGCCAAGGTGCACCAGGGCCTGCTGCTGCCCGGTGACGGCTCCTTCGTGGGCGCCGCACTGCGATCCGGACAGCCCATCATCAGCCCGGATGTCCAGGAGGACCCGAGGATCACAAAGGGTTCTCCGCGCTGGGAGGGCCTGGGCCCGGCGGTCGCGGTGCGGATGGGCACCGACGAGGGAGGAGTGCGCGGGGTGCTGATGCTGGCCCGCACGATGGGTGCCGCCGAGTTCACCGGACAGGAGTCCACGCCGCTGCTGGGCTTCGCCGGCCAGGCGGCGCTGGCGCTGGAACTGGCCGAGCGGCGCCGGGACGCGGAACAGATCGCCTTGCTCCAGGACCGCGACCGTATCGCCCGCGATCTGCACGATCTCGCGATCCAGCGGCTGTTCGCCACCGGAATGACCTTGCAGAGCGCGGAACGTTTCATCGAGCACCCGGAGGCGACCGAACGGGTGCAGCGGGCGGTGGACGACCTTGATGCGACCGTGAAGATCATCCGGTCGACGATCTTCGGACTGCGCGCACGCGGGCCTGGCAGGCACGGGCTGCGAGCCGGCATCGTCGAGGCCGTTGAGCGCGCGGTCCCCGCTCTCGGTTTCACCCCAGGTCTCCGGATGGAGGGCCTGCTGGACACCGAGGTTCCGTCCGAGATCGCCGGAAACCTCCTCGCCGTGCTCGCTGAGGCGCTGAGCAATACCGCCCGCCATGCACGGGCCCACAACGGCGAAGTGACCATCTCGGCGTCCCGCACCGATCTCACCCTCAGCGTCGTGGACGACGGCGTCGGCATCGCGGACGGGGTTTCCCGCAGCGGCCTGGCCAACCTGGCCGAACGGGCGCAGCGGTGCGGCGGGATCTTCACTGTCGAACGTGGTGCCGCAGGCGGTACCCGCCTGCTCTGGCGCGTTCCCCTGAAACGGAACTGATGGTCCGCCGGTACGGGTGACCCCGGTTCCTCACCGCCGCCTGTCGGCCGCCGGTGCTCCGTCACTCGTGGCGACGCGGTTGGCGTGGCCGGACAGCATGGCGGCCTGAATGCGTCGTTCGACCCCGAGTTTGGCCAGGATCCGGGAGATGTGATTCTTCACGGTCTTCTCGGCAAGGAAGATCTTCTGACCGATCTGACGGTTGGTCAGCCCCTCGCCGATCAGTGCCAGGATGGCCAGTTCCCGCTCGGTGAGCGAGGCGAGGACCGGATCGGGCCGCGCCTGGGGCTCCTGCTGACGGCGCAGGCTGTCCATCAGCCGTCCGGTGGTCGCCGGGTCGAGCATCGACTGGCCCGAGGCGACCGTGCGCACCGCAGCGACGAGGTCGGAACCCTTGATCTGTTTCAGGACATAGCCGGCGGCCCCGGCCATGATCGAGTCGAGCAGGGCGTCGTCATCGTCGAAGGAGGTCAGGATCAGGCAGGCGAGCTCCGGCATCGCCGAGCGCAGCTCCCGGCAGACCGTCACCCCGTCACCGTCCGGCAGTCGCATGTCGAGCACCGCGACGTGCGGGCGCAGCGCCGGGATCCGGACCAGCGCCTCGGCGCAGGTCGAGGCCTCGCCCACCACCGTGATGCCGTCCTCGGCCTCCAGCAGGTCGCGCACGCCGCGTCGGACCACCTCGTGATCGTCCAGCAGGAATACCTGGACCGGTGCTTCCACCGATGGGAGAGCCGCGTTCATTGGATTCCTCGCAGGATCGGACGGTCATGGACGGGCACGACAAATGGTCCACTAGCCGCAGCATGACTCGGACCCCACCCGTTGCACAGGGCCGACCGGCCCTTTTACAGCGTCGCGATGCCGGATCGTCGGGCGTCCGCGGCCGGAGCGTCCACGGATGAGGTGTCACCCTGTCGCGTGCGCCCGGCCGTGATCGTGGTTCCCGCGGTGCCGTTCAGGACCGCGGTCGCCTCGGACAGCGATCCGATGGCGGCCGACCGGCCGGTGGCCGATACGAAATGGCGGCAGGCCGCGATCTTGGGACCCATGGAGCCGGCGGGGAAGTGCAGGCCCGCCGGCTCGTCGAGGTCCAGGTGGTCCAGCGGAGCGGCCTGGGGGGTGCCGAAGTGCTCCATCACCGCCGGGACGTCGGTAAGCACCAGCAGCCGGTCCGCGTGCACGGCGATCGCGAGGAGGGCCGAGGTGGCGTCCTTGTCGACGACGGCCTCCGCTCCCTGTAGCCCTCCCGCTCCGTCATCGATGACCGGTGCTCCGCCGCCGCCACCGCAGATGACCACCGTCCCGGCGTCCAGCAGCCGCGTGATCGAGGCCTGTTCGACGATCCGCTGCGGGTCGGGCGAGGGGACGACCCGTCGCCACCGGTCCCCGTCGGCGGCGACGGCCCAGCCGTTCCGGTCGGCCAGCACCAATGCGCGCCGATGGTCGTAGACGGGTCCGATGAACTTCGTCGGTGCGGCGAAGGCCGGGTCGGACGGATCGACCAGCGTCTGGGTGATGAGGCTGAGGACCGGCTTGGTCACCCCGGCGTTGCGCAGGCATTGGGCCAGCCAGTAGCCGATCATTCCCTGGGTCTGGGCGACGAGAACGTCCAGCGGGTAGGGGCGGGTCAGCGCGGGGTCGGATTCGCTCTCGCGGGAGAGCATGCCGACCTGCGGACCGTTCCCGTGACAGATGATCAGCTCGTGATGCTCGGCCAGCGGGGCGAGAGCCTGGGCGGCGGCGCGGACATGGTCGAGTTGGATGCCGGCGTCGGGCCTCTCGCCGCGTCGCAGGAGAGCGTTGCCGCCGAGGGCGGCCACGATGCGCATCTCAGCGGCCGAGCGCGGCGACGAGGACGGCCTTGATGGTGTGCAGCCGGTTCTCCGCCTGGTCGAAGACGATCGAGCGCGGTGATTCGAAGACGTCGTCGGTGACCTCCGCACCGTCCAGGCCGTGCTGGTCGAACAGCCGCTTGCCGAGCTGGGTGCTGCGGTCGTGAACGGAGGGCAGGCAGTGCAGGAACTTGGTACCGGGCTTACCGGAAGCCTGCATGACCTTCTCGGTGACCCGGTACGGCAGCAGCAGCGGGATGCGGGCGTTCCACTGCTCATCCGATTCGCCCATGCTGACCCAGACGTCGGTGTAGACGAAGTCGGCGCCGGCCACCGCCTGTTCGACGTCGTCGGTCACCAGCACCCGGGCGCCACTGGCCTCGGCGAGGCGTTCGGCGGTGGCGATGACGTCAGCGGGGGGCCACAGGTCGCGGGGCGCGGCTATGCGGACGTCCATGCCCAGCAGCGCGCCGGTGACCAGCAGCGAACGGGCGACGTTGTTGCGTCCGTCGCCGAGGAAGCAGTAGGCGATCTGCTCCAGCGGGCCCGGGTGGTGCTCGGTCATGGTGAGAATGTCGGCGAGCATCTGGGTGGGGTGCCAGGAGTCGGTGAGTCCGTTCCACACCGGTACTCCGGCGTGGTCGGCGAGCTGCTCGACGGTGTCCTGGGCGAATCCGCGGAACTCGATGCCGTCGAACATGCGGCCCAGCACGCGGGCGGTGTCGCGGATCGACTCCTCGCGTCCGATGTGGGAGCCCTCCGGGCCCAGGTAGGTGACATGGGCGCCCTGGTCGTAGGCAGCCGTCTCGAATGCGCAGCGGGTGCGGGTGGAGCTCTTCTCGAAGACCAGCGCGATGTTCCGACCGGTCAGCGCGGGCCGCTCGGCACCTTCAGCCTTCGCGGTCTTGAGCCTCCTGGCCTCGTCGACCAGCGCCAGGAACCTGGTTTTGTCCAGGTCGAGTTCCTTGAGCAGGGATCCGGGGCGGCGGTGGGGTGCGGTCTGCGTGACAGTCATGAAGGTGGTCCTTACGTCGGGGGTGCGCGGTGCGGTGCAGGGGTTCAGATGCCGTCGCGCCGGGTGGGGCAGGTCATACACCGGGCGCCGCCCCGGCCGCGGCCCAGTTCGCTGCCGGGGATGGCGATGACCTCGATCCCGTTCTCGCGCAGCATGGAGTTGGTCACGGTGTTGCGCTCGTAACCGACGACGACGCCGGGTGCGAGGGTGAGGAAGTTGTTGGCGTCGTCCCACTGCTCACGCTCGGCGGCCCTGGAGTCCTCGTCGGCGGACAGGACGCGGAGCGAGTCGACGCCCAGGGCGTCGGCGATGGCGGCGAACAAGTCGTCGCGCGGCTCGACGTGCAGGGCCCCGGTGTCGTGCTCGACGGTCTCCTCGGGGTCGGCGGGGACGATCACCCAGGTCCGCAGGTTCTTCGGGTCGAGGTAGGGGTAACGGACGAAGGTGTCCACGTCGATCATGGTCAGGACGGTGTCCAGGTGCATGAAGGCATGTGACTTGGGGAGCTGGACAACGATCACGGTGGTGGCCTGCCGGCTGCGGAACAGTTCCCTCGCCAGAATCTCCACACCCATCGCGGTGGTGCGCTCCCCCATCCCTATCAGCACAACACCCCGCCCCAGGACGTGGATGTCTCCGCCTTCCAGGGTGGCGGGCTGGTGGCTGACGTCGTCGTTGCCGACGTAGACCGGGAAGGTCGCGTCGGCGAACAGCGGATGAAACCCGTACACGGCCCGGCTGTGCAGGGACTCGCGCTGCCTGGCGGCCTTGGCCATCGGGTTGATGGTCACACCACCGTAGATCCAGGCCGAGTTGTCGCGCTGGAACAGGGTGTTGGGCAGCGGCGCCAGGACGAAGTCGTCCAGGTCCAGGGTCTGCCAGCGCAGGCTGCGCACCTGGAGCGGTGAGAGATCCGCCCGGGTCACTCCCCCTATGAGCAACTCGGCCAGCGTGACCGGATCGGCCTCGTCGGCAAGTCGGCGCAGCGGTCCGGCCAACGTGGGCCCGACCTGCTCGGGAGTACAAATGCGGTCCAGGACGAACGCCCGCGCCTGCGGGAGTTTCATCGTCTCGGCGAGGAGCGTGTCGAAATGATGCACCGTCACGCCCCGGTCGCGGAGCACCTGGTTGAACGTGTCATGCTCCTCTCGGGCCTTCGCGGCCCACAGCACGTCGTCGAAGAGCAGCTCGTCGCAGTTGCCGGGCGTCAGTCGGCTGAGTTCCAGCCCGGGGCGGTGGACGATGGCCTCACGCAGCCGGCCGACTTCGGAATGCACACCGAGGGTTCGGGTCACAGCGGTCTCCTTGAAAGGGTGGGTCAAGTGGACGCTCAGGCGTGCCGGGTCGGGGCGGGGGTGGCCGCGCTGTCGAAGGGGACGACCGGGCTCTCTCCGTACTCGCCGCGGCCCACCTTGAGCCAGATGTACACGGGCAGGCCCAGGAGCAGGCAGAACAGGCCGTAGTAGACGGCCTGATAGCCGCTTCCGGCCAGGGACCAGAACGCGAACGCCAGCGCGACACCGGAGACACCGCAGTCGCGAACCAGGTGGGACCACTGCGTCTGCCGCCCCCGGGTGAGCAGCCAGTACAGCTGCGCGCCCGCGCTGAACAGGTAGGGGATGACGGCGGTGACGACCGACAGCAGCACCAGCGTGGTGAAGACCTTCTCGAACTGGGTGTAGCTGACGGCGGTCAGTACCGAGGCGAGCAGGGTGGATCCGACGATGCCGACCACCGGGATCCCTCGGCGGGTGCGGCCGAAAGCCGCCGGGAACAGCCCGTCCTTGGCGGCGGCCATCGGCATCTCGGCCACGATCAGAGTCCAGCCGATCAGGCAGCCGAGACCGGAGACGATCGCGGCGACGGCGACGGCCTGGCCGGCCCACTGGCCGCCGAAGATGGCGTTGGCCGAGTCGGTGAAGGGCGCGGTGGACTTCCGCAGGTCCGCGTTGGACACGGTGCCGAAGACCGTCAGTGTGCCCAGGATGTAAACCACCGCGCACCCGATGGTGCCCAGCACGGTGGCCCGGCCGACGTTGCGCTGCGGATCGCGGACCCGGCCGGCGGCCACCGACGCGGTCTCGATGCCGAGGTAACTGAACAGGGCGATGGCGGCCGCGGCGGAGATCGCCGCACCCGTCGAGGTACCGCTGGCGTTGAAGGAGCCGAAGTTGTGCGCCTTGATGAACAGCAGGCCGATGGTGGCCATGAACAGCAGCGGCACGAACTTCAGCACGGTGGTCACGTTCTGGGTGACGGCCATGCTGCGTACGCCGGACAGGTTGATGACCGCCGGGATCCACAGACCGGCCATGGCGATGGCGATCGACCAGACCTTGGCGTGTCCGGTGTTCCAGAACACCTCGACATAGCCGACCCAGGCCACCACGATGGCGGCGTTGCCCGCCCACGCCGTGATCCAGTACGACCAGGCGTTGAGGAATCCGGCGAAGTCACCGAACGCGTCCCTGGCGTACACATACGGGCCGCCGGACCCCGGCACCCGCTTGGACAGCGAGCCGAACGTGAACGCCAGGGCCAGCGCGCCGAGGGTGACCAGCACGAAGGCGACCAGGCTGATCGGACCGTACGGGGCGAGGGCGGTCGGCAGCGCGAACACCCCGGTACCGATCACCGAACCGATGACCAGTGCGGTGGCGGTCGGCAGGCCGAACTTCTGTCTCGTCGCCATCTTCGCCGGCCCGTCCGGAGGACCGGGGGCGGCATCAGGCGCCGACGGCACCTCGGAGGCATCGTCCCTGGGGGCGTCGTCCTGGGGGGCGTCGTCCTTCATGTGGATGGCCATGTGCGTCTTCCTCGCTGCTCATTGCTTCCGGGGTCGGCGGGCCGGTCCCGTCGAACGTCAACCACCTTTCGGGCAACGCCTATCGGCCGGTGCCCTGGGGTGCGCCGTTGAGCGCGGGACTCGGCATCGCAGCCGCGGCAGCTGTCGGGGCAGCAAGGGGTTCCGCTGACGGCGGGGATGCCGGGGATACGGCGGATGCCGGGGATACGTCCACCGGGACGGGCGGGGTCGCGGCGGCGACCTCACGGGCGAGGAAGGAGCCCAGCTCGCCGATGGTGCTCATCAGCGGGGCGGGGAAGACGACGGTGGTGTTCTTGTCGACGCCGATCTCTACCAGACTCTGCAGATTGCGCAGCTGCAGCGCCAGCGGGTGGGCCATCATGATGTCCGAGGCGTCGCCCAGGGCCGCTGCGGCCAGGGACTCGCCCTCGGCGTTGATGATCTTCGCTCGCTTCTCCCGCTCGGCCTCGGCCTGACGGGCCATCGCCCGCTTCATACTGTCGGGCAGTTGGATGTCCTTGAGCTCCACCAACGTGACCTCTACGCCCCACTCGACCGTGGTGACGTCGAGGATCTCGCGGATGTCCAGATTGATCGTGTCGGTCTCGGACAGCGTCTCGTCGAGGGTGTGCTGGCCGACGACCTTGCGCAGCGTCGTCTGGGCGATCTGGTTGATGGCGGCGTGGACGTTCTCGATGGCCACGACGGACTTCACCGGGTCCACCACCCGGAAGTACGCGACAGCCGAGACGTCCACGCTGACGTTGTCGCGGGTGATGATGCCCTGGGACTGGATCGGCATGGTGACGATCCGCAGCGACACCCGGTGCATGACGTCGATGAACGGGATGATGATGCGGAGTCCGGGCTCCCGCGCGCCGAGCACGCGTCCCAGCCGGAAGAGCACCCCCTGCTCGTACTGCTTGACGATCTTCACTGCCAGTGCGAGGAGCAGCAGGAGTATCAGTACGACGACGATGATGATCAGAACGGCCATGGTGTGCCTCTGTTCGGATTCCGGTCGGTTCACGGCGGGGGCCGTTGGCACCATCCTCAGGCGGCGGCGTTCCTGGACGCAGGGCCTGCCGGGGCCGGGGTGGCGGGCCGTTGGTCCCGAAGACCGGGGCTGACCGGCGAGGAAGCCGGTATCAGGGGTGCTGGGGCGGGAGGGGTCCGCGGTGGCTGAAGCGGGCGGCGCGCCGCTGGATGCGGTGCCGCAGCGTGCGGGTGCGGGCCCGCGGCCTGGTGGGCCGGGCTTCGAGACGGCTGAAGAAGATCTGCTTGACCGCCTCGATCAGGGCCACGTAGAGGACGGTCATCACAGCGAGGGCCAGGAAGAAGCCGACCGGGAGCGCCTGGAAGCCGAGGGTGTCCGCGAGCGGTGACATCGGCAGAGCGACGCCCAGAGCCACGACGCCCAGCGCGGCGGCCAGCAGCGGGCGGCTGGGCCGGCTGCGGAAGAACGGGACCCGGCGGGTGCGGATCGCGAAGATGACCAGTGTCTGGGTGGCCAGCGATTCCACGAACCAGCCGGAGCGGAAGAGAGCGGGACCCGCGTGGAAGATCCCGATCATCACCCAGAAGGTGAGGAAGTCGAAGGCCGAACTGACCGGGCCGAAGACCAGCATGAAGCGGCGGATGAAGCCGATGTCCCAGTGCGAGGGCGCCCGCAGCTGCTCCTCGTCGACGTGGTCGGTGGGAATGGTCAGCTGACTGGCGTCGTAGAGCAGGTTGTTGAGCAGGATCTGGGAGGGCAGCATCGGCAGGAACGACAGCACCAGCGAGGCGCCGGCGGCGCTGAACATGTTGCCGAAGTTGCTGGAGGTGCCCATCAGCACGTACTTGATGGTGTTGGCGAAGATCCGGCGGCCTTCGGCGACACCGTCGGCCAGCACCCCGAGGTCCTTCTCCAGCAGCAGGACGTCGGCCGCGTCCTTGGCCACGTCGGTGGCGGTGTCCACGGAGATCCCGACATCGGCCGCGTGCAGAGCCAGGGCGTCGTTCACCCCGTCGCCCAGGAACCCGATGTCCCGGCCGCGGCGGCGCAGCGCGCCGACGATCCGTGCCTTGTCCTGCGGGGAGACCCGGGCGAAGACGGTGGCCTCCTCGGCCGCCTCCGTCAGCTGCGCGTCGTCCATCGCCTCGATGTCACGACCGGTCAGGGCCCGGCCGGAGGGCAGCCCGAGGTCGGCGCAGACCTTCTGGGCGACCAGCGCGTTGTCCCCGGTGCAGATCTTCACGGTGATTCCGAGCCCGGCCAGCCGCCGCAGTGAATCAGCCGCCCCCGCCTTCGGCGGATCGAGGAAGACCAGGAACCCGGCCAGCCGCAGACCCGACTCGTCCCCGGGAGCGATACCGGTGAGCGGGCCGGCGTCCTTGGTGGCCACGGCGACCACCCGGCTGCCGGCCGCGAAGCGGGCCTTGAGCACCGCGGCGGCCTGTTCGGGTACCTGCAGGCAGCGTGCCAAGACCTGTTCCGGGGCGCCTTTGGCGACCAGAAGGCGGCTGCCGTCCGGGTGTTGGAGGAGGGTGGAGGTCAGTTGCCGCTCGTGGTCGAAGGGCAGCACGGCCAGCCGGCGGACACCGTCAGGTGTCCGCTCGGCGGCGCCTTCGGCCTGCCACAGGGCGCTGTCCAGCGGGTTGCCGCCCAGATGGTCGCCACCGGGTTCGCCCTCGGTGGCCAGGAGACCCAGCCGCAGTACGTCAGGGGCGTCGGTTCCCACGGGGTCCAGGGCGGCCTGGAAGCTGATCCGGCCCTCGGTCAGGGTACCGGTCTTATCGGTGACCAGCACATCCATGTCGCCCAGGTCCTCGATGCACACCAGGCGCTTGACCAGGACCTTGCGCTTGGCCAGTTGCCGCGATCCGGTGGCCAGACTGGTGCTGACCACGGCGGGAAGCAATTGCGGGGTGATGCCCACCGCGATCGCAAGGGAGAAGAGCAGCGCGTCCAGCAGCGGCCGCTGCAGTACCAGGTTGATCGCGAAGATGGCCGTGGTCAGCACGACCGCGACCTTGAGCAGCAGCATGGAGAAGCGGCGCAGCCCGGTCTGGAAGTCGGTCTCGGGCTGGCGCTCCCCCAGTCCCAGGGCGATGCGTCCGAACTCGGCGTCCCCGCCGGTGGCCACGACCACCGCGGTGGCGGCGCCCGCGTGGACCACCGTTCCCATCAACGCACAGGAGGTGAGCTCGGCCAACGCGACACCTTCGGGCACCGGAGCGGTGCTCTTGTCGACCGGTGCGGACTCGCCGGTGAGCACGCTTTCGTCGCAGGCGAAAGCGGTGCACTCCAGCAGCCGCAGATCCGCTGGCACCACCTGGCCCAAGGTCAGACGCACCACGTCGCCCGGGACCAGCTCGGTGACATCCACCTCCACCGCGGCGGGAGCCGGTCCCGTCTCGTCCGGCTCAACGCTCCTGGCGTCTTGGACGTCGGCGCCGTGCGGTGCCTCCCGCGCGCGGGAGGGGGCGGCACGCAGGACGACGGTGGTGTGCCGTACCCGTGAGTGCAGGGCCTCGGCGGCTTTCTCGGCACGCAGCTCGTTGGCGAAGCCCAGCAGGACACTGAGCACCAGAATCACGCCGATGATGACCGCGCCGGCCCGCTCGCCGAAGGCGAACGACAGCGCGGCGGTGGCGGCGAGCAGCAGAAGCAGGGCGCTGCGCAACTGGCGGCCCAGCACGGCCCAGACGCGGACGTGATGCGAGCGGACCGCGTTGGGCCCCACCACGGCGAGCCGCTCACGGGCCTCGGAGGCGGACAGCCCCCGCGGACCGCTGTGCAGTGCGTCCAGGACGTCCTGGACGCTGCGTGCGGCGGCCTCTGCCACCCGTATGCCGGCTCCCGCGGAGTCGGTCACATCCAGGTCCAGTCCTGGACCTCGGGCATGTCCTCCAAGTGCTCGCGAATGTAGTGGTGGTGGCGTTCCAGCATGGCGCGGCAGTACTCCGCCAGCCGCGTTCCGCCTTCGGGTGCGCGCCGGGAGCGGCGCAGGGCCTCCAGTACGAGGTGGTAGCGGCTCATGCCGTTGAGGACGACCATGTCGAAGGGTGTGGTGGTGGTGCCCTGCTCGTTGAAGCCGCGGACGTGGAAGCGGCCGGGGGCGGTGCGTCCGTGCAGGAGCTCGTGGACGGCCCTGGGGTAACCGTGGAAGGCGAACACCACATCCGTGCTGGTGGTGAAGAGCTCGTGGAACTTCTCGTCGGTGAAGCCGTGCGGGTGGTCGTCGGCGGGGAGCAGGCCCATCAGGTCGACGACATTGACCGTGCGCACCCGCAGGTACGGAACGTACTCGCGGAGCAGCCGGGCGGCGGCGAGGGTCTCCAGGGTGGGAACGTCTCCGGCGGCGGCGAGCACGATGTCGGGTTCGTCGCGCAGGCTCGGGTCCTCCGTCTCGGTTCCGGCCCAGTTCCACACCGACGCTCCGGCGGCGCAGTGCGCGTCGGCCTCGGCCAGGCTGAGGTACTGCAGATGCGGCTGCTTGTCGACGACGATGAGGTTGACGTGGTCGCGGCTGCGCAAGCAGTGGTCGGCGATGGACAAGGTGGTGTTGGCGTCCGGCGGCAGCCAGATCCGCACCACGGCGGGAGCGAGTGGGATCGCGGTGTCGATCAGGCCCGGTCCCTGGTGGGAGAAGCCGTTGTGGTCGTTGCGCCAGCAGGTGGAGGTGAGCAGCACGTTCAAGGAGGCCACCGGCTCGCGCCAGGGCAGATCGGCGGCGTGCTGGAGCCATTTGGTGTGCTGGATCAGCATGGAGGCGGAGACCATGGCGAAGGCTTCGTAGGTGGCGAACAACCCATGGCGGCCCGACAGGAGGTAGCCCTCGAGCCAGCCTTCGCACAGGTGCTCCGAGAGGACCTCCATGACCCGGCCCTCGGGGGACAGATGGTCGTCGGTGGGCAGGACGGGCGCCTGCAGGCAGCGGTCCGTGGCCTCGAAGACGGCTTGGAGCCGGTTGCTGGCGGTCTCGTCCGGGCAGAAAAGCCGGAAGGTGCCGCCGCCGTCGGACTCCCGGGTGGTGGCGGTGTACACATCGCGCAGCAGGGCACCCAGCGGCCGGGTGTTCTCGTGCTCCAGGACCCCGGGTTTGTCCACGGCCAGGGCGTAGCGCTCCAGCGCCGGGAGGTCCAGGTCCCGCAGCAGGCGGCCGCCGTTGGCGTACGGCGTCGCAGCCATGCGCTTGTCGCCCTCGGGTGCGAGCGCCGCCAGTTCCGGCACGAGCCGGCCATCGGCGTCGAACAGGGTCTCCGGGCGGTAGGAACGCAACCACTGCTCCAGCCGACGCAGGTGGTCCGGGTTCTCACGGACCTTCGAGAGGGGGACCTGGTGCGCGCGGTAGGTGCCTTCGACCTGGACGTCGTCCACGACGTCGGGGCCGGTCCAGCCCTTGGGGGTGCGCAGGATGATGGCCGGCCACCGGGCGGGCCTGAAGTCGGCAACCGCGGGAGCGGGGGGCCCGGTGCGGGCCTGTTGCTGGATCGCGCGGATACGGGAGTGGGCGGCGGACATCGCGTGATGGAGGTCGGTGAACACCGTCGCCGGATCGTCGCCGCCGACCACGACCGGGTCCCAGCCCTGTGAGGAGAGCAGGCCGATGACGTCGGCGTCCTCCGCCCGGCCCAGCACCGTGGGGCCCGAGATCTTGTAGCCGTTCAGGTGCAGGATGGGCAGCACCGCGCCGTCGCGGCGGGCGTTGAGGAACGCGGGGATCTTCCAGGACGCGGCCAGCGGCCCGGTCTCGGCCTCCCCGTCGCCGACCACGCAGGCGACCACCAGATCGGGGTGGTCGAACGCGGCCCCTGCGGCGTGGGCCAGCGCATAGCCCAGCTCTCCGCCCTCGTGGATGCTCCCGGGTGTCTGCACACTGACGTGGCTGGGCACTCCACCGGGCGTGGAGAACTGCCGCACCAGCGCGGTCAGACCGTCCAGGCCCGCCGGGATGTGCGGGTAGACCTCGCTGTAGGTGCCCTCCAGATAGGCGTTCGCCAGCAGCGCCGGGCCACCGTGGCCCGGACCTGTCACATAGAGGCAGTCGGCGTCGGTGGTGCGGATGAGCCGGTTCAGCAGGGTGTAGATCATCGACAGGCCCGGGCTGGTGCCCCAATGGCCCAGCAGCCGGGGCTTGACGTCGTCGGCGGTGAGTGGTTCGCGCAGCAGCGGGTTGGACTTCAAGTAGATCTGGGCGACCGTCAGATAGTTGGCCGCCGCCCACCACCGCAGGTCCAACTCCCGGTCGCGGTCGGCGTACTCCTGCTCTCCGGTCATCGGTGTGTTTGTCGGCGTGGTGCGCTCCACTGTTCCCATCCCCTCATCCGGGTGGTGCGTGACTGACTCCATCGATACCGCGACGGCGCCCGGCTCTCCCGCTCTGTGGAACGGGTCGTCCCATTGGCTCCTCGGCCGTCTCCACCGTAGAGCCGGCCGAAGATCTCCCCCCAGTGCCGGACGGGTCCTGGGAAGGGACCGTTCGGCCCCCTCCCGGGCGACGCGGGGCATCGGGTGTGGGGCGTGGCACGCGATCCCGGACCGGACATGAGGTGAACCAGGACCGGTCGGCGGCGATCCAGGGACGGGTCGGCCCTCGTACCCGGGCACTTCGGGGGCCAGGCTCGGAGGTATGAGCCGCGACGGCTCATCGCCGGATGGACGCAGCCGTGAACCACCCGTCACACCTCGAGAACAGGGAGACACCGATGGCGACTTCAGTTCTTGCCACGCGCTCGCACGAAGGCGCAGAACAGACACTCCGCCTTCAACTGGCGCGCCACGGCGACCATCCCGGCATCCTGGACGGGGCCTGGTGGCCCCACTCCCGTGATCTGGCCCGGGAACTTCCGGTACTGCTCGCCGTCCTCGACCCGCTCTGGGGACGCATCACTCACGCCTCCGTACACCGGGCGACCTGGCCGCACATCCCCGGCAAGGTGCCGGCAGCGGGGCACATCCTGCGCCTGGGCTGGTTCGACGCCGAACAGGACGCGCACACGATCAGCCTGCTCTCCTATACGGTCGGCCGCTGGGACCTGCTGGTCGTCCCCCCGCCACGATCCTGCTACCTGCCGCGTCGCCGGGCAGCGGCTCTCAGTCGTGCGGGACGACGGCGACCGGCGCGTCGCAGTGGTGCAGTACCGCGTGGGTGATGGGGCCGATGTGCGTACCGATCGCCGAGTGGTTGGTGCGGCGGCCGACGACGACGAGGGAAGCACCGGATGCCGCCTCCACCAGATGCTCGGCCGACCTGCCGATCACGGCCTGTGCGGTCACTTCGACGCCGGGGAACTTGTCCCGCCACGGCCGCAGCGCCTCGGTCAGCGCACCCTCCTCCTGCGCCGCGAACTCGGCGTCCAGTCCGGGATCCAGGACTCCCGGGCAGTAGCCGTAGACCGACGGCGGCTTCCAGCCGTGGATGACGCGCAGCGTGGCACCGCGCTGGGCCGCGGCGACGAAGGCGAACTCCACCAGCCCCTCGCACGGCCTGGTGGGATCCAGCCCGAGCACCACGTCCCGGTACGGGGTGGCATTCGACGCCAGTCCGTTCGCGTCGGGCAGGTGCTCGTCCTCCGCCGCCTCCCCCGGCCGCACCAGAACGACCGGCCGCTCGGCGTGAGCGACGGTGGCCTGCGCGACGGATCCGACGAAGAAGCCGGCGATGCCGCTGAGTCCCCGGGAGCCGAGGACCAGCAGTTCGGCCTCCTCGGCCACGACGGGCAGGACCGCTGCGGGCCGACCCGTCAGCTGGTCCGCAGTGATCTCCAGGCCCGGGTGGCCGCGCCGGAGATCGGCGGTGGCGTCGCGCGGAATCCGCTCGGCCCAATGCTGTTGCGTCTCGGCAGCCGCGATGGGTGCCTGGGCGGTGGGATGCCGTTCCCAGACGTGGACGACCCGCAACGGCATTCCGCGCCGCAGCGCTTCGCGGGCGGCCCAATGGGCGGCGGTCATGCTTTCGGGAGAGCCGTCCAGGCCGACGGTGACGGTACGGGACATGATGCCTGCCTCAGGTCGGAAAGCCGCGGGATGTTCACCGGCTGGGGGATGTTTACTTCCAGCCTCGGTGCTGCCGGGCGCCGGGAGCAGGGGCCGCAAGGCCCTCATGGGGACCGACCGGCCCCTCAGGGCCAGTCCGTGCGGGGCCGTCTACCAGGACGGGACGATTTCGGGTGCCACGGGGACCAGTACGACCGGGCAGTGGGAATGGCGCAGCAAGGCGGAGGTGACCGGGCCGAGTTGCGGGCCCAGCCGGCCAGGCCGCCGGTGCGCGGCCACCACGATGACACCGGCCGCGCGCGTTGCCTCCAGCAGGGCATGCGCCGGTCCTGACCGTACGGAGAGGGTGTGCACGGGAACCCCCGGATGGCGGCACCTCAGCGTTGCCACCACGTGCCCTGGCACGGCGCTCTCGGTTCGTGACCGCAGGTCGATGTCGTCCTGCACACGGCTGGTGGGCATGGGTACGAGCCCGGCGGGGGCGAGGTGCCGGTAGGTCCAGGCGTGCAGGACGCGCAACGGTGATCCGCGCCGTGCCGCCTCTTCGAAGGCATACGCGGCGGCGTCGGTGTCGGTGTCGCTTTCAATGCCGAGCAGTACCTCACCGGGTCCCGCGCCGGGCTGCGGCAGGACGTGGTCACCCCGGACGACCAGGAGCGGGCTGCGGGTGCGGGCCGCCACCCGCAGGCTGACCGAGCCGAGCAGCAATCCGGCGAAGCCGGGCAGGCCGCGGGAGCCGACGACCGTGAGTGCGGCGTTCCGCCCCCGGCACACCAGTGCCTCGGCCGCGTCTCCGGCGACCGGTGTGGTGCTCAGCGGCAGTCCGGGGTGGCGGCGCCGTACCCGCGTCGCGGCGGAGGCCAGTACCGGTCCTGCCTCGTCGAGGTCGGGCACGGCGTGGACGATTTCCAGGCCGGCGCCGCGCCGGACCGCCTCCGCGGCGGCCTCGTCCAGTGCCCGCACCGCGACGACAGAGCCGTCGACTCCAACGACCACATGCCGGGTAGTCATGTCTGGTCCTCCGTGTGTTCGGTCAAGGGTCGGGGCGACCGCGGATCGCGGTCGTCGTCACCGTGGCACCGGCCGGACAGCGGGGGCGAGGGGCGGTTCGGGCCCCCTTGTGGGCCCGTTCGGCCCTCAGGCACCGGCGGGTGGGCGCAAAAGGCCGAACGGCCTCTCGCTCAGCCCGGCCAGCCCCTGTGATCCGCTCCGGATCCGCTGGACCGTGGAGCCGGGAGCCACAGGGCGCCCGAAGGAGAGAGGTCCGCGATGACGCACACCGCACACCGCACCGGACAGGTCCACGCACTGCTGACTGACGGCAGGACCGTCGGAATACGGCCCGCGGGGCCCGATGACCACGATCAGATGCGGCGGCTGTACGAGGAGATGTCGGCGGAGAACCTGCGGTTGCGGTTCTTCGGAGTGAGCCTTCTTTCGGGCCCTCAGGCCGCCGAGCGGGCCTGTGCCCCGCCCCGCCCCGGCCACCGCGCGCTGACCGCATGCTTCGACGGCCGGATCGTGGGAGTCGCCGAGTACGTATGCGGCTCCGACCCCGCCGAGGCGGAGATCGCGCTGGCGGTCGCCGACGCGTTCCACCACTGCGGCGTCGGCACCTTGCTCCTGGAACATCTCGTGAACGCCGCCCGCGAGGAGGGCATCACCTCCTTCACCGCTGACGCGCTCACGGCGAACCACCCCATCGTGACGGTCTTCGCCGAGCTGGGCCTCAACACCGCCCGCCGCTTCGAGGGCACAGAAGTGCACTACACGATCCGGCTCGACGAGGACGACGAGCGCTACCTCACAGCCGTCGACGAACGCGGCAGGACCGCCGGCACCGCGAGCCTGCGCCCGCTGCTGCGACCGCGCTCCATCGCCGTGGTCGGCGCGGGCACCCGGGCCGGATCGGTCGGGCGGGCGGTCCTGAAGAACATCCGCGACGCCGGCTTCCCCGGGCAGTTGTACGCGGTCAATCCGCACGCCCATGCCATCCTGCGGATCCCCTGCTATCCGGCCGTCACCGCCCTGCCGCACCCGCCCGACCTCGCGGTACTCGCCGTGCCCGCACACGCCGTCCCCGAGACCGCCCAGCAGTGCGGCAAGAGCGGAGTGGGCGCCCTGGTCGTGCTGACCGCCGGCCTGGACCGCCACCAGGCGGCCGACCTGCTCGACGCCTGCCGGCACTACGGGATGCGGCTGGTCGGCCCGAACTGCCTGGGCATCGCCAACACCGAGGACGACGTCCGCCTGGACGCCACCTTCGCCGCGGACCGGCCGCTGCCGGGAACCGCCGGGGTCGCCGTACAGTCCGGCGGCATCGGGATCGCGCTGCTCAGCGGGCTGTCACGGTTGGGGATCGGCGTGTCCAGCTTCGTTTCGCTCGGCGACAAGTACGACGTCAGCGGCAACGATCTGCTCCAGTGGTGGGAGGGCGACGGCCGCACCGACCTGGCCCTGCTGCATGTGGAGTCCTTCGGCAATCCGCGCGCCTTCTCCCGCACCGCCCGCCGGGATCGCCCGCGGGATGCCGGTCCTGACGGTCGACGCGGGGCGCTCCGAGGCAGGACGGCGGGCCGCCGCCTCGCACACCGCGGCCGCCGCGACCCCGACCGTGACCCGGCAGGCACTGTTCCGCCAGGCCGGGATCACCGCCACCGGCTCCATCGGCGAACTCCTCGACACCGCAGCGTTGTTGCACTCCCAGCCGCTGCCCACCGGCAGCCGGGTGGCCATCGTGTCCAACGCGGGAGGCGCGGCCGTGCTGGCCGCCGATGCCTGTTCAGAAGCGGGTCTGACCATTCCCGAACTCCCCGCCGACCTCATCGCCGAACTCCTCGCGCTGCTCCCTGAAGGGGCCTGCGCCACCAACCCCGTGGACGCCTCACCCGCCGTGGGCGCGCGGGCGCTGGGCGCGTGCGTGGACCGGCTCGCGGAACACGGCGCGGTCGACGCGGTGCTGATCGTCCTGGTGCCCACCGCGCTGGCCGCGGCGACCGGTGACGATCCCACCCGGGCACTGACCGAGGCCACTCCGGAACGGCGCTCCCGCCCGGTCGTCGCCGTCCTCCTCGACCAGGACGCACGCGTCCGTCTGCTACAGGCCGACGACGGTCCCGTCCCCGCGTACGCCGACCCCCAGAACGCCGCCCGCGCCCTGGCCCACGCCGCCGACCGGGCCCGGTGGCTGGCCCAGCCCGCGGGCACCGTCCCGGAGCTGTCCGGAACCGACCCGGCGGCCGCCCACACCCGCGTCGGGGAATTCCTCGCCGCCAACCCCGAGGGCGGCTGGCTCGACCCCCGCGGCTGCGCGGCCCTGCTCGACAGCTACGGCATACCGCGGCTGCCGCACGAGTGGGCCGAGGACGAGCAGACGGCTGTCGACGCGGCGGCCCGCCTGGCCGGCCCCGGACAGCACGTCGTCCTCAAGGCCCACTGGCCCGGTCAGCTGCACAAGAGCGACCAGGGCGCGGTTCGGCCGGATCTGAACGGAGAGGCCGACGTCCGGGCCGCCTACCGCGATTTCACGGCCCGTTTCGGCAAGGTCATGGATGGGGTCCTCGTGCAGCCCATGGCGCAGCACGGCATAGAACTCGTCGCGGGCGTCGTCCAGGACGAGGTCTTCGGCCCGTTGGTCCTGTTCGGTCTCGGCGGCACCGCCACCGAACTGCTCGCCGACCACGCCGCCCGACTCGCCCCGCTCACCGACCGGGACGTCCATGAGCTGATCACCGCACCGCGCTGCGCCCCGCTGCTGTTCGGTTACCGCGGCGGCGGCCCCGTCGAACTCGAGGGACTGGAGCAGCTGCTGCTCCGGCTGTCAACGATGGCCGGCGATCTGCCGCAGCTCGCCGAGGCCGATCTCAACCCGGTCCTCGCCCGGCCCGACGGCGTCACAGCCCTCGATGTCCGCATCCGCCTGCTCCCCCGAGAAGCCCACGACCCGTACCTGCGCCGGCTGCGCTGAGGAGGAGACAGCACGCTGTAGGCCGGGCCCCTGGTCCCGTCCGGCCTCCCGCTCCAACCTGCGAATCTCCTATGAATCCCGCCAGGGGCCCCGGTTCAGAGCCTGCTCAGAGGTTACGACGGCACAGTGGGTCGTCAGCCGATGAGAGGGGTTACATCGTGGCGACGACCTACGACCGCCGGGCGGCCGGGCACCGGTCCGCGCCGCCCGAGCCGCGCGGCCGCCGTTCACCGGCCGGGCCGGTGCTCGCCCTGATCGGGGCAGGGGCGATCGCGGTGCTCGCGCTGTGGTGGAACGACACCCCCGCGATCGTCGGCCCCGCGGGCTGGCTGATCGGCGCGGGCCGCATAGCCGGCCTCCTCACCGGATACGGATGCGCCGTCCTGGTCGGCCTGATGGCCAGGATCCCCGCCCTGGAACGCGGAGCGGGCAGTGATCGCGTGGCCCGCTGGCACGCGATGGCCGGGCGGTACACCATCAGCCTGCTCCTGGCCCAAATCGTCCTGATCATCACCGGTTACGCGGTCCAGGCCAGTACCTCCGTGGTGCACGAAACCACCACGGTGGTGCTCAACTATCCGGAGATGCTCAAAGGGACCGCCGGAGCCCTGATTCTGATCGCCGTCGGGGTGGTCTCCGCGCGCGCGATACGCCGCCGGGTCAGCTACGAGTTCTGGTACTACCTGCACGTTCTGACCTACCTCGCACTGTTCCTCGCCTTCGGCCACCAAATCGCCCTCGGAGCCGATTTCGCCGGGCACGCGGCGGCGCAGAACGCCTGGTACGCCCTGTATCTCGGGGTTACGGCGCTCGTGCTGTGGTTCCGGGTCCTTGCCCCGGTGCGCCTGAATGCCCGGCACCGGCTGCGCGTGGCGGCCACGGTCCGCGAAGCGCCCGGCGTCGTCTCCGTCCTGATCCAAGGGCGCCGGCTGGAGGAGCTGAACGCCGAACCGGGGCAGTTTCTGCGCTGGCGGTTTCTCACCTCCGGACTGTGGTGGACCTCCAGCCCGTACTCCCTGTCGGCCGCCCAGCGGCCGGACCGGTTGCGCATCACCGTCAAAGCGGTCGTCGAACCCAGTGCGGCCCTGGCCGCGCTGCGACCCGGCACCCGCATCTGGGCGGAGGGCCCGTGCGCTGACCTCGGACCGCAGGACTCGCCCCAAGGTGCTGCTGCTCGCAGGCGGAGTGGGGATCACCCCGCTGCGCGCGCTGTTCGAGACCCTGCCGGCCCGGCCGGGCGACCTGACCCTGCTGTACCGGGCACGTACATCCCGGTATCTGGCGCTGCGCGGTGAGCTGGAGTCGATAGCGGCGGCCCGCGGGGCCCGGCTGTACTACGCGGTCAATGATCCGGACGGCACCCGCGCCTCCATCACCGCGCGCGACGGCTGGTTCAGCGCCCGCTACGCGGGCTCCCTCGACCCGACCGGCCTCGTCAAAGGGTGGGCGGTGGAACGGGCCGCCGCGATGCTGCGTTCCTCCGGCGCCGACACCGTCTGCGTCAACGGCGGCGGTGATGTGCAACTGCACGGCGGACCGTGGCGTGTGGGCGTGGCCGACCCGCTGCGGCCCGGAAGGATCGCGGCCAGGATCGAGACGTCGCACGGCCTGGCCGTGGCCACCTCGGGCCCCGCCGAGCGCGGCTGCCACATCCTCGACCCGCGCACCGGCGCTCCGCCGGCCCCTTCCCTCGCTTCCATCACGGTCATCGGCCGCAGCCTGACCGAGGCCGACGCCTGGGCCACGGCCCCCTACGCCATGGGCGCCGCCCGGGCCCGCGGCTGGCTCGAGCAGCTCCCGGGCACGGAGGCCTTCGCCGTCGCATCCGACGGCAGCACCTGGCAGACCAGCGGGTTCGCCAGGACAGCCGTCCCGGGTCCGGCCCAGGTGTAGCCCGCTCAGCGCGGATTCAGACGAAACACACAGCGGAGCCGCCGCCCGCTGGACGACGCTTCGGGAGATGCTGACAGGACCATGGACACTCACCGCGCGCAGCCCTTCCTGCATCGCCCCGACGGGACGCCGGTGCGAGTCCTCGTGGTCGACGACGAGCCCGACCTGGCCGAGGTGCTGGCCGGCGCCCTGACCGGCGAGGGCTGGCACGTCCGCACGGCCGCCGACGGTGCCACCGCACTCAGCACAGCCCGCGAATTCCGTCCCGACGCGGTCGTCCTTGACTGGATGCTCCCGGACATGGACGGCCTGCGGGTGCTGCGCGACCTTCGCCGCGATGCCGCGCGCGTCTGCGTCCTGTTTCTGACCGCCCGGGACTCGGTCGAGGACCGGATCGCCGGCATCACCGCCGGCGGGGACGACTACGTCACCAAGCCGTTCAGCCTGGAGGAGGTGCTGGCCCGGCTCCGCGGGCTGCTGCGCCGGTCCGGTATGGCCACCGAGCCGGGCGAGAACTGGCTGGCTGTCGGGGATCTCATGATGGACGAGGAAGCCGGGGAGGTCAGACGCGGGAGCGAGATCGTGGACCTGTCCCGCACCGAGTTCGAACTCCTGCGGTACTTGATGCGCAATCCGCGCCGCGTGCTGTCCAAGGAGCAGATCCTCGACCGGGTCTGGGCCTACGATTTCGGCGGCCGTGCCCATGTCGTCGAGCTCTACATCAGCTATCTGCGGAAGAAGATCGACTCGGGCCGGCATCCGATGATCCATACGGTCCGCGGCGTCGGTTACGTCCTCAAGCCGGAGTCCTCGTGAGGCGACCGCCCCCGCACACCCTGCGGGGCCAGCTCACCGCCGGACTCGTGTGCCTCCTCGCCATCGCCTGCCTTGCTGTCGGCGTGACCACGGCCCTCGCCCTGCGCGGCTTCCTCATGGGACGTGTGGACCAGCAGCTCACCTCTTCCGGCGGCCGTTTCGCCGCCAGCCTGGAACACGAAGCGCACCCCGACGCCGACAACCAGCCCGACACCCGCGGCCAAGCGGAGGCCACCTTCGGGGCCAGGCTGCTGAAGGGCTCGGTCACCCAGGCCGCCGTGGTCGATGACAAGAACGACCGCCGCGTGCCGCTGACCGCGGGCGACCAGCGGACCCTGGCAGCCGTCCCGGCCGACAGCCGGGGTCACCGCATCCGGCTCTCCGCGCTCGGCTCCTACCGGGTCGTGGCCGTCTCCGGCGACGACGGCGACGTCCTGATCACCGGCCTGCCGCTGCACCCGGTGGAGGAGACCATCCACCACCTGGAAGCCGTGGAGACTGTGGTGTTCGGCGTGGCACTCCTGGTCACCGGCATCGCGGGTGCCCTGTGGGTGCGGGTCTCACTGCGTCCCCTGCGGCGGGTCACCGCGCAAGCCGCGAGCGTCGCCCGGCTGCCGCTCGCCAGCGGCGAGGTGGCCATGCCCGGCCCCCTGACCGTCAGTGATCCGCGCACAGAGGTCGGCCAGGTCGCAACCGCGGTCAACCAGATGCTCGGACACGTCGGAGACGCCCTCGCCCAGCGGCACGCGAGCGAGGAGAGGCTGCGGCACTTCGCCGCGGACGCCAGCCACGAACTGCGCACCCCGGTCGCCAACATCCGCGGCCACGCCGAACTCGCCCTGCGCCACCCCGAGCCCGTGCCCGCACCGGTACGTCACTCCCTCGAACGCGTCCAGTCCGAATCCCAGCGCATGACCCATCTCGTCGATGACCTGCTGCTCCTCGCCCGGCTCGACGCTGGGCGGCCCCTCGAACGCGAGACGGTCGATCTGACCCGGCTGGTCCTGGACGCAACGGACGACGCGCGGGCAGCAGGGCCCGGTCACCGCTGGCTGCTCGACCTGCCCGAGGAACCCGTGACGGTCACCGGCGACGCCCACCGCCTCCAGCAGGTGATAGGCAACCTCCTCGCCAACGCCCGCGCCCACACCCCGTCCGGCACCGAGGTCACCGGGCGGCTCGCTACGCAGGACACCGGCATCCACCTGACCGTGACCGACAACGGACCCGGAATCCCCGCGGAACTCCAGCCCGAGGTGTTCGGCCGCTTCGTCCGCGCGGACCACAGCCGCTCCCGCACCACGGGCAGTACCGGTCTCGGCCTGGCCATCGTCCACGCGGTCGTCACCGCCCACGGCGGCACCGTCAACCTCACCAGCACCCCCGGCCACACCGCCTTCGAGGTGACGCTCCCCCGCTGACCCCGGCCGTGCGGCCTGCGTGGGGCACCGGAGTCTGCAGTGCTGCATGGGCTCAGAGGTAACTGAGAGGTTCCTGTGCCTGCCTGACGGCGTTTCCGCCGCTCCATTCGTGTCCTGCAGACGACGGATCACTCGACCCTGCCCTGGCGTGGGCAGGCCGCACCGCGCAACTGTCCGAGCCGCCGAGAGATCGCCGGTCTGTCGGGGCCGAGCGTCTTCGCCGGCCTCTCGACCCGGCCGTCGCCGAAAGCCTGACCCTTGTGCGTCAGGTCGCAGCGATGTACCACCCCGCGGTCGTGCGGAGGATCGATCACACCCTCATGCCGACCGAGACCACCTGGCCGCCCGCCGCATGGAACGGACACGCCGCCCGCAAACAGCCCGCGGACTGACATCCCCCTCCGGCCTGACGGCCCGGATGCCCTGCCAAGATCAGGCATGGATGACAGCGTGTACGTGGGCAACGCCGGGCAGGACGCGGTGCTGGACCGGGGATGGCTGCTCGGGCACTTCAAGGACACGTCAGACCCTCGGTACAGCGAGGACGTCGAGATCAAGTGGGGCGTTCATCCGCCCGGTGACGAGCGTCCGCAGTGGGTGACCGGCGAGGAACGCACCGCCCTGCTCGTCCTCATCAGCGGCCGCTTCCGCGTGGAGCTTCCCGGCCACAGTGTGACGCTGGCGAAGCAGGGCGACTACGTCGTATGGGGCCAGGGCGTCGACCATTCCTGGTACGCCGAGGAGGAGTCCGTTGTGCTCACGGTGCGCTGGCCGTCCGTACCGGGATATCGAGTGAGCGGGGAGAGCCGCGCCCGCGAGGACGTCTGAACCCGGCCGGCGTGGTGCCGGACGCCTCCGGCACCACGCGGAGGCGCCCGCCGGATACCAACTAGCGGCCCCCGTCCGCGCAGCCGCACGCTCCGTGGCGTCCGCCGTGCACGCCGGCCAGGGTGGCGGGTCGTTTCTCGGCTGACGTTGCCGCCGTCCGCTGGAACGCGGCGGCCGCCTTGCCGGTCGCGGTGGAAGCGTCATGCACCGTCCGGCCGCCGACCAGCGTCCGCAGCACCTGGGTGTCGCTGATCTCGGCCACCGGCACCTTGGTGACGTCGCGGTCCAGGACCACCAGGTCGGCCGCCATGCCGCGGCCCAGCGTCCCGGTGAGCCTTTCCTGATGCAGCTGATAGGCACTGCCCTGGGTGTGCATGGCCAGCGAGGAGGCCCGGCTGATGCCCTCCAGCTCCGGGTAGAGCGCACCTTCCGCGTCGGACGAACCGCCGATCCGGTCGATCGCCGTGCGCAGCTGGTTCCACACCTGCAGCGGGTCCACCGGCCAGTCGGATCCGCCCGACAGCACGGCTCCGTGCCGCTGCAGGCTGCGGGCCGGGTACATCAGCCGGTGCCGCTTCGGGCCGATATAGGGGAGCAGCGCCTCCATGGTCCAGATGTCGCGCAGCGCCCACTGCAGCTGCATACAGGGGATCACTCCCAGCGGGGCGAAGCGCCGGAAGTCGTCGGGGTGGACCAGTTGCAGATGGGCGATGGTGTGCCGGTTGCCACGCCGGCCATTGGCGTGCAGCGCCGTCTGGTAGCCGTCCAGCGCGGTGCGCACCGCGCGGTCGCCGATGGCGTGGGCGTGCATCTGCCATCCGGCGGCGGCCAGGGTGCTCGTGAGCCGGCCGTAGTCCGCCGCCGAGACGTACAGGTCTCCGTAGTTGTCAGTGGGCCTGCCGTTGCCGTCCAGGTAGGGGGTGAGCAGGGCGGCGGTCTGCGCCGGGTATTCGATGACGCCGTCGAGGAAGACCTTGACGGTCCCGAAGGTCAGCCCGGGGACATGCCCGTACTTGCTACGCAGCCCGCGCACGTACTGCAGCGCGGCCTTCGGATCCTTGGCGAGGTCGGCGCCGACCCGCAGCGCCGGGTGGATGCGCTGCGGCAGCCGGCCGGCGGCGGCCAGCGCGGCGTACCCCTCCAACTCGCCCTCGCCGACGGACGCGTCGAGGAAGGTGGTGATGCCGCTGGCGGCGGCCCGGTTCAGCACCCGGATGTATGCCTCGTGCAGCTCGGCGGGGGTGGGGTCCGGGATGACGCGGGTGACCAGCGGCTGCGCGTCGTCCTTCAGCAGTCCGGTGGGCTTTCCGTCGGGGTCCCGGACGATCTTGCCGCCGACCGGGTCGGGGGTGGCCGCGGTGATCCCGGCCAGGTCCAGGGCGCGCTGGTTGGCCCACAGGTTGTGGCCGTCGTCGCCGATCAGGACGACGGGGCGGCGGGTGGGCAGCGCGTCGAGGTAACGGTGGTGCGGCACGGTGCCGGTGGGCAGCAGTCCGACCGGGTTCCAGCTCTCCACGATCAGCCAGCCGTCGGGTTCCGCCGGCGCGCTGTCCCGCAGGAATCCGCCCAGGATCTCCTGGAGCTGCGGAACGGTGAGGGCGGCGTCCTCCAGTGACGGATGCAGTGAGCGTTCTCCGGCACCGAGCGGATGGGCGTGGCCGTCATGGATGCCGCTCATCACGGTGCCGCCGCGCGCGTCCAGGACATCGGTATCGCGGCCGATGTACCGGCGCAGCTCGGCGGAGCTACCGGTCTCCAGGATCGTGCCGTCCCGGCCGACCGCGATGGCCTGGCGGACCGGCGTCCGCGAATCCCCGGTCAGCACCCGGGCGTTGTGCACGACCAGCGCGGCGGAACGGCGTCGGCGGGCCGGGCTGTCCGACACAGCGGCCGAGGACGCGGCGGCGGGACCGGACGTGCCGACCGCCACCGCGGCACCGAGGGCGCCAGCAGTGGCCAGCAGGCCGCGGCGGGACAGTTCAGGGCTCATGAGGTGCTCCAAGGACAGCGGGCTGTGGGGGCCGGAGGCGGGTGCGAACGTGGGAAGCGAGGTGGAATGAGCTGAACCCTGGGTGATTAATCCCGTAACCAACAGGGTCACCGAACAGCGGAATCCGACAGCCGCCTCCCCATCCCGCGACGGATTCCGTACGCTGGGCGGCGTGTCCCGCGTGACGATCCTCGATGTGGCCAAGGCCGCCGAGGTGTCGACCGCCACCGTCTCCAACGCCCTCAACGGCACCGGACGGCTGGCCGCCGCCACCCGTGGCCGGGTCCGCGCTGTCGCCACCGCGCTCGGATATCTGCCACTCGGCCGGCTGCCGAAGGCCGCCGGCTCCCGCACGCTCGGCCTGGCCGTCACGACCTACGGCTCACAAGCCTGGAACTTCGCGTCGATCGCCTACTTCGCGCAGGCCATCGCGGCCGCCACCGCCGCCGCGCACCATCGCGGCTACGCCCTCATCACGCTGCCCGCCGCACCCGGTGACGAGCTGTGGCAGTCCCTCGCCGTCGACGGCGTACTGCTGCTGGACAGTCCGGACGGCGACCCGGTGGTCCGCGCCCTGCGGGCCCGCGGCCTGCCACTGGCCTTCGACGGCCGGCCCGCTCACCCGGCCCCGGGCGAAGCCTGGGTGGACAACGACCACGCCGCCACCACCGAGGAGGTGCTGGACCACCTGGCCGCCCAGGGCGCGCGGCGGATCGCACTGATGGCGGGCTTCGGCACCGAGCACTACACCCGCGTCTGCACCGACGCCTATCGGCGCTGGTGCGCGCGCCGCGGCGTCCGGGCCGCCGAGATTCCGCTCATCGTGGACGATCCCGAGGGCCGCACCCTGGACCTGCCGTTCACCGCCCCCGACCGCCCGGACGCGGTCTACGGGATCTACGACCCCTGTGGTCACCGCATACTGTCGGCGGCCGCACGGTGCGGCCTGCACGTCCCCGCCGACCTGTTGGTCGTCTGCGCGAGCGAGGACTCCGGTTACGCCGGCACCGACCCACCGGTCAGCACGGTCTCGCTGCTTCCGCGGAGCACTACCGAGGCTGCGGTCGGCGCGCTGATCGCTCTGATCGAGAACCCGTCGGCCCCTCCGGAACCGGTGATCGTCCCGGCGCGGCTCATCGCACGGCGCTCTTCACTGCGTTGACCCGAGCGGCGTTGACCCGCGCGACCCGGCTGCCGCGGTGCGAAGGCGGTCGGCGGTGGTCCATGGTGACCGAGGCCGGGGTACTGGAACGCGTGCCGGGCGCCGGACGGCGGGAGGTCTACGAGCTGACGGCGAAGGGCGTGTCGCTCTGGCCGGTCGTCCGCTCGCTCACCGCATGGGGCGACGAGCACTACGCATCGGCCGGCCCGCGACGGATTTTCCGTCATGCCGCCGACAACGCGCCGGTCACCGCTGACGGTCGCTGCACCACATGCGGTACCACCGTGGAGGTCCAGGACATCCTGGTCAGCCCCGGCCCCGGACTCGAACCGCCTGCCGATGACGACGACTTGGTGACCGTCGCCCTCTACCGCCCGCACCGGCTGCTGCGGCCACTGCGCGAATGAGCCCGCAGCAGCACCACACGAACGCCGCTGCCCTCAGGGATACGCCCGGATCGACGTGCGCGGAGTACGCCGACGCCGGTCCCACTACGAAAGGTTCAATTTCATGAAGATCCTGGTCGTCGGTGCCGGAGCCACCGGAGGCTTCTTCGGCGCCCTCCTCGCCCAGGCAGGACGGGATGTCACCTTCCTGGTCCGCCCACGCCGCGCCGCCACCCTGCGTGAACGGGGTCTGCGCATCACCGGCCTGGGCGGGCAAGAGGTGATCGCTCCCCAACTGGTCACCGCAACCGAGCTCTCGTCCCCGTACGACCTGGTATTGCTGTCGGTGAAGTCCACCGCACTCAAGCAGGCCATCGCCGATGTCGCTCCGGCGATCGGTCCGCAGACCGCGATAGTGCCCCTTCTCAACGGCATGGCCCATCTCGGCGAACTCAACGCACGGTTCGGCACCCGGCCGGTCCTGGGCGGCGTCGCCAAGGTCGTCACCACCTTGAACAGCGACGGAGACATCGTCCGCCTGGCCCCGCTGGCGCACCTGACCATCGGCGAACAGGACGGCCGGCCGTCATCTCGCGTGGACGAGATCCACGCTCTGTTCGTCGACGCGGGCATCGACGCGGACGTGTCCACGGACGTCGTGGCTGCGATGTGGCACAAGTGGGTCTTCATCACCACCCTCGGTGCGCTCACCTGCCTGATGCGCGGCACGGTCGGCGACGTCAACGCCGTCCCCGGTGGATCCGCCCTCGGACCCGCCATCCTGGCCGAAGCCGCCGCGGTGTCGGCCGCGGCCGGCTTCCCCGTCCCGGAGGCCGAACTCGCCGCCACGACGGCGACGGTGACCCAGGCCGGAGCGTTCGCATCCTCCATGTACCGCGATGTCACGGGCGGTCGGCCGACCGAGGTCGAGCACGTCCTCGGTGACTTCGTCACGCGTGCCCGCACCCTGTCGGTCGACACCCCGCTACTCGACCTGGCCACCCTGCACCTGCGCGTCCACCAGCACCGCACCGAACAGAACACCCTTGAGCTGCCCTGACGACCAGCACTCAGAACCCATTCACGGCTGCCCGGAGGTCCGTGAAGGCTCCGGGCAGCCGGCGAAGGGTCCGCTCAGGCCGGGCGGTGGGCGATGACGCCGAACATGGTCACGGACATGTGCACAGCGCCCTGCTTGGCAGCCGCCGTCAAGTCGTCGTACAGCTGATCGCGCTGCCGCTCCGTGATCAGTTCCCGCCGCACGGCCGCCTCGCCCAGCATCCGGATCAGGGGCCAGGTGACCTTCGACGGATCCTGGATGAGCGCCTGCGAACCCAGGTCGTCGATCTCCAGCCCCGCCGCGGCCAACTGGCCGGCCAGCCGCCGCCCCGCGTACGGATTGACGGCCGTCGCCAGGGCGCCGGTCGTCAGTGCCGCGACCACTTCGGGGTCACCCGGGTGCAGGATCGACGTCGCCCAATCGGTGTCCAGCAGCGCCACCCGCCCACCCGGCCGCAGCACTCGCGCGATCTCCGCGGCTGCCCGGTCCGGCTCGGAGAGATGCTGGAACACCCGCTCGCACCAGACCACATCGACGTCGGCGTCGCCCAAGGGCAGCGACGACGCGTCGCCGTCCACGAACCGGGCCGGATTGCCGGCCTCGGCCGCCCGCTGCTCGGCAATCGACCGCAGCCCGGGGTTCGGTTCCACCCCGATCGCTTCTCCGCCGGGTGTCACCGCCGCCGCCAGCACCAGGGTCTCCGAGCCGGTACCGGCACCGATGTCGACCGCCCGCTCACCGGGCCGCGCGGCCACACCCCGGTGCGCCCACTCGCGCAACCGCCGCACGCCCGCGCTCGCCGCCTGCGTGTCCAGCGCACCGACCAGCCGGCCGGTGGTCGCGTCGGTGATGTTGTCCGTGTGAAAGGCCGAAGTCGGCCGCACATCCCCCATGCCCCCCACTGTACGGCCCACACCCGCGCCACTCGGGCAGGCGCGGTTCCAGGATTCCGCGTTCGCCGAGGCCCGAGCGCTCCTCAACCGCGAGTCCACCGTAGGGTCACGGAATGAGCAGCATCGCGGGCGGCACCGGTGACCCGGCTAACGCCGTCGGAGCACACCGCGGACGAAGGCCGCCTGGCCCACATGCTGCAGGTCGTCCGAGATGACGCTCACCAGCCGCACTCCCAACGTCACCGGCGGCGTCCAGCCCTCGTCCACGATGCGGTCGAGATCGGCCGCCTTGAGTCCCCGCACATAGCGCGACGTGTGCTCGTGCACGGCGTCGTGGTAGCCGGTGAGCAGCTCCGACGAGATCCCGCCCACGGCCGTCACCTGCTTGCTCGTGTGACCGTATCCGGTGGACCTGGCGGCGAACGGCAGCTCGAAGCGGTCCGACCAACCCTGCGACGTCCAGATCTGCTCGCTGCCCGCGGCATCGGCGACATGGTCGTCCTGAACCCGCGTCAGATGCCAGACCAGCCAGACGATCGAGTTGGCCCTTCCGTCCAGCCTCAACGCCAGCTCCTCGGGGGAAAGGCCATCGACCACGCTGTGCACGTTCTCCTGGATGCGCCCGAAGGCATCGGCCAGCAGGTCCCCAGTGTTCATGCGTGTCTCCTCGCCGGTCCTCACTCGTATCGCCCGTCTCCGACGATGAGCGACCTCACCGATTATGACCGCAGCCCCGGGTACGCGTCCGAGTACGCGCCCGGGCACACGTCCGGGCACACGTCCCGGTGCACGCCCGGGTACGCTCCCGCCCGAGGTCGGTCGGCAACCGCCGCCCGCCGGGGGATCATCTGCTCCGAGCCAGGTGTGCTCCTCCCTCGACTCGGGTCCCGATGCCTGTCAGATCCCCGAAGGGCGCCCCGTGAGTACTCCCCGCCATGTCATCTCTCGGTACCGGCGCGGTCGGAACGGCCACGCTCACCGCCCTGCTCCACCGCGGCGAGAGCGTCCGCATGGTCAACCGCTCCGGCGCCGCCCCGGTCCCCGACGGCGTCGAGGTGGTGGCCGGCGACGCACGCGACCAGGCCTTCACCACCGATGTCAGCCGCGGCGCCACGGCCGTCCATCAGGTACTCAATCCGCCGTATCACCGCTGGGCCCAGGAGTTCCCCGCCCTCCAGGCGGGCGTGCTCGCCGCCGCGGAGGCCACCGGCGCGCGGCTGGTGAGCATGGACAACGTGTACATGTACGGCCGGCCCGCAGGGCAGCCGTTCGCCGAGACCCGCCCCAACAACGCCACCACCCGCAAGGGCCGTGTCCGCGCGCAGATGGCCGAGGACCTCCTCGCCGCTCACCGGGCCGGCCGCGTCGAGGTGGCCATCGGCCGGGCCTCGACTATTTCGGCCCCGGCGGCGGCGCCCAGACCGTCCTCGGCGACCTCGTCTTCCGGTCGGCCCTGCGCGGCCGGCCCGCCACCGTGCTCGGCGACCCCGACCAGCCGCACACCTACAGCTACCTCGCCGATATCGGCGAAGGCCTCGCCGTCCTGGGCGAGCACCCTGACGCCGCCGGCGAGATCTGGCATCTGCCCAACGACCCCGACTCCCGCACGACCCGCCAACTCATCGTCACCACCAACCAGTTGGCCGGCCACCCCGACGGCGGCAAGGTGCGCGTCCTGCCGGTGTTCGCGCTGCGGGCCATCGGAATCGTGAACCCACGATGCGCGAACTCATTGAGATGCGGTACGAGTTCGAAGAGCCCTTCACCGTCGACAGCAGCAGGATCACCGAGGGCCTCGGGGCAACCGCCACTCCCGTCGAGGAGGCCCTGCGGCACACCCTCGACAGCTACCGCGCTCAGGGGAAGGCGCAGGGGAAGGCGCAGGGCGTACGGCAGTCGGGCACCGACAGCGGCCGATGGTCCCCGCATCCCTGACTTCTACCAGGATGGCCACGGGGATTGACAGTGTTCAGTCAGTAGAAGAAACTCCCCCCGGGAGAGCGCTCTCCATCGTCATCTCCGGTCACCGTGCGACGCGTCCGGAGCAACCCGTAGCCGCCACCGTGGACGCCGTCCCTGCTTCTCGTCGCTCGCCGCACGACGTGCCCACGGTGTTTCCGAGCCGTCACACCCCCACGTGGAGATGCCCATGAGCCTCCTGGCCCGGTTCCTCCGATCCGTCAAACAGCGCAGACCGTTAGTGGCCGTGGCCGTCGCGGCCGCCCTCGCGATGGGTGGCGCCCTCAACGCCACGACCGGTACCGCGCACGCGGCCGACACGCTGCTGTCACAGGGCAGGCCCGCGACCGCCTCCTCGACCGAGAACGCGGGCACACCCGCTTCCGCGGCCGTCGACGGCAACGCCGGCACCCGCTGGTCCAGCGCCGCAGCCGACCCCCAGTGGCTCCAGGTCGACCTCGGCTCCCCCCACCCCATCACCTCGGTCTCCCTCAACTGGGAGACGGCGTACGCCACCTCATTCAAGATCCAGGTCTCCGACAACGGCACCGCCTGGACCGATGCCTACTCCACCACGACAGGGCCGGGTGGCGCTCAGGCGCTCTCCGTAAACGCTTCCGGGCGTTATGTGCGCATATACGGAACCGTCCGCGCCACGGGCTACGGCTACTCCCTGTGGGAGTTCCAGGTCTTCGGATCGGGCGGCACCACCCCGGACCCCTGCGGCGCTGTCAACGCCGCCCTCAACAAGCCCGCGACCGCCTCCTCGACGGAGAACGCGGGCACACCGGCCTCCGCCGCTGTCGACGGCAACGCCGGAACCCGATGGTCCAGCGCCGCAGCCGACCCCCAGTGGCTCCAGGTCGACCTCGGCTCCTCGCAGGCCGTCTGCCAGGTCGGCCTCAGCTGGGAGGCGGCGTACGCCACCGCGTTCCAGATACAGGTGTCCGACACCGGCACCGGCGGCTGGACGACGATCTACAGCACCACCACCGGCACCGGCGGCACACAGACCCTCCCGGTCACCGGCACGGGCCGCTACGTCCGGATGAACGGCACCGCGCGCGCCACCGGATACGGCTATTCGCTGTGGGAGTTCGCGGTCCACACCACCGGCCCGGGAGACCCGGGCGGAGGCGGTGACTTCCCCGGTTCGGTCATCTCCGCCTACAAGCAGGTGTCTGCCTCCTCATGGGAGGGCGCCAACGCTCCCGCGGCCGCACTGGACGGCCGGACCAATACCCGCTGGTCGAGCCTGTCCACCGACAACCAGTGGCTGCAGGTGGACCTCGGCGGCATGGCCACGATCAGCGGCGTGGTGCTGAACTGGGAGTCCGCCTACGGCACGGGGTATCACATCGACGTTTCCGGCAACGGGACGGCGTGGACCCCGCTCTACACCACCTCGACCGGCCAGGGCGGCATCGAAAAGCTCCACATCACCGGCACGGGCCGCTACCTCCGGTTCAACGGCACCGCCCGCGCCACCGGATACGGCTACTCGCTGTGGGAGTTCCAGGTCTACGGCACGGTGGACACCTCCACCGCCACCCCGCCGATGCTCTCCGGACCCACCAAGCCCCCGGCGACGCATGACCAGTTCGCGCTGTCGGCCCCCGCGGACAAGGCCATGGTCACCAACACCCGCAGGCCCGCGCTCTCCTGGGCGGCCGTACCCGGCTCCGCCCACTACGAGGTGTGGCTCAACATCAGCCGTGCGGACTACGACTTCACCGCGTCGGGCAACCTGCTCGACCTCTACACCAAGGTCGCCGAACCCACCGGTACCAGCTACACGCCGTCCTGGGACATCACCGACCGGTGGACGTACCAGTGGTTCGCCGTCGCCGTGAACGGCTCCGGCGCGAGGACGACGTCCGACATCCGCGCCTTCACCGTCTACCTCCCGGACATCGAGCAGGTGACCGACGGCGTCAGCGTCATCAACGGCGCCCGGGACCTGAACAAGGACGGCACGATCGAACCGTACGAGGACTGGCGGCTGCCGGTCGACACCCGGGTCGGTGATCTTCTCGGCCGGATGACGCTGGAGGAGAAGGCCTTCCAGATGTTCTACAACGTCCAGTCGTACCCCATGTCCGGCTGGCATTTCGGACCGGCGCAGCCGGCTGATCTGCACAACGTCCTGCTCTCCACGGCGGCCACGAGGCTGGGCATCCCGCCCGTCTCCGCGGGCGACACCACCGCCGGCTACCAGACCACGTACCCGTTGCAGAGCACACTGGCCGCGGGCAAGGACTACCCGCTCGACTACCAACTGGGCAATATGCAGCGCAAGGAGGAGCTGGAGGTCGGGGCGCGCGGCACCCTCTCGCCGCTCGCGGAGGTCGGCACCAAGGTGCTCTACCCCCGTATCCAGGAGGGCGGCGGCGAGAACGCCGACGTCGCGGCGGCCCAACTGCGGGCGCTGATAGCGGGACTTCAGGGCGGACCCGAACTCAACCCCGGCTCGGTCCTGGCGACCGTCAAGCACTGGCCCGGTGAGGGTGCCGGCGGCGAGGCGGGCATCGTCTACGACGCGGTGACCATCAAGTACCACATGATCCCCTTCCGGGCCGCGATGGAGGCCGGGGCGGTCAACATCATGCCGGGCTACGCGGGCAGTTCCTACCTCGACCCGGGCGGGCCGGGAGCCGGTGACAGCGCCAAGATCCTCACCTATCTGCGGCAGAACCTGGGCTATACCGGTCTCATCACCACCGACTGGCTGCCGTCGGGCGCGTGGGTGAACGCGGCGAACGCCGGCTCGGACGTGATGGGCGGCGCCGACCCGGGCGCGGTCGGCTTCACCATGGCCGGCTTCGAGTCGCAGGTACCGCTCGCGCGGATCAACGACGCGGTGACCCGGATCCTCAAGCTCAAGTTCCAGCTGGGCATCTTCGACCACCCGTACGGCGACCCGGTGAACGGCCCCTACCGTTTCCACCAGCCGGGTTACGCCGCGCTGGCCAACCAGGCCGCGCGCGAATCCAACACCCTGCTCAAGAACAACGGTGTGCTGCCGGTCAGGCTCAACGCCGGCGACAACATCGTCGTCGCCGGTCCCCGGGCCACCGACGGCGCCGCGTGCTGCATCTGGTCCAGCTACTTCCACTCGGACTACGGCTCACTGACCGTCCTGGACGCGGTCAAGGCCAGAGCGGCCACCGCCGGCGTCCACGTCTACCAGGACACCGGCCCCGCACCGAAGCTGGCCGTCGTGGCCGTCGGCGAGCCGTCGTACACCCATGCCACCTCCTGGCCCGACACCCAGCCCTATCTGCCCGCCGACCAGCTCGCCCTCATCCAGAACTTCAAGAACCAGGGCATCCCGGTGGTGGTCGTGCTGACCCTGCCGCGACCGATCGTGATCAGCGACTGGAACGGCCTGGCGGACGCCATCGTGGTGACCTACCGCGGCGGCGAGGAAGTCGGCCCGGCCACCGCGAGCCTGCTCTTCGGCGACTACACGCCCCGCGGCAAGCTGCCCTGGCAGCTGCCCAGAAGCCTCGACCAGGTCCTCAAACCGGGCGGCGGCGACAACCAGGCCGACGCCAACGAGGCCTGGGACCTGCCCTACGACCTCGGCGCCACCGCCGCCGAACGCGCCGACATCCGCGCGAGGATCGATGCCGGCCAACCTGTACCGACTACCTACGGCAACCCGCTGTACCCCTACGGTGCCGGCCTCAGCAGCTTCACGTAGGAGTCAACCCGCAGCGAGGGGAGGTGCTTCCGTTCCCGCGCAGGGGTGGCGCCGATCGCTGCGGCGTGGGGGCCCCCCCCCCCCGGGCCGGGCGGGCCCACGTGCTGCTGCTGCCCGGCCGCCTCAGGACGAGTCCAGCAGGGATATCCGCATCGCCTCGATCAGCTTGTCGCGGCGCTCCGCAAAGGCCAGTCGGGCCTCATTGCTTGACGCGTCGTCGTTGCCGGCATCGGCGACGATGGTGTCCCGGTACGCGATCAACGAGGCCGCCACTTCGTGAGCCAGCTGCACCACTTCCGGCGATGCCGAGAGAGATGCGATTCCGTGCGGGAAAAAGGTCGGCGTTGAGTGCGGTCTGAGCCTCCCGCACACGCTCCTCCTGCGTCCCCTGCTCCACCATTCCGGAGCGCCAGATCTGCGCCCTGGCTTGTGATGCCGCCTCCAGAAAATCGGCATACACGGTCTGCAAGTTGTCGTGCCGGCGTTGCTTGACGTCTCGCCGCCACCGCGAACGATCCGCCACATGCGTCGCGTACTCCGCGATGGCTGCCCCGAGGGCGGCACTCAACGGTGCCGTCAAATCCATACGCAGCAGGTTACGGATCTCGCTCCCCCGGCACGCTCGAAACTGGAGCGCGGCCGTCACGTCATCGCCATGCCATTTGAGGTAATTGCATAAAATGGCAATTCGTTACATGATGTATCCGCTGTGTCCCCAGGCAGCAGGAAGCCGAGGCTGTCTCCAGGTGAGTGCTCTGCTGAACCGGCTCTGGACCCCGGTCCGTTCGCTGCTTCCGGTGCGCGCCGACTTCGCCGCGATGCGGCGGCAGCCACGGCGCGACCTGCTGGCCGGACTGACCGTGGCGATCGTGGCACTGCCCCTGGCCCTGGGGTTCGGGGTCTCCTCCGGGCTCGGGGCCGAGGCAGGTCTGGCGACCGCGGTGGTGGCCGGCGCGATGGCGGCGCTATTCGGCGGGTCGAATCTGCAGGTGTCGGGACCGACCGGGGCGATGACCGTGGTTCTGGTGCCGATAGTGGCTCGTTACGGACCTGGTGGGGTGCTCACCGTCGGGCTGATGGCCGGACTCATCCTGATCGTGCTGTCGGTGGCGCGGGCCGGGCGCTACATGAAGTACGTTCCCGGACCATCCCGATGGCGCCCGGTGCGGTTTACCGGGCTCGCGAGGCCGCAGAAGACGTGTACCGATCGGCATCGACCGGGCGCACCCGGTCATGGGTCCGGCGCTGCTCATCCTGAGCGAGCTGGGGCCTGTCCGGCGGATCATGAACGGCCCCTTCGCCGCCTGGCACGGCCCCTCGCGACGGACATGCGTGGCTCGAAGCCCCCGGGGACCCCCAGAGGCAGCCGTCATGTCGCCCGCTCCCCCGCGTAGCCGACCGCACATACTTGCTAATATTGGCAATGAGTAAGTTCCAGACCTCTCCTGGGGCCGGACCGCGACAGTGGCGAGGCGACCGTGCGCGCTCCGCAGCCGGGGTCCACCACCGACAGGCGCCGGGATCCGGCTCCGGAATTCTGGAGGCGGCCATCGTGCGTGCTCCGCTGTATCGACTGAAGGCCGACTTCTTCAAAACCCTCGGCCACCCGGTCCGTATCCGTGTGCTGGAACTCCTCAGCGAGCGGGAACACGCCGTGGCCGAAATGCTGCCCGAGGTCGGTGTCGAGGCGGCTCATCTCTCCCAGCAGCTCGCCGTCCTGCGCCGCGCCAACCTCGTGGTGACCCGCAAGGAAGGCTCGACCGTCTACTACCGTCTGACGAGCCCCGAGGTGGCCGATCTCCTCGCCGTCGCCCGCAGCATCCTCAGCGGCGTCCTGGCCGGCCAGGCGGAACTCCTCGAAGACCTCCGCGCCACCGCTACCTCCCTGTCGTCCTCACCCGCCGGACCCTCGTGACCGCCCTCGGGCGCACCGCGCCCGGCCCCGTACAGCGGTAGGGCCGGGGAGCGCCTCCGGCCGGGCCGTCCGGTCCCTTCCCGGTGAGGCTTCCGGGGCCGAAGTTCCCCGGTCGTGGGGCCGATCGGCCCCGACCCCGGCCGCCGGCCCATCTGTCCCCGGAATCTGGCATTCGGTCTGCTAGACACGGTGTGTCGCCATGCTGTGCGGCCCCCGTTCTGCTCTTCCTGCACCCTTCCCGGGAGGTTCCGTGCTGTCCGCCGAATCCACTGCCGTCGTCCGTGCCACTCTGCCCGTCGTGGCCGAAAACCTTGATGACATCGCCACCCGCTTCTACGCCACGATGTTCGGCGACCGCCCCGAACTCCTCGACGGAATGTTCAACCGCGGCAACCAGGCCAGCGGCGCCCAGCGCCGGGCACTGGCCGGCTCCATCGCCGCCTTCGCCAGTGCTCTGCTCGCCGACCCGGACACCCGGCCGGACGCCCTGCTGGCCAGGATCGCGCACAAGCACACCGCCGTCGGGGTGACCGAGGACCAGTACACGATCGTCCACAAGTACCTGTTCGGCGCCATGGCCGAGGTGCTCGGCGAAGCGGTCACTCCCGATGTGGTCGCCGCCTGGGACGAGGTCTACTGGCTGATGGCAGGCGCCCTCATCGCTCAGGAGGCCCGCCTCTATCAGGAGGCGCAGGTCGAGCCGGGCCGTACCTGGCGGCAGTGGACGGTCGTCGCGCGCCGCGAGGAGACCGCCGACACGGTGTCCTTCCTGCTGCGTCCCGCGGACGAAGCGCCCGCGCCACTGGCCCGCGCGGGCCAGTACGTGAGCGTGCGGGTACGGATGCCCGACGGTGTGCACCAGTTGCGCCAGTACAGCCTGTCCAGCGACCCCGACCGCGCGCTGCGCCGGATCACCGTCAAGCGGGTGACCGCCGGCGCCGCCTCCGCAGCCACCCCGGACGGCGAGGTCTCCACTCTCCTGCACGCCGGGGTCCGGCCCGGCGACCAGCTCACGCTTTCGGCACCCTTCGGCGATGTGGCGCTCTCCGACGCGGACACCCCGCTCCTCCTGGTGTCGGCCGGCATCGGCTGCACACCGATGGTGGGCATGCTCGAACACCTCGCGGCGACCGGCTCCAACCGTCCGGTGACGGTCCTGCACGCGGACCGCTCGCCCGCCGAGCACGCCCTGCGCACCGACGTACGCCAGTTGATCCGCCAATTGCCCGGGTCAGCCGCTGTCTTCTGGTACGAGCACCCCGGCGCGGAGGAATCCGACGCCCGGTGCGGCCTGATGGAAATCGACGGGCTGGACATCCCCACCGACGCCACCGTGTACCTGTGCGGCCCGCTGCCCTTCATGCGCGCCGTACGCGGGCAGCTGCTGCACGCCGGAATCCCCGCCAGGAACATCCACTACGAGGTCTTCGGCCCCGACCTGTGGCTGGCCGACGCCGCAGCCTAGGGAGAGCTACGGAGTCGGGGACGTCCGGGGCTGGCCCGGGACCGGGCACCGGCCGCACGCTGGAGGTACCGCAGATCCGCTGCGCACAGTGCCGGGAGGTATCGGATGGATCACGGCGAAGCAGCGATCGAGCTGACCGCGCTGACCAAGAGATACGGTCGCACGGTCGGCGTCGACCAGCTCGACATCACCGTCCAGCGCGGTGAGGTGTTCGGATTCCTCGGACCCAACGGCGCCGGGAAGACCACCGCCATCCGCTGTCTGATCGGGCTGCTGCGGCCCACCAGCGGACGCGTCCGGGTGCTGGGCCTTGATCCGGTCGCCGACCACCGCCGGCTCGCTCCCCAGCTGGGCTATCTCCCCGGCGAGCTGCGCCTGTATCCGGAGCTGACCGGGGCGCAGACCCTGCGCCTGCTCAGCGACCTGCAGGGTGCCCCGACGCCCCGGCGCGGCGAGCTCTGCGACCGGCTGGGACTGTCGTCGGCGGATCTGGTCCGGCCGGTGAGCCAGTACTCACGTGGCATGAAGCAGAAGCTCGGCCTGGTCCAGGCACTCCAGCACGACCCGAAGCTGGTGGTACTCGACGAGCCCACCGAAGGGCTCGACCCGCTCGTCCAGGAGACCTTCTTCACTCTGCTGGAGGAGGCCACGGCCGCCGGAGTGACCGTGCTGCTGTCCAGCCACATCCTGCCCGAGGCGCAGCGGGCCTGCGGGCGGGTGGCCATCGTGCGGGCCGGACGGCTGGTCACCGTCCGGTCCGTTACGGCGCTGCGCGAGGCGCGGGCCCGCCGGGTCCGGCTCGTCCTCGCCGACGGGTCCGCAGCGCGCGGCCTCGGAGCGGCCGACCGGTGGTCGCCTGCCTGGCAGGGCAATACCGTCCGGCTGTTCATCCCGCCGGACGAGCTGGTGGCGGCACTGCGTGAGCTGCTGGCGACGCTGCCGGTCGCCGACCTCACGGTGGAGGAAGCCGGCCTGGACGAGGCGTTCCTGGACCTGTACCGCACCCCGGAGCCCAGTCGCGGGCCGGGCCCCGGGCCGAAGGCGGAGGCCACACCGTGAGAACCGGTCGATTCCCCCTGTTCTGGCTGTCCCTGCGCCGGCGGCGGCGCATGCTGGCGTTCCTCGCGGTCGGCATCGCGGTGTTCGAGACGCTCATCGTGGTGATCGCCAGGACCGTACCGCCCACGCAGTTGTTCGCCGGCGGCGCGAACCCGCCGGGCGCCTTCAAGGCGTTCTCCGGATCGACCGGGGACGTGACCATCGCCAGTTATCCGGGGCTGCTGGGGGCAGGACTGGTGCACCCGTTCTGGATCGCCATGATGCTCACCGCCATCGGCTCGCTGGCCGCAGCCGCGGTCGCGGCCGACGTGGAGTCCGGCACCATCGAACTGCTGATGGTCCGTCCGGTGACCCGCATCCGGCTGCTCGCCGAACGCACCGCCGCCCTGCTGGCCGTGGTGGTGCTGCTCAACGCCGCCGCCACGCTCGCCATGGCCGCCGGCATCGCGCTGTCCCCGACCCTGCATCAGGCCGTGTCACTGCGCGGCGTGTTCGCCGCCGGACTGATGGGCATCGGTTTCACGGTGTGCCTGACCGGACCGGCCCTGGCCGTCTCCGCCGCCGGCCGGCGGCGGGCCCAGGTGATCGGGGCGACCATCGCCTTCGGCGCCGTCGGGTTCGCGGTCAACTTCGTCGCCATGGCCTGGAGCAGAGCCGCTCCGCTGCGGTTCCTCAGCCCGTTCCACTACTACGCCCCCGGCGATGCCCTCGCCCACGGCACCCTCGCCTGGGGCTCGCTCGCGGTACTGCTGGCCGTCGGCGTCGCGGGCATCGGCGCCGCCGTCCCCCTCCTGGCCCGCCGCGACCTCGCCCCCTGACACGTCGGCCGACCGGCCCGCACCGGCGCCATCACACCCGACGGGGCCGCAGCCCATGAGACTGCGGCCCCGTCACCGTCACCGCGGTCGCGGTCGCGGTCGTGCGGGCTAGAGCACCCGGGCCGACAGCGGTACTTCCGCCAGACGGCCGATCGCCGCCCAGGTCGGGGAGGTAGGACCAGGCGTCGTTGGTGGTGCCTTCGACGGTGATCGACTGGGCGTGCGTCTGGCAGGAGTTGATGACGCTGGTACGTCCGGGGATCGTCCGGACCACGGACGCACCGGTGTTCGGCAGGGAGCGGACGTTCAGGGAGTCACCCCAGGTGGCATGCGCGATGCCGTTGGTTCCGCCCCCGCCGGGGGCGCCCGGGTCGTCCGCCTTCGGCGCCATGCGCAGCGCACCGGCGTAGTCGTTGTTCGCACCCATCCGGAAGTCCGAGACCATGACGTGAGTGTCGGGCTCCTTGGCCTCCACCATCTTCGCGCCGCCGAGATAGATCGCGACATGATGGATGGCGCCGGGCCGGCCCCGGGCCGGTGACCCTACAACCTTGTAGGTTCCGCTCCCATCGCGGGATCGGTAGAAAGATCGGTGGAAAGGGGCAGGCCAAAGAGCGCGCGTTGCCGGGCGCGCAGGGCCATCCGCCGGTTCGCGTACGCACGGCGAACTCCCCGGTGCCGTACAGGGGTCGGCACCGGGGAAGGGCAGTCGGCCGCGCCGCCCACCGCCATGGTCCGATCGGCGGGATGCCGGTGCAGAAAGGCGGCGCGGGATGTCGGTGCGAGCAGTGTGGGACTTCCCTAGGGAAGTGCGGAGGCCGCGCAGACCGGAACAGCCGGCCTGTCATGGGTGCGCACGGACGGGAGCCACGCGTGGGTGCCGGGAACGCCGGGGAGTTGGACCCGATACCACACGGGAGTACCGATGTTGGTCTCGTCCGCCACACGGTCGCCGTCGTTGACGACGCAGTCGGCCGTCAGTGCGTCGCCGTGCCAGACCCGGTTCTCCATGAAGACGTTGCGCGCCTCGTACTTCTTGTGCGGGTCACGGGCGAGGCCGAGACTGCACGCGGGAAGCCGTTCGGTCTGGTCCTTGCAGGCGCCGTCGATGTTGAAGACCCGCACCCGCGTGGGGTCGGCGGAGGCGGAGGGCCGGGTGGAGTCCTTGGAATCCGCGTCGCTCGACGGAGCCAGGACCGCCGATGCCCATGGCAGACTCCCCGCCGACCAGGCCAGCGCCGCTGCGGTGCCGCCGGCCCCCAGCAACGCGGCCGCGGCCACGACCGCGCTCCGGCGGATACGCCGACGGCTGCGAGGCGGCCCGGCCTGCGCGGCGGCGGCCCTGATCCGGGGCAGCAGTGTGGCCATGGTGTGGGCCGCGCGGGCGGTCGGATCCGCGGTGAGGCAGTCGCTGATCACCGAATGCCAGACCGCGGGCAGCTCCGGTGCCAGGCGCAGCCGCGCGCGGCCGGCCCCGTATTCGTGCATGGCGGCGGCACGCGCTCCGGAGGTCGCGCCGGGGAACGGCAGCGATCCGCCGGTAAGCACCTGGTGCGCGGTGACGCCCAGGGCCCACACGTCAAGGCTGGGACGCGTCGCCACGCCGCGTTCACTCAGCAGCTCGCGTGACCGCTCCGGGGGCAGGTAGTCGGGCGATCCCATCGGCGGGGCATACCCGTGGGTGCCCTCGACCTGGGCGGCGAGGCCGAAGTCGGCGAGCCGGACGGCGCCGTCCGCCATGAGAAGGACATTGCCCGGCTTGAGGTCGCCGTGGACCCAGCCGGCAGTGTGCAGATAGTCCAGCGCCTCGCAGATCTGGGCCAACAGGGCCCCGGCGTCCGGCATTCGGGAGACGGGCGCCTCTCCTTGCGCGTCGGTCGATGCCGATGTGTCCGGCGTATTCATGAAGTCCAGCAGGCTGCGGCTCGCTCGCTCCATGATCAGCACCACCGCCCCGTCGAGCGCGGGGAGTGCGGAGTCGCTGATGACGGTGGTTCCGAGTACTCGGATGAGGTGGGGATGGGAGGCGGCCCGGCTGAAGGCGACCTCCCGCTCCGCGGTCTCGGCCAGCAACCGGGCCTGGCGGGGCGCGAGTCCGGCGGTGGAGAAGAACTTCAGGGCGACGTCCGCGGGCTGGTCCGACCCGGGCCGGCCGTACCGGCGAGCGGCGTAGACGATGCCCCAGCTTCCCTCCCCGATGCGTTCGGTGACTTCCCAGCCCTCTACGCGGTAGCCCGCGGGGACGGTCATCGTCCCGCACCGGTCGGAACCGTGGCGACCGTCGGCGCCGGCTCCGGGTTGCCGCCCAGGCCGCTGTACGGGCCGGGAAGCAGCGCGAGATGCTCCTCGCGCACCAGGCCGAACCGCAGCGCGAGGGACACCACGGACTCCCGCTTCCACTCCAGCCGCTGCCCGCCGCTGCCCGCCGGCTTGATCCGCAACTTGTTGCGGGCCAGATAGTCGACGTGGAAACTGACCGCCTGCCCGGTCAGTTCACGGGCGTCGGGATGGCCCCGCAGGCGCTCCACCACCTGGGGTGTCGTGGGAATGGCCGCCACTGACAGATCGCGCAGCCGGGGCTCGCACAGGGCCACCAGGACGAGGAAGTAGGTGGCCGACTCGTCGAGCGAGAACGCCGCCACCGTGTCCGAGCCGGAACGCTCGGCCGACCGGCCCGCCTCGCAGTACGTGTGGGCCGGCGCGAAGACCTGAAACCCGGCACCGGGTCCCTTTGCCGGCAGTACGACCCGGGCGAATTCAAACGGTATCGGGGCACCGATGCGGCGCGGCGCCACCCGGATGTATTCGCCCGCGCCCTCGGGGTTCTCCACCAGATAGCTCGCGGTCCCGAAGTTGCTCAGCTGCCAATGATCGGCGGCGGCGCGGATCTCCCCCGCCAGCCGGGGCACCGCCGGGTCGGGCAGGGCGATCTCGACAGGACAGCCCGGCACGCCGCGGCCGAAACGCGCGGACTGCCCGGGCCCCAGCTCCCACGTCATCGGAGCCGCCTCCCCGGACGCCGGCACGCAAACGAGCAAAACCGACACGTAACCCCCCTTTGTCTCCCCCCGATCCTCCGGCGCGGACGCTGACGAGCGGATCGCGCTCGATGAGCATCCAGGCCGTCGGAGGCGGCGCTGAACATACCACTGGCGATGCAGGGGCAATCCGCACGATTTGGCGTGGGCCAAAGCCAGTCGGCCGGCGGTTGCGGCCGGAGGACCGCAGCGGGGCGCGACTGTGCTTTCGGAAGTGCGGCTCGCGCCCTGCCCGGCGCCGACCCGCCCTCCTGGCGACCCGCGCCTTCCCCGCGAAGGCACCGCTCAGCCGCCTGGCCGTGCCTCACCGGCCGCGTCGTCCGCGGTGTGCCGGAGGTCCCGGGGATCGCGGACGGGGTCCGGGTAACGGTCGCGGCGCGAACGGTCAGTAAAGTGCGCCTTCGAACGTTTCCGATCTACGAGGTATCTGGCTGTGACCCCCGCACCACGCTTGCCCCCCCTACCACCGGCCGTGACCGTCGTCGGGATCGGAGCCGACGGCTGGGGCGGTCTTGCCACGGCGGCGAAGGCGGCCCTGTGCGGCGCCGATGTCCTGGTCGGCGGCCCGCGCCAGCTGGACCTGCTGCCGGCGGAGTGCGCGGGCGAACGGGTCGTCTGGCCCTCCCCGCTGCGGCCTGCCGTGCCGGGCCTCCTCGCCGCGCACGCGGGGCGCCGGATCGCCGTGCTGGCCAGCGGCGACCCGATGTTCTACGGGATCGGACGGGCCCTCACCGAAGTGGTCGGCGAAGGCGCGCTGCGGGTGCTGCCGCATCCGTCGTCCGTCTCGTACGCCTGCGCGCGCGTGGGCTGGCCGGTGGAGGACACCGACGTCGTCACCCTCGTCGGCCGGCCCGCCGCGCGGCTGGTCGCGTCCCTGCACGAGGGACGCCGGCTGCTGGTGCTCAGCGCCGGCGCCGAAACCCCCGCCGAGGTCGCCGCCCTGCTGAACGAGCACGGCTTCGGACCGAGCAGGATGCGTGTGCTGGAGCAGCTCGGCGGCGAGCGGGAGAACACCGCTGAGGGCACCGCCGGCGCCTGGCCGCACCCGCCCGGTGATGCCCTGAACGTGATCGCGGTCGATTGCCACCGTGCCGACGGCGCTCTGCGACTGGGCGCCGTGCCCGGGCTGCCCGACGCGGCGTACGAACACGACGGCCAGCTCACCAAGCGCCATGTGCGCGCCGCCACGCTGGGCGCGCTCGCCCCCGCCCCCGGCGAACTGCTGTGGGACATCGGCGGCGGATCAGGCTCGATCGCCATCGAGTGGATGCGGACGCATCGCTCCTGCCGGGCCGTGACCGTCGAACGGGATCCCGTGCGGGCCCAGCGCATCGACCGCAACGCCGCCCGGCTCGGCGTCCCCGCGCTGCGCGTCGTCACCGGCGCGGCACCGGCCGTGCTGGCCGGTCTTCCCACGCCGGACGCGGTGTTCATCGGCGGCGGGCTGACCGTCCCCGGCCTGATGGAGGCGTGCTGGGACGCCCTGCCCGCCGGGGGACGGCTGGTCGCCAACACCGTGACGCTGGAGTCCGAGGCGCTGCTCGCCGACTGGTACCGCCGACACGGCGGCGACCTGGTGCGGCTCGCTGTCGCGCACGCCGTACCGGTCGGCGGATTCACCGGCTGGCGGCAGGCCATGCCGGTCACCCAGTGGATCGTTCAGAAGTATCCGTTCAACCCCCTTCCAGGAGACGACAGATGACCGTGTACTTCATCGGCGCCGGGCCCGGCGCCGCGGACCTGATCACGGTGCGCGGCGCCCGTACGCTCGCCGCCTGCCAGGTCTGCCTGTACGCGGGCAGCCTGGTGCCGCGCGAGCTGCTCGCCGAATGCCCGCCGGACGCCCGGCTGGTGGACACCGCACAGCTCAATCTGGACGAGATCACCGCTGAGTTGATACGCGCTCACACGGCGGGCCATGACGTGGCCCGGCTGCACTCCGGCGATCCGTCGGTCTTCAGCGCGGTCGCCGAGCAGATGCGCCGTCTGGACGCGGCCGGGGTGCCGTACGAGGTGGTGCCGGGCGTTCCCGCCTTCGCCGCCGCCGCGGCCGCCCTCAAGCGGGAGCTGACGGTCCCGACCGTCGGCCAGACCGTCATCCTCACCCGCGTCGCCAACCGGGCCACCGCGATGCCGGACGGCGAGGACCTGGCCACCCTCGGCCGCAGCGGCGCGCTGATCGTGCTGCACCTGGCCGCCCAGTATGTGGACCGGGTGGTGGAGGAACTGCTGCCGCACTACGGGGCGGACTGCCCGGCCGCCGTCGTGGCGATGGCCAGCCGCCCCGACGAGCTGATCCTGCGGGGCACGCTCGACGACATCGCCGGCCAGGTGAAGGAGGCGGGCATCATCCGCACCGCGGTCATCATGGTCGGCCGCACGCTGGCTGCGGAGCAGTTCGGCGACAGTCACCTGTACTCGGCGGAGCGCGACCGGCACGCCTGCTGACGGCGCGGCAGTCGGCATTGGGGCGCTGCGCGGGGCCTCACCCCACCCCGCCTCTTCCCGGAACCGGGGGCCGGCCCCCGGACCCCCACTCCTCAATCGCCGGAGCGGCGGAATTCAGCCCCTCCGGCGATTGAGGAGCGACCCACCACCGTGCCCGCGCGGTCGATGCACACGACGTCGACCGCGACGGGCGCGCCGCGCAGCACCGCCAGCGCCTCGTCACGGGCGGCCACCGCCACCAGGTCACCCAGCGGCACCCCGGCCGCCGCGCACAACTGAAGCGCGGCCAACCCCGTGTTGGCCTCCGCCACGTCGACGGCCAGTGCCTCGTCCGCCCCGCCCCTGCGGGCCAGGCCGGCGAGAAAGCCCTTGTCCACCTGGGAACGGGCGGAGTGGAGGTCGAGATGCCCGGCTGCCAGTTTCGAGAGTTTGGCGAAGCCACCGCAGATGGTGAGCCGGTCCACGGGATGGCGGCGTACGTATTTGAGGACCGCGCCCGCGAAGTCGCCCATGTCGAGGAGGGCGATCTCCGGCAGGTCGTACTCGGTGACGACGGTCCTCTCCGAGGTCGAACCGGTGCAGCCCGCCACATGCGTCAGCCCGGCCGCGCGTGCGACATCCACCCCGCGGCGGATCGAGTCGATCCACGCGGAGCAGGAGTACGGCACCACGATGCCGGTCGTCCCCAGAATGGACAGCCCGCCCAGGATGCCCAGCCGCGGATTCCAGGTGGAGCGGGCGATCTCCTCACCATGGTCGACGGAGACGGTGATCTCGGCGTCACCACTGGCCCCGTAGCGCTCGGCGACGCGTGCGATGTGGTCGCGCATCATCTGCCGCGGCACCGGGTTCACCGCGGGCTCACCGACGTCCAGCGGCAGTCCGGGGAGGGTGACGGTGCCGACGCCGGGCCCGGCCTTGAAGACCACACCAGAACCCGGCGACAGCCGCCGCACGGTCACGCGGACCAGGGCGCCATGGGTGACGTCCGGGTCGTCGCCCGCGTCCTTGACGATGCCCGCGGTGGCCCGCCCGTCGGCCAGCTCCTCGATGGCCAGAGCGAAGGACGGCGTCTGCCCCTTGGGCAGGGTGATCGTCACGGGGTCGGGGAACTCGCCGGTCAGCAGCGCCGTGTAGGCGGCGGTGGCGGACGCCGTCGCGCAGGCACCGGTGGTCCAGCCGGGCCTCAGCCCGGTGTGCTTGAGTTGGGCGTCGCGCCCGCCGCGCGCCTCAGCCATGGAAGGTCCCGATGCACGTACTGATACTCGGCGGCACGACCGAGTCCCGCCGTCTCGCCGAGTCCCTGCATCCCGCGGTCCGGGTCACCAGCTCGCTCGCCGGCCGGGTCGCCCGGCCGGTGCTGCCGCCCGGAGAGGTCCGGATCGGCGGCTTCGGAGGAGCCGTGGGGCTGGCGCAGTGGCTGTGCGAGCACGAGGTGGACGCGCTCATCGACGCCACCCATCCTTTCGCCGAGACGATCAGTTACAACGCGGCCGCGGCCGCCGCCACGGCCCATGTTCCCCTGCTCGCTCTGCGCAGGCCCGGCTGGGTGCCGGGAGCGGGCGACGACTGGCATGCGGCGTCCTCCCTGGCGGAGGCCGCGGGGATACTTCCGGCCCTGGGGCGGCGGGTCTTCCTGACCACCGGGCGGACGGGACTCGCCGCCTTCGCCGGCCTCGACGGCCTGTGGTTCCTCGTACGGTCCGTGGACGCCCCCGACGCACCGCGCCCGCCCCGCATGGAGACCCTGCTCGACCGCGGGCCCTTCACCCTCGAGGGCGAGCGCGAGCTGCTGCGCCGCCATCGCATCGACGTCGTGGTGACCAAGGACAGCGGAGGCGCGGCCACCGCCCCCAAACTCACGGCCGCCCGCGAGGCGGGCTTGCCGGTGCTGATCGTCCGCCGGCCGGCCGTCCCCGGAGAGGTGCCCGTGGTCCATGACACCGACGAGGCCGTCCGCTGGATCCGGGACCGCGCCGTGCCGGGCGGCAGTCTCAACGGGTGAGCCTGCCGCCCGGTGCGATTCGGTCCTGCCGCCCGGTGAATCAGTCCTCCGGATAGCGGCGCGGCGTCCAGACGATCTCCTCGCCGTCACCGCGCCGAATCGTGCGGGTCTGGGACGAGCCGACGATCAGGATCGTGCGCATGTCGACCTCGGCCGGGTCGAGGTCGGCCAGCCGCACGATACGTACGCTCTCCTCCGCTCCCCCGACGTCCCGGCCCAGCACCACAGGGGTGTCCGGCGCGCGGTGTTCGAGCAGCAGCTCGCGGGCCTTGCCGACCTGCCACGTCCGGCTGCGGGAGCCCGGGTTGTACAGCGCGAGCACCAGGTCGGCCGCCGCGGCGGCGCGCAGCCGCTCCGCGATGACCTCCCACGGCTTGAGGCGGTCGGAGAGCGAGATCGTGGCATAGTCGTGGCCCAGCGGGGCACCCACCCGGGCGGCGGCCGCGTTGGCGGCGGTCACCCCGGGCAGCACCCGCACCGGGACATCCTTGTACACGTCCTGAGCGGCGACCTCCAGAACAGCGGTGGCCATCGCGAACACACCGGGGTCGCCGCCGGACACCACCGCGACCCGCCGGCCGCGCCGCGCCAGATCCAGGGCGAACTCGGCGCGCTCCGACTCCACTTTGTTGTCGGAGCCGTGCCGGCGCTGGCCGGGGCGCTCGGGCACGCGGTTCAGATACGTGGTGTAGCCGACCAGGTCATCGGCGGCGGCCAGTGCTCCGCGCGTCTCGGGTGTGAGCCACAGTGGGCCTGCCGGGCCGGTCCCGACCACCACTACATCACCGTGCTCGCGCACCGCGGCGGGTGCCCCGATCCGGCTGGGCAGCACCGCCACGGAGAAGTACGGCACCGAATCCGCTTCCACCTCGGCCAGTTCGGCCGTGCGCTCGCCGGTCATCGTGGCGCGTTCGACGTAACGGGCCTCCGCGAGCCGTCCGGAGCGCTCGACCGCGCGGCGTACGGCGGGGAAGGTGCGGCCCAGCTTCATGACCACGGCCGAGTCCGTCGATGCCAGGCGCGCGGTCAGTTCCTCCTCCGGCAGGGTGCCCGGCAGGATCGTCAGCACTTCCTCGCCCTCGACGAGCGGGACGCCCAGACGGGCAGCCGCCGCGCTCACCGAGGTCACACCCGGGATCACCTCGGTCGGATATCGGTCGGCCAGCCGCTTGTGCATGTGCATGTACGAGCCGTAGAAGAGCGGGTCGCCCTCGGCGATCACCGCGACGGTGCGGCCGGCGTCCAGATGCGCGGCCAGCAGCGCGGCCGCATCGGCGTAGAACTCCTCCATCGCGCCCCGGTATCCGTCGGGGTGGTCGGTGGTCTCGGTGGTGACCGGGTAGACCAGCGCCTCCTCGATGTGGTCGGGGCGGATGTGCTTCGCGGCGATGGACCGGGCTATGGACCGGCCGTGCCGTGCGCTGTGGTAAGCGATCACATCGGCTTCGGCGATGATCTCCACCGCGCGCAGCGTCATCAGCGACGGGTCGCCGGGGCCGAGGCCGACTCCGTACAGCCGGCCGGTGCTGTGCTCGTCCAAACCCTGCTCGCTCATGCCCTTGCTCATTCTTCCTCGCTCGCGATGGCGTTGATCGCTGCCGCGGCGATGGCGCTGCCCCCGCGCCGTCCCCGTATCACCAGGTACTCCAGACCTGAGGCGTCCTCGACGAGCGCGTCCTTGGACTCGGCGGCACCGACGAAGCCGACCGGGACGCCGATGACCGCTGCCGGGCGCGGCGCGCCTTCCCTGATCATCTCCAGCAGCCGGAAGAGCGCGGTGGGCGCGTTGCCGACGGCCACCACCGCGCCCTCCATACGGTCGCGCCACAGCTCCAGCGCGGCGGCGCTGCGGGTGGTGCCGAGCTTCGCCGCGAGGTCGATCACCGACGGGTCGGACAGCGTGCACACCACCTCGTTGCCGGCGGGCAGCCGCTTGCGGGTCACTCCGCTGGCGACCATCGCGACATCGCACAGGAGGGGAGCGCCGGAGCGCAGCGCCTCGCGGGCGCGGGCCACCACGTCCGGGGTGTAGGCGAGGTCACGTACCAGGTCGACCATGCCGCAGGCGTGGATCATCCGGACCGCGACCTGGCTGACGTCGGCGGGGAGCCCCGCGAGGTCCGCCTCGGCACGGATGGTGGCAAAGGACTGACGGTAGATCGCCGCGCCGTCCTTCTCGTAGTCGAACACTGTGCACTCGCTCATTTCGTCACTGCGTCACGGTCGTTGTGCGCGCTGCCGCCACGGCGGCGGCGAACTCTGAGGGCACGGTCACGGCTGTGTGCAGCCGCTCCCCGCGCAGGGAGATGTCGTAGCCGTCGGTGGTCGCGACCACATCCACCCAGTCACCGTGCGGGTGACCGCAGCGTCGCTCGCAGCCGGACCAGTACACGGGAAGCCCGCCCCCGGTCCCGAGTGCCTGCGCCGCGTCGGCCCGCACATCGGCCAGGGATTTGGCGCAGCCCGGCTGTCCGATACAGGCCCCCACGCCGTGCCAGGGCGATTCGGGGCCGGTGATCAGCCCGGCCGCGGACAGCTCCGCGAGCCGCTCGGCGGCGCTGCCCGGGGTCAGTCCTGGCAGGACGACACCGCGCCAGGGCGTCAGCCGCAGGCCGCCGCTGCCGTCGTGCAGCGCCGTGTCCGTCAACAGCCGCCACTGTGCGGCGGTGAGCCGGCCCAGCGGCGCCATCGCGGACAGCGCCACGCGGCCGTCGGGCCCCGCCACGATGCCGGGCGCCGGCGGAAGGGCCACGGGACCGGGCGGTTCGGTCCGGCGCATGAGTCCGGCCCTGATGTCCCGGCCGGCGAGGTGTCGCAGGACATCGCGGACGAATACGTCCGGATCGCCGGGCAGCTCACGCACCCGCCACGCACCGCCGCCACCGCCGCCACTGCCGTCGGCCCCGGCGTCGCGGGCAGCCGTGAGGAAGACCTCGGCGGTCAGGAGCGCGGACCGGGCCGCGTCCTCGGCGGGAACACCGATCGCCTCACCGGCCGCGCCGATCCACAACAACGCGCGGGAGTCCGGCGCTGCGACCAAGGTCACATCGGCGCCCAGTGCCGCCACATCACCGCGGCCGTCGTCGAGCGCGAACAGGAAGCGCCCGGACAGCGCGGCCGCCGCTTCGCTTGCGCACAGCAGACCGTCCAGCCGGCGGACCCACGGTTGCACATCGGCGGTTCCCCGAAGGTCGAGTCCGGAGAGCGGGGAAGCGACGATGTTCCGCACCCGCTCATGCCGGGGCGAGGGCAGCAGCCCCGCCCCCGCGAGAGCGTCCGCGAGTTGCTGGCCGCAGCCCGCGTCCAGTCCGCGCAGCTGCACATTGCCGCGGGAGGTGAGATGCAGGGATCCGTCCCCCAGCCGCTCCGCGGCATCCGCCAGCAACTGGGCCTGGCGCGCGGTCAGCACGCCGGCGGGAATCCTGATCCGCGCGAGCGCGCCGTCGTCCGCCGCGTGCAGCCGCAGGCTGCCGGGGCATGCGTCACCGCGGTCACGCTGGGCAGACCCCTCCCGTCGCGGGAGTGGGGCGGAGGGCATGGGCATGGCGGCGAGCATACCGACCATCACACAAGACGTATGCCCCGCATCATCTCTACGGCCCTTACTATGCTCCTCGACGGGCCGACCGGCCCGTCAATGCCAGCGACGGCAACAGGGGAGGAAGCCCGGTGCGAATCCGGCGCGGTCCCGCCACTGTGAACCCGGCCACCGAGCCGGGCGAGTCAGGAACTCCCGCCGTCCGACACCGCCCGGGGCGCGGACACCCCGAGGAAGGCCAGACGCCGCATGCATCTGCTCCTGTCGACGTCCGACACCGACCTGCTCAGCGCCCGTGCTGCGAGCGGCCCGGTGGCGTACCGATTCGCCAATCCCGCCCGCCTCGAACTCGCCGAACTGCCTGCCCTCCTGGAGGGTGTCGACCTGGTCGTCGTACGCCTCCTGGGCGGTATCCGAGCCTGGCAGGAGGGCCTGGACCTGCTGCTGGCGGACGGCCGCCCGGTCGTCGTCCTCACCGGTGAACAGGCCCCCGACGCACAGCTGATGGAAGCGTCGACCGTCCCGATGGGCATCGCCGCCGAAGCCCACGCCTACCTGGCGCACGGCGGCCCCGCCAACCTGGAGCAGCTCGCCCGCTTCCTCTCCGACACCGTGCTGCTCACCGGCCACGGCTTCGAACCACCTGCGCCCGCCCCCGCCTGGGGCCCGCTGGAACGCACCGAGCAGGACCGCGCGCGAGTCAACGGCGGTCCGACGATCGCGGTGCTCTACTACCGCGCCCACCACATGAGCGGCAACACCGCCTTCGTCGACGCCCTGTGCCGGGCCGTCGAGGATGCGGGAGGCCGCGCGCTGCCGCTGTTCGTCGCCTCGCTGCGCGCCCCCGAGCCGGAGCTGATCGACGCGCTGCGCGCCGCCGACGCGATCGTGACCACCGTCCTGGCCGCAGGCGGCACCAAGCCCGCCGAGGCGTCCGCGGGCGGTGACGACGAGGCCTGGGACGCGGGCGCGCTCACCGGCCTGGACGTCCCGATCCTCCAGGCGCTGTGCCTCACCGGCTCGCGGGCGGCCTGGGAGGACAACGACGAGGGCGTCTCGCCGCTGGACGCGGCCAGCCAGATCGCGGTGCCGGAGTTCGACGGCCGGCTGATCACCGTGCCGTTCTCCTTCAAGGAGATCGACGAGGACGGCCTGCCGGCGTACGTCGCCGACCCCGAGCGGGCCGCCCGCGTCGCCGGAATCGCCGTACGCCACGCCCGCCTCCGGCACATCGCCCCCGCCGACAAACGCCTCGCCCTGGTCCTGTCCGCGTACCCGACCAAACACTCCCGGATCGGTAACGCCGTCGGCCTGGACACCCCCGCAAGCGCCATCGCCCTGCTCCGCCGACTCCAGGGCGAGGGCTACGACTTCGGCCCGGAGGAAGTCCCCGGCCTCGCCTCCGGGGACGGCGACGAGCTGATCCGCGCGCTGATCGAAGCGGGCGGCCATGACCAGGAGTGGCTCACCGAGGAGCAGCTCGCCCGTAACCCGGTCCGTATTCCGGCCGCCGACTACCGGCGCTGGTACGACACCCTCCCGGCCCGGCTGCGCGAGCGGGTCGAGGAGCACTGGGGGCCGGCCCCGGGAGAGATGTTCCTGGACCGCAGCCGCAACCCGGAGGGCGACATCGTCCTCGCCGCCCTGCGCCGCGGCAATCTGCTGATCCTCATCCAGCCGCCCCGCGGATTCGGCGAGAACCCGATCGCGATCTACCACGACCCCGACCTGCCGCCCTCGCACCACTACTTGGCCGCCTACCGCTGGATCTCCGCCGCCGCCTCGGACGGCGGGTTCGGCGCCGACGCCATGATCCACCTGGGCAAGCACGGCAACCTGGAATGGCTGCCCGGCAAGAACGCGGGCCTGTCCGCCGCGTGCGGTCCGGACGCGGCCCTCGGCGACCTGCCGCTCATCTACCCGTTCCTGGTGAACGACCCGGGTGAGGGAACGCAGGCCAAGCGCCGCGTCCACGCCACCCTCGTCGACCATCTGGTCCCGCCGATGGCCCGCGCCGACTCCTACGGCGACATCGCGCGCCTGGAGCAGCTCCTCGACGAGCACGCCCAGATCGCCTCGATGGACCCGGCGAAACTCCCCGCCATCCGCGCCCAGATCTGGACCCTCATCCAGGCCGCCAAACTCGACCACGACCTGGGTCTCGAGGACCGGCCGGACGACGAGGGCTTCGACGACCTCATCCTTCATGTCGACGGCTGGCTGTGCGAGGTCAAGGACGCCCAGATCCGCGACGGCCTGCACGTACTGGGTTCCCCTCCTGCAGGCCCCGACCGCGTCAACCTCGTCCTCGCCATCCTGCGCGCCCGTCAGATCTGGGGTGGCACGGCTTCGCTGCCGGGTCTGCGCGAGGCTCTCGGCCTCGACGAGTCCAGCGCCACGCGCACCACGGCCGACGCGGCCGAGGAGCAGGCGCGCGCCCTGGTCGAGGCCATGGAAGCGGCCGACTGGGCAGCGTCCGCAGTCCCGTCCATAGCCGCGGGCCACCCTCAACCGGTCGCCGACATTCTCGATTTCGCGGCCCGCGAGGTCATCCCGCGCCTCGCCGCCACCACCGACGAACTCACCCACGCACTCCACGCGCTGAACGGCGGCTTCGTTCCGGCCGGTCCGTCCGGTTCGCCGCTGCGCGGCCTGGTCAACGTCCTGCCGACCGGTCGTAACTTCTACTCGGTCGACCCCAAGGCCATTCCTTCCCGGCTCGCCTGGGAGACGGGCCAGTTGCTCGCCGACTCCCTCCTGGAGCGCTACCGCACCGACAACGGCGACTGGCCCACCTCCGTCGGCCTGTCCCTGTGGGGGACCAGCGCGATGCGCACCTCCGGCGACGATGTCGCCGAGGCGCTGGCCCTGCTCGGCATCCGCCCGGTCTGGGACGACGCCTCGCGCCGCGTCACCGGCCTGGAGCCGATCCCGCTCGCCCAGCTGGGCCGCCCCCGTGTCGATGTCACCCTGCGCATCTCCGGATTCTTCCGGGACGCCTTCCCGCACACCATCGGCCTGCTCGACGACGCGGTACGCCTCGCGGCCTCCCTCGACGAACCCGCGGACCAGAACTTCGTACGCGCCCACGTATCGGCCGATGTGGCCGAACACGGTGACGAACGCCGGGCCACCACCCGCATCTTCGGCTCCCGGCCCGGCACGTACGGAGCGGGAATCCTGCAGCTCATCGACAGCCGCAACTGGCGCACCGACGCCGACCTCGCCGAGGTCTACACGGTATGGGGCGGCTACGCGTACGGCCGGGAACTGGACGGACGACCGGCCCGGGCCGAGATGGAGACCGCGTACAAGCGGATCACCGTCGCCGCGAAGAACACCGATACCCGCGAGCACGACATCGCGGACTCCGACGACTACTTCCAGTACCACGGCGGCATGGTCGCCACCGTCCGCGCCCTGCGGGGCACCGCCCCCGAGGCGTACATCGGCGACTCCACCCGCCCCGAGACGGTCCGCACCCGCACCCTCGTCGAGGAGACCTCCCGCGTCTTCCGCGCCCGCGTGGTCAACCCCAAGTGGATCGAGGCGATGCGTCGCCACGGATACAAGGGCGCCTTCGAACTCGCCGCGACCGTCGACTACCTCTTCGGGTACGACGCCACCACGGGCGTGATCGCCGACTGGATGTACGACAAGCTGACCGAGACGTATGTGCTCGACCCGGTGAACCGGGAGTTCCTCCAGAAGGCCAACCCCTGGGCCCTCCACGGCATCGCGGAACGACTTCTGGAGGCCGAGTCGCGCGGGATGTGGGCCAAGCCCGACCCGGCGGTGCTCGACGCGCTGCGCCAGGTCTACCTGGAGACGGAAGGGAACCTGGAGGGCGACGCCTGACGTCTCGTCACGCGATCGCCGAGACCCCAGGACTCCACGAACCCACGAACCCACGAACCCAACCGTTCCCTTCGCCGACCGCGGCGGGGGAACGGGCAGGGGCGAGTGCCGGTTGGCCGGGACGGGTGGCCCGGTATCACGAACGGAGCGGCTTGCCGTCGCGTGTTCGCGCCGTCAGTGACGCGATGAAGCGCCGGATGCGCTCGCACGGGTCCGGCGCGTCCGGCCAGGTGGTCCGTGGACCAGCCGGGCATCGACAAACACCCCTGCGCGGCCCTGCAGCCGAACCGGCTCTGGCTGTTCTGGCAGAGCTACGACCCGGCTCAGCCCCCGGCCGACCGCAGATGGCGCATCTCGTTCGCCACCCGCACCGGCACGTCCTGGACGGCGCCGGCCGTATTCGGCGACCCGGCCGCCGAGCGGCGCACGCCGACCGCGGTCGCGGACAACGCCGGAGGCGTGTGGCTGTTCTGGCTGGAGATGTCGGGCGATGCCTGGCAGCTGCGGTACAACCGCCACGACGGCACCTCCTGGCAGCTGGCCGTCCCCCAGACCCCGCCCCTGGACGGCGGTCAGGACCCACGCGTCGAGGACGACCTGTACGTGCTGTTCCACCCATCGAGCACGACCCAGCGGTTGTGGCTGTTCTGGGCGCGCCACGAGCCCTGCGGACCGGCCGGGCAGACCCGGTGGAGCGTGGTCCACCGGGTCAAGCAGGGACTGGACCCGGCCGCCGCCGACTGGTCCCCGGTCCGCGCGCTGCCCAAGACGGGCACCGGCGGCTACCACGACCGGCAGCCCGCCGCGCTGCTCACTCCCTCCGCCGACATCGAGCTTTTCTGGAGCTCCACCGAGAGGGGCGGCTGGTCCATCTCCCGCAACACGCTGACCCTCTCCACACTCACCTGGGGAGCCAACCAGCAGCTTGTCGCCGGCCCGTACGCGCGCCGGGGGCCACTGGCGGTGGACACCGGATCCGGCACGCTGCTCGCCTACCGCTCCAACGAAAGCCTCGCGTAAGCCAGTTCGGCCTACGGCGCCACCCACACCCTGGACCGCCGCTACGCCGGACGCTGCCCGCAAGCCGGAACTCAGCACGCCCGAATCCGCCCCGGCGCCGGAGGGCACACCGCGCGAGGCGCCCGGCCATGTCTTGGAACCCCGGCCTCTCAACCTCCGCCGGGTCACGGTAGAGGCAGGGGGAGACCACTGCTCGTAGGCGGAAACCAGCGGGTTCGCGGATTCTGAAGGTCGGCGGGAAGCGAACCCGCTGGTAGTGGCGAGCATTCGCAGGGCTGGGCACGCAGGTTCAGCGCTGCTTGAATGCTCCAGTGATCGAGCTAGTGGTTGTCCTGGCAGCGGCGGGGCTGACGGCGTGGCTGTTCCGGCGCAAAGTGAAGCAACGTGCTAACAGTGCTACTCAGGGAAATGTGATCAAAGTTCCCTGCCTGCTCCGGCACCCTGCGCTGGAAGGACGATGGCTTCGTGGGCGGCTGCTGATAGGTCCCTCCGGAATGGCCTGGGAGCCCCGGACCAAGGCCGGCGCGGCAGTATCTCTTCCGGAAGGGTTGCAGCGGGTCAGCGTGCGTTCACCGTCGCTGCGCGAGGCGATGAAGATCAACGGTGGGTCCAGGATCGTTGAGTGCACCTCTCCCGAGGGGCCCCTTCTTGTTGCTGTGATGCCGAATGAGTTGGATCACGTAATCACAGCCTTGAACAGCAACGGAGCAGAATAGACAGCATCCCGTCATGCCTGAGTCGGGTCGATGGCGAAGTACTCGGGGTGGGCGGCGCGGACGTAGTGGATCGCGGTGTGAGAGGTGATTCCGAACAGACGCATCAGCCGGATCGGGTCCGCGGTCTCGCGGGCCTCGTCGAGGAGCCGGTCTTGCCGGAGCTGTGTGGCGTTGATCCCGATCCGGTCGCGGAGCGTGTGGAAGTTGGAGATGCCGACCGCGGGCTGATCGACGTGCATGACCGTGATGGGGCTGACGATCAAGTAGGGGTTGGTGCTGTGTGGCCACCGATGGTGACGCTCGACCAGCCAGTCTTTGACGAGCCGGAGGGCGAACTCATCCAGGCAGACCTCGTGGTCGAGCCGGTTCGGTCTGCGGATCCTCAGGCGTGCGGTCGATCGGTTGAGATCGTCCAGCCGGATCTCGGCGACCTGCTTGGGGCGGACGGCATAGACAGCGATCAGGACGGGGGCGAGTTTGTCCTTGGCGCCGGGGACTTGGTCCAAGAGCCCCCTGAGCCGGTCCGACGGGATGGCCCGGGGGACTCTGACGGGGGCCTTGAGGTGCACGTTTCGGGCTGGGTCGCGGAAGATGCGGCGCTCGCGCCGCAAGGCTCTGAAGAGCGACCGCAGCCCTGTGAAGTAGGAGTAGTTGACGGCGGCCGTCTTCACCTCCTTCTCTGTGGCTTCGTTGAGTGAGGTGAGGTGGTCCCAGGTATCCAGGACGGCCGCGACGTGGAGCATGTAGCCGCGGATCGTGTTCCAGGGCATCGGCGGGGAGGGCCGTTTGCCGTTGCCACGGAGCACGGCCACCCAGGCCCGGAGGTCTGCCTGGAACTGCGGCGGCGCTTGCGCTGTCCACCGCTGAACGGATGCTTCGTCGGCTCCGATCGCTTGTGAGTCCGGGACCAGCAGGCCCTTGGTCTGGAGGAACCCGGCGACACGGACGGAGTTGTAGTACGGAGTCATGCGGCCCACCCCGTAGACGTCGCGTTCGAGGATCGGGGTCTGGGTGCCGAGCCAGCCCAGCAGCACCCGGAGGGTGCGAAGGCTCTTCTTGCGGGTTGCGGAGTTCCACGACTGGGCTCGGGCGAGGTGGTCGAGTTCGTCGACGATCGCCTGTGCCGCGGGGCTGATCTTCAACAATCCGGGGTCTGGGACCGCTTTCCAGTTCCGTTCCGGGGCGGGGAAGAGTTCGAGCTGGTCAGGATCGATCAGGTGCTCGGGCCAGTAGCGGTGGGCTTCCCTGGCCTGGCGGGCCTGACGCTCTCGTGCGGTGTTGAGGTCGCGGCCGGTCTTGTTCGCGTAGATGTCGATCTCGCCGCCGAACCAGAGCTGGTCTGGGACAGGGGCATCGCCCAAGGTCTGCTCCAGCTGGACGACACGGCAGCGGCGGCAGCGCCCCAGGGACACCGGAAGGACGCGATGGCAGCGTCGGCACTCACCGGTGTCGGCGAATCGCCGCCAGTTCTTGCAGGCAGAACACAATCTCGATGTGGTGCCGGACCAGGACAGACAGTGCTGGCAGCTGACGGCGGGAAGATGAGGATGCAGCGCCAGATGCCACCGATTCGGCTGGTGCCGCAACAGCCCCGTGCGGCGGAACAACTCCACCAATGGGCCACGCATGGTGGGGAGTTGGGCTATGTCCTGCTCGCGCACCAAATACTGGTCCGGATCCCGGCTGGCGAGCGCGAGACGGGCCATGTGAAGTGCGAACCACTTCCACGCCTCGCTCAGATGCCGTTCAGCAGCCATCTGGTCGACGGCCGCGGCAACCGCTGGCATCTCCGGGAGTGGGCGGTCCGCGATTCGCTTCGCGTGGTCCGTCGTCAGTGTCCGGGGCAAAGGCGGCCAGGACAGCTGGCCGGGAACCTGCGGGGGACAGACTCTGAGGTCATCACGCACGACCTTCGAGCTTGGTCCCGGCGTCCAGGGGCGCCAGCGGGGAACTGGCAGTTCAGGGCCGAAGCGGAAGACTTGCTGACGCCAATGCATATCGTCCGCAGTTCAGTTGGGCGGAAGGCCGCGGAGCCCACGGCCGCCGCCCGGGACCGGCCGGACAGCGGTCCCGTGATCGTGCCGAGCGCCGACCACCCGGCGTTCGCCCTGCTCACGGGAAGCCAGATACGACTCCGGCTCGGCCTGCATAAGGTCAGCAACGGTGCAGTCCAACGCCGCGCAGATCTTGTCCAGGTCCTCCAGCCGGACCGTGACCGGCTTGCCGCTCCACAATGCGGCGACCTTGCTGAGGGAGGGAGTGAACCCCACCTCGGCGAGCACGGTCTGGAGCTGGGTCGGCCGCCAGATGTCGCGCTGCGCCGCGACCATCCGCAGATTCCACTTCATCGTTCATGCCTCCATGCTCAGTCGGCGGACCGCCCGGCGTGCGGACTGCAGGCTGGCTAGCTCCGGGTCCGCCTGGACGGTCGAGAGATAGCCGACCGTGGTGCTGGCCCAGATATGGCCAAGGACCTTCTGGACGTCCCAGAGAGCCATGCCGCTCTCATAGAGATGAGTCGCCCGCGCATGCCTCAGCAGATGGGGAATTAAGCAGGTCACCGGCCCGGGGAGGTAGAGCTCGCCAGCGGTCCTGAGCGCCTTGCGGAACGCGTCGGCTTTCACCGGCATGCCCACGGCGATGTCCACGGCAGCCAGCGCCCGCGGCCGCCTTTCGGAAGGGAACAGCGGTGCGGCCGGATCCGAGGCGTCGTCACTGAACGAGCCGCGGATCTCCTCGATGTACCACCACAGCAGTTCGCGTCCCTCCGCGAACAGGTATGCCTGCCGCTCGCGCTTGCCCGAGCCGCCGGCCCCCTTGCCCTGGACGACGAACCGGCCCCACTGCCCCAGCTCCCAGTGGATGTCCCCGAGCCGGACCGCGCACAACTCGCTGGCGCGGACCCCGGAGATGTAGGCGAGCTTGGCCATCACGTAATCGCGTACGGCCACCTGGTACTTGCGCGCCGCGGGGAGCGATGCGCGCCACTGGGTGAAGCACTCCGTCAGCGCTCGTTGCGACGGGGGAATCCTCAGTCCGAAGTCCCCACGGTGGACGGGCCTGTTGAAACTGTCGACCGGCGATTCGACCGTCGCGCCGAACCTCCGGGCGATCTCCCCGGCATACCGCTGTTCCAGGAACGCGAAGTAGCTGTCGACCTTGACCAGCTTGCTCCGCACCGTCGAGCGGGCCCGCCGGCGCTCTTGCCCGGCGTAGAACCGGTCCACGTGTCGCGGCGTGAGCCGCCACGGCACCAGGTCATAGAAGGAGCACAGCTCCATCACCGGCCGGACCAGCTTCTCCAAGGTGGTGGGCGCGAGTCCGGCAACGTCCCGGGCCCACAGATACTCGGACACCGTGTCCAGGTAGAAGCCCTGCTCATCGACGGCATCGTTCTGTGCAGCGGCCCGCCGCTGCAACACCTGGACATCGGCCAGGCCGCTGCCCTCCGGCCCGCCGGAGCCTTGTTCGCCGCCATCCTCCGGCTGCCCGGTGAGCAGCGTCAGACGGCGGCGACTTCCCGAATCCCGCATAGCCCCGCAAGTTACTGGCCAAACTCGCAGAATCTGCCCGCAACTTGGGAAACTCGACACGGACGAGTGACAGTCGGCAAGGAGGCTCCCACCTCCCCACTTGCGCAGTTCCCCGTACGAGAAGCGTCAATGAACCCGCGTGAACTCCAGTTATCCGGACCCGTACGGAGATTGCCTGTACGACTCGGTCTTCGAACGGTTGGCCGTGCACGATCCGGCCTTCCTCTCCGCCCTGCACGAACAGAACCGGGTCTTCCTCGACAGCCTGCACGACCCGGCGTCACCGTTCGTCCAGTGGTGGCAGACCCAGCACCAGCGGTTCGGCGACCACGGGCTGCCCGGGGACGGCACGCACGCCGGCCTGCGCGACGCGCCCTGGGACTCCGAGCGGTCCGGCGCCGAACCCGGCCACGTGGAACGCATGGTCTTCTTCTTCGACGCGCACGGCACCCGGTCCGGCGTCCAACTGCACAGTGATCACGGCTCCGCACCCGTGGCGTCGGACGGGAACCGGGTCGGCGACCTCATCAGGCGGGTCGACCCCGGGGGCACCGGTTCGATCGTGCTGATGTCCTGCTTCACCGGAGAGGGAACCTCCGGCGGCGTCGCCGCGGATGTCGCCCGCGTCACCGGCCGAACGGTCTACGCGCCCACCACCGCTGTCGGCCATGCCACAGGGGAGGACGGCCACCGGGGCGCCTTCGCCCTGCGCCACGACCCCGCCACCGGAGAACGCGGCAGCTGGATCGTCGTCAGGCCCACGGGCGAGAGCGGGCCGGTCACTCCTCCGGCGCATCCGGCTCCCCGCCGGCCCCAGGACGGGATGGGCGGCAGTGTCAGGGAGCACGGTTCCGTGACCTGGAACGCCGATGGCGGAGACCTGCCGGACGAGCGCCTGGAACACAGCCTGCAACGTATCCGGTTCCAGCAGGCGGCCGAGGTGTACGAGCGCAGGCTCGGCGATTACCTGGCCCAACACCCCCAGGGGTCCAGCTGCTCGCGGCCGAGCCCGCCCGCGCCGCGTGGGAGAACACCCCCGGTCCGGCCAGGCCGGGCGATCCCCATCCCCGACGGTTCTTCGGCACCCACCAGCAACCCGTCCCGGGGTCGGTGGGCGGAGACTTCGAGACACTCCGGCAGGTGGCCTACGAAGGCAACTTCCGCGAGCAGACGACGTTCCTGTGGAACGCCCAGCGCACCTTCCATATCGCGGCGTTGCTCGGCACCACCGTCCACTACCCACCAACGATCCAGGCCGAGCGGGCCTGGCGGGAGACTCCCTCCGCCCCGCCCCGGCACGTTCCGCGCGAGTTCGTCCCCCCGCTGAGTCACCGCGAATGGATCTTCACCAACCGCGGACAGACCTGGAAGTCCGGTGACCACTATTCGATCATCGCGCTCCGGCCTCCCCAACATCCGGAGGGAAACCCTCCGTTCACCCTTGAGGACTCTCCGCACGCCGACGCGCAGCGCACCGGCGCCCTGCTCAAGACCGGCACATCGGGCACCGCCTGGTTCCTGTTGAACGCGGCCGAAGCCGCCAACCACCGATGGAACCTGAATCTGGACCTGCGCTACATGCGCCCGTTCCTGCTCGCGATGCTGCTGCCCACCGGCCACCACTCGATGCACGAGGTGATGTACGCCGCCCAGCTGTGGGCGGACGACCCGCAGCACCCCCACCGCGCGGGACTGGGCTTCGCATACGACAACAACCCGGGCCGGTACCAGCGGCTGGCACCTCTGTCCGAGAACGAGCTGCGCGAATTCGTCGCCGTCGGGACGCGTTTCCCCGACGAACACGTATGCGGCGCGCAACCCACCCCGTACCAGCTCGACGGCCGGCTCTCGGAGCACCAGCTGGAGATGAGACAGCAGCCCTTCCACCTGGCCTCCGGCGCGATCCTCACCTCGGCCACCGGCGCCGGCAACCGCCGGCCGTCCGATGTCCTGGACGTCATCAACCGGTTGGAGACCATCGGCACCGCCCTGCCGCAGGAGTTGTTCAACGCCCGTGCGGACGCGCTGGCCCAGAACCAGATCAACCTCGATATCCGCGGCACGCTGACTCCGCATGAGCGGATTCTCCGGGAGCCGTTCATGAACAGCGTCTCGCCGGAAGCGGCCTCCGACGTACTCGCCGTCGTCCGCCGGGCCCTGACCACGCCGCTCCTGCCGCACCAGACACACGCGCTCGGGCTCGGCGCCCTGTCCGGCTCGGTCGGCCTCGGAGGGGACAACCACCCTCAGGACGTGCGCTCTGTACTGCAACTGCTCTCCGACCGTGTGCTGACCGGTCCCCTGCTGCCCGAACACGGGGGACCGCCGCTGGACCACAGTGGACCCGCCGGAGCCGGGGCCCTGTTGCGCCACTACCTCGCCGGCAATCTCACGCATCCGGGCCGGATCGCGGGCCTGCACGTCCTGATGACGATGCAGCAGGCCTCGGGCTCCGGCGGTGCCATGCTGCCGGGGCCTTCCGGAGGCGGCACCCAGCCGGACTTCGGGCACTGGGCCCGGAGCGGTGCGGAAGGTCCTGCGCCCCGGATCGACGGCACCACCCAGGTCACCTTCTGGGAGGCGGTGCTGACAGCCGCACACGACTCGGGCCGGCTGCACTCCTCCTGGATCGCCGAGACATACGCCACCGGAACCCACGACGAGCTGGAGATCGGCACGGTGATCGGGCGGCTGCTCCCGGACGGCGCCGTCACCTACAACGGCCCGCACTCACCCCAGCCGCAGGCCGGACAGCTCGTCGTGGTGGGCGACGGCGCGTATGTCGCGGTCTCCACCGGCGGGACCGGCGCCGACGGGTTCCCCGAGGTGATCGGACTGAACCTGGCCCGCGCCCTGGGCATGGCGGACCCGGCATGGCACGGCTCCGACTCACCGCCGCAGTGGGCGGTGATCGGGCAGTGGCGCTCCGACGAGCGGGGCGAGATCGTCGAATGGCAGGAGAACCGGGACTACCGCCCCTCCCCCGGCATGCTCGGCTGGGACGAGCCGACCGATCCGGTCGACGACGCGATGCAGTTGGCCGCCACCGGATACGGACCACTCGACGGCATCTGGGAGGCCCTGGCGGAAGCCGAGTTGGCCGTACTCGTACACGCCGACGGTGAGCTGGTGACCGCTTGCACGCCGGACGGAAGCGCGGTGGTCCCGGCCCACACGTCCCGGATTCACCTGGCCTCCGCAGGCGCGCTGTCCTCGCAGCGGCTGCCGACCCGGGCGGTCCTGGAACGGCTCCCTGCCGGGCACGATCTCTACCTCAATCCCGCCGCCCCGGTGGCGATGCGGGTCGGCCCGGAACAGCTGACCGGCCCGGCCAAGACGGTCGTCGCGAGTGCGCCGCCGGTCGGGGAAGCAGTCGCGGAAGTGGTCGCGGAAGTGGTCGGGGAAGCAGTCGCGGAAGTGGTCGCGGAGCCGGAGCAGGTCGTTGCGGCGGAACCCGTCGCGGAGCCGGAGCCGGTTCCCGATCCGGCGGCGGCCCCGCAGACCGGTGCGGTGTCGGTGGCATTCCGGCTGATACCAGCGTGCAGATGGTGGGCGGCGCCCCCAGCTATTACACGGTCTACCGGGCCTTCGACGCCAAGAGCGCCAACCAGACCGCCGCTTTCACGATCAACCACGTCCAGCAACGCGGTCACTGGGTGTCGGCCGGCACCTTCCCGGTCAACCTGAAGATCGCGGTCGAACTCCATGACCGCGGATTCGACTGGACGGGCACGACCAAGACATACGCCCATCACGCGGCAGCCGCTGTCAAGATCAGCTGCACCGGCCGACCCACGCTGATGCCGGCCCCGCGCAGGAGGCGGCCGGCATCAGGAATCGTCCACGCGTCATCCCCCGGAGCCCCCTCGACTCACGGCTATTTCAAGATCCGTGCGGGAGTCCGAGGAGGTCGAACGGGCGGTGCATGGCGCGTCCGGCCCAGCGGGTGGCTTCGGTGATGGCGGTGCGTCCGGCGAGGCGGTGTGCGCCGATGGCGAG
>NZ_JASISZ010000047.1 GCF_030063355.1 Streptomyces sp. PH10-H1
AGAACCCCAGGCCATTCGAGTGGACCAAAACCGCCGACCAGATCTTCGAACGCCTCGCCGGCTACCTGAACCGCCTCCCGAACCCCAACGACTAGATATGCAGCGAAACCGAGACTCGGGACACTAGTGGTCGTCGCAACACCCCAAGTGAAGGGGTGCGGTGGACGTCGCAACGTCTGGAGGCTTGGGACATGGTGCCGTCGATGCCCGAGCGCAGGGCGTCACGGCTCCACGTCGAGGCAGAGGTTGTCCTGGAGCTTGATCTGGCCCTCGCTGGCGCTGGCGGGGGTGGCGGCGAGACCGGTGGCTATGAGGGCGGTGGCCGAGACGGCGACAGCGGCTATACGGCGCTTGAGCACGGGTGTGTTCCCCCGGGTGGGTTGGGCAGGTGGTTGTGATGATCATATCGTGGCTGAGCTGCGCGCATGGGTATGTGATCATCCTGCAACGCGCTGCTCGTGGGGTGCACGAAAGGTGCTGCCCTCGCTGCCCAACACCGTGAACGCGCCCGCATCCGCAGCGAGAAGGGCATCCACTGGGGCGGACGACTCTTCGCCGCGCCGCTTCAAGCACTCAGGTCGATGACTGCATGAAGACCTGCTCGCCCTCTCCCCTCGGCTCCTCGAAGTTGGCCAGGTAGCGGTTGAACAGCTTCTCGTCCACGGTGACGGAGTTGGCGCTTTCCTCGCCGTTCCGGGCCTTGAGACGACGCTCCAGCGTGGTCCGGTCTGCCTTGAGGTGGACCAGTTCCCACTGACAGCCGTGGCGCTCAATCAGGGCCTTGTAGTCATCGCGGGCGGCGCGGCTCCAGAAGCTGTAGTCGACCACCACGTCGCGCCCGGCCAGCATCAGCTCGACCAGTTCCTGCCGCTGCTCGCGGCGGACCTCTTCCTTGAGCTGGTCGAACGCCTCAGCCTCCAGTACCACGCCGGCATCGCGCTGCCCGAGTCGTTGCCAGACCGCCTCATCGATCGAGAGTCGAACGTAACCGCGTCGCACCAGTTCCATCGCGTAGGTGGACTTACCCGCTCCCGGAAGGCCACACATCAGCACCACCGTGCCCATTTGCTGCGTCACGGAGCCAGATTAGCGCGGAGGAACGCCGCCCTCCGTGGCTCGAAGCGCGTCCACTGGAGCAGAACGAGCCACAGCCCGACCAACCCGGCGAACGTATGCGGTCAGAGCACTAGCTAGTGCTGTGGCCGGGAAGGTTCACCGGGTCGGATGTGCCGCCGGTTGGGCGTTGGTACAAAATCTGTCGCATGGGCGATGTTGGATTTTTGTTGCGGGCAGCCACAGGTGACGATGCGGAGTTCCGTGAGGACATGCTGGTGGCTGCTGTGAACTGGGACCCTGCTCGGGAGGTGGTCAGCCGTGATCAGGCCCTCGGGGACCGCCGGATAGCGCACTATCTCGAGGGGTGGCCCTGGCAGGGTGATCTCGGAGTGGTTGCGGTCGAGCCGGGTGGAGGAGTGATCGGCGCGGTGTGGCTGCGTCTGTTCAGCGCGGACGATCCCGGCTACGGCTTCGTGGCCGCGGACATCCCGGAACTGTCGCTGGGAGTCGTTCCGTCATGGCGGGGCAAGGGAGTGGGACGCGCCCTGTTGACCGAGATGGCCCGACGAGCGGAGGAAAGCGACTTCACTCGGATCAGCCTGAGCGTCGAACGGGCGAATCCTGCACGCCGCCTCTATGCCGACGAAGGTTTCACGACCGTGGAATCGGGGCCGGACTCCGACACCATGATCAAGATTGTTTCCGGGCGGTGAGGGTGCGGTCATGCGCGTCGGCCAAGGGGCCGCCGCCCCTGCCCCTGCCGATAACCTCGGCCGCCCTGGTGGGAGTTGGTTTGCGGGGTGCGCGCGATCACGGGCACTGGCGCATTAAATGGGCCTCTCGCACGGTTGGCGACCGCCCCGGCATGATGATCGGTCGTGCTGTTGCGACTGGCTTGCCTGACCGCAACGAACGCGTTCGCCATGCTGTGCCTGCTGCCGATGAGTGACCGGGACAAGGACGCGGAGATCCTCGCGCTGCGCCATCAGATCACGGTGCTGCAGCGCCAACTCGGCGAAGACAGGGTGCGGTTCACCCCAAGTGATCGCGCGTTCCTGGCAGCCCTGCTGCACCGGTTGCCGTCGGAGGCGCTGCGCAGGGTGCGACTGCTGGTGCGTCCGGACACGGTGCTGCGCTGGCACCGCGTCATGGTCGCACGCCGCCACGCTGCCGCCTCCCGGCCCAGGCGCCCGGGAAGGCCTCGGACCGTGCGCTCCATCCGCACCCTGGTCCTGCGGCTCGCACGGGAGAATCCCAGCTGGGGATATCGCCGCATCCACGGTGAACTCCTCGTTCTCGGGATCAAGGTGGCCGCCTCCACCGTCTGGGAAATCCTGAAGGAAGCCGGCATCGACCCGGCGCCCGAACGCGCTTCCAGCACGTGGGCGGACTTCCTGTACTCCCAGGCCGACGCCCTGCTGGTCTGCGACTTCCTGGAGACGGTCACCTTGTCCGGGGCGCGGCTGTACGTGTTCGCGGTGATCGACCACGCCAGCCGCCGGATCCGGATCCTCGGCGCCACCGCCCACCCCACAGCCACCTGGGTCACTCAAGCCGCGAAGAACCTCGTGATGGACCTCGAAGACGCCGGCTGTCGGGCCAGGTTCCTGATCCGGGACCGTGACGGGAAGTTCCCCGCCCTGTTCGACGCCGTCCTCGCCGATGCGGGGATTGAGGTGGTGCTCAGCGGCGTACGGATGCCACGCATGAACTCGATCATGGAACGGTGGGTGCAGACCTGCCGGCGCGAGCTGCTGGACCGCACCTTGATCTGGAACCAGCGACACTTGCTGCACGCGCTACGGGAGTTCGAAGAGCACTACAACTCCCACCGGCCCCATCAGGGCAACGCCAACGCCCGCCCGCTGCACCTGCTGCCGGTTCCGGTCACCGATCCGGAGCAGATCACCCACTTCGACATCCGCAGACGCGAACGACTCGGCGGCATCCTCCACGAATACCAACACGCCGCGTGAACTGGGCGGATGAGGTTTTCGGCAGAGGCAGGGATGGGAGTCGCGCCGGGCGAAGCCGTGCGCGACCGGTGCCCGGACAGCCGCCAGTGCCTTGTCGGACAGCTTCTGCCCTCGCGTGGGAGGACTGTTCCGCGCGGGGGAGGAGCGACCGGAGCGGAAGGCGTCAGCCGACGGGCGTTGCATCGACCAGTTGCAAGCGCCGTCGCTGTTGCAGCCTGAAGAACCGTCACTCCTGCTGAACAGCCATGGCAATTCCGTCACCGTTGTCCCATAAGGCGGGGAATCCGTCACCGGTTGTCCCATAAAGCGGGGAACTCCCTGAACAGCAATGGGAGGCCATCATGACATGGCGACAGCAGTGTCCGGATGCGCCTTATCTCCGCTGGAGTGATGAGACATGAGTGAGACGCCATCGGCCGTCACCGTGGCGGCCCAAGTCAGAGTTCCCAGGCCGCGGTTTCATCACGTCGGAGTGCAGACGAACGACCTTGAGAACAGTGTCCGCTGGTACGGGGACTTTCTCGGGTGCCGGCGGGCGTGGTCGCTCGACAAGTTCTCCGAACTGACGCACAGCCGCCTGCCGGGGATTCGCGAGTTGACCGAGATGGTCCTCGGCGACGTCCGCTTCCACCTCCTCGGCCGGGCCGGCCGCAAGTCCGAGCCGACCGAGAGCGCTGTGCAGTTCCAGCACTTCTGCTTCAGCGTGAGCGCCCCCGAGGACCTGGTACTGCTTCGGCGCCGCTGGACCGAGCTCTACGAGTCCGGCCGCTACACGTTCGCGATCGACGAGCAGCCGACCGACATCGTGACCGACGACGACGGCGTGCAGAGCTTCTACACGTACGACGTCAACGGGCTGGAGTTCGAGTTCACCTTCGTGCCGGACGGCCAGTCATGAAGCCGGCCGGTAGTGGTGCGCTGTGCGACCTGCCGGCCTTCGGGAGATGGGACTTCGGCGGATTCGGGTACGGTCTCGAACCGCTGATCCTGCCGGCGGTGGGAGATCCCGACGGCCCGGCGGAGGCGGTTCCGGCCGAGGATTACGTCGAGAGCTGCCGGTGCCTGGCCGCTTTCGGCGAACGCGGCCTGCTGACGCCCGAGGTCCAGCCGTGCGAATCGCGGGAGGAGCTGTTCTGGTTCCGGTGGCTCACCGGGCACCAGGTGTGCTTCGTCGTGTGGCGGCTGATCGCTCAGCTCGTGGACGACCTCAGCCGGGGCCGCCGGTCGGCCGACGAGGTGCTGCCGCAGATCAGCCGCTACGTGGACGGCTACTCCGCGATGCTGCTCTACACCGGCTCGTGCCCGCCCGACCTCTACAACGTCCTGATCCGGCCGAGCATGCGGTTGCGGCACCGCGCGTTCAGCGGGGCCTGGGCGCCGGACTACTGGCCGATCCGGGATCTCTTCCGTCGCCGCCGACTGCCCGGGCTCGCGGAAACCGACGCCGGTGAGCTGCTGGACGCCATCGCCCTGCTGCACCTCATCCACGACGGGGTCGCCGCGCGCCTGGTCCCCAACGGCCGGTCGCTGCTGCGCGAGGCCGCCGTCAGCGGTCCTGGCCACCGGCCCGCCGGGCTGATCTACGACTCCTATTTCACGACGCTGCGGGCCCCGGTCCCCCGGCACGAGGTCGTGGCCCAGTTGCTGCGCCGGCTCGTGGCCATCGCCCGGGACGTCTCCGCGAACGGGCTGTACGCAGCGGGTGACGCCGACGAGCGGCCGGCCGAGCTACAGAGAGCCGAAGTGATCAAGTGCGAGAACGGCCTCGTCGACATCCTGCTGGGCGTCGCACAGCAGGCATGCGGCCTTCCGTCCCAGCCGCTGCCCACCTTCCGTACGAGCCTGGCCGAGGAGTGAGCCGATGACCGTCCTGCGACCGGCATTGACCGGAACCCTCGGCGGCGTGGCCGCGACGCACTGGCTCGCGTCCGCCGTCGGCATGGGCATCCTGGAGCGCGGCGGCAACGCCTTCGACGCGGCGGTGGCTGCCGGGTTCGCCCTGCAGATCGTCGAGCCGCATTCGAACGGGCCAGGCGGTGACGTCGTGATCGCTGTCTACTCGCGCTCGACCGGCGCGGTCCGCATCATCTGCGGCCAGGGCCCGATGCCGCAGGCGGCGACCATGGACGCGTTCGCCGCGCTCGGCATCAAGCAGATGCCCGCGGGCGGCCTGCTTTCGGCGACCGTGCCGGGAGCGTTCGGGGCGTGGATGCGGCTGCTCGGCGAGTTCGGCACCATGCCCCTGGAGTCCGTCCTGGAGCCGGCGATCGGATACGCCTCCGGTGGTTACCCGCTGCTGCCCGCCGCCGCGTCGACGATCGGGGCCATGGCCGGCCTGTTCCGGACGGAGTGGACCGAGTCGGGCCGCACGTACCTGCCGGGCGGCGCGGTTCCAGCAGCCGGGTCCCGGATGCGCAATGAGGTACTGGCCGACACCTATCGACGGCTGATCCGCGAGGCGCGGGGGAAGTCGGCGAACCGGGAAGCCCAGATCGAGGCGGCGCACACCGCCTTCTACCAGGGCTTCGTCGCCGAGGCGATCGACCGGTTCTCGCGCAACACCGAGGTGTTCGACTCCACCGGCCGGCGGCACCGCGGCCTGCTGACCGGCGACGACCTGGCCACCTGGCGGCCGGGCGTCGAGGCCGCGTGCACGCTGCCGTACGGCGAGTTCACCGTCCACAAGCCGGGACCGTGGTCCCAGGGCCCGGTGTTCCTGCAGCAGCTGGCTCTCCTGCAGGGGTGCGACCTGCGCTCCATGGGGCTGGGCAGTGCCGAGTACGTCCACACCGTCGCCGAGGCGGCCAAGCTCGCGTTTGCCGACCGGGAGGCGTGGTACGGCGACCCGGAGCACACGCCGGTGCCGATGGCCGAGCTCCTGGCGGCTGACTACTCCGCCGAGCGGCGCTCGCTCATCGGCGAGCAGGCGAACCTCGATCCGCAGCCGGGACAGCCGGGCGGCGCCCAGCCCTGGATCCCGCAGGCGGAGCCGGAGGAGCCGGGCGCGGACGAGCCGGAGTGGATGGCCCACCTGCGCAGTGGCCTGCCCACCGTCACCCCGGTCGGTCCGCGGGCCGGCGCCGGGAACACCTGCACGGTGGCGGTCGCCGACGCGTGGGGGAACCTGGTCGTCGCCGTGCCCAGCGGTGGCTGGCTCAAGAGCGCGCCGGTAATCCCGGAACTCGGTTTCGCGCTCGGCACCCGCGGCCAGACGGCGTGGCTTACCGAGGGACACGCCAACTCGCTCGCGCCCGGACGGCGTCCCCGTACCACGCTGAGCCCCAGCATCGTGCTGCGCGACGGCGCGCCGTTCCTGGCCTTCGGAACGCCGGGCGGTGACCAGCAGGACCAGTGGACGCTCCACGCGTTCCTCGCGGTCGCCGAGTTCGGATACGAACCGCAGGCGGCGGCCGAGCTGCCTGCCTGGCACATCGACCACTTCGCGCAGTCGTTCGCGCCGCGCACCTCGCGGCCGGGCGTGGTGGTCGTGGAGCGCTCGTTCGACCCCGGCGTGCTCGCCGCGCTGGAGAAGAAGGGGCACCGGCTGGACGTGGTGCCGGAGGGCACGCTCGGCAAGGTCTGCTCGGCCGGCGTCGATCCGGCCACCGGTTTCCTGCGGGCCGCGGCCGGTCCGCGCGGCCGCCAGGCGTACGCGGTGTGCCGTTAATTCCCATCGTGTGAGGCGGTAGCCATGTTCGTGCCCAGCCATTACCAGATCCAGGACGAGAGCTGGCACCGTCGGATCATCGACGGCCACCCGTTGGCGACGCTCACCACCAACGGTGCGACCGTGCCGTGGGCGTCACGTCTGCCGGCCCTCGTAGCTCCGGGCCAGCCGCAGTCCGGCCCGCTGGCCGGCACGGAGCTCTTCGGCCATCTCAACCGCGCCAACCCGCACTGGAAGGCGCTGGCCGACGGCACGTACGCCCGGCTGATGTTCGACGGGCCGGGCGGGTTCGTCACCCCGGCCGTCTACCCCGGTGACCCGTCCGCCCCGACGTGGAACTTCGCGGCCGTGCACGTGTGCGGGCAGCTCCAGCTGATCCACGAGCCGGAGGAGACGCTTGAGGTCGTCCGGTGGACGGCCGAGCGCCTGGAGAGCCGCTTCGGCGCCGGCTGGGACCAGAGTGCGTCGGTCGACTACTTCCGCCACATCCTGCCCGGCGTCGGTGCCTTCCGGCTCCGGATCGACGCGGTGGAGGGGCTGTTCAAGTTCAGCCAGGAGAAGCCGGCGCACGTCCAGGAGTCGGTGATCCGGCGCTACGAGGCCGATGACAGCGGCACCGGCCGGCCGATCGCCCGGCTGATGCGCCAGGCCGGGATGGGCCAGCCGGCCGGGGCAGGACTGCCTGGTCAGACGTCGGACGGCGCCGCCCAGGTCTGCCCGTTCTGACCGATCCGGGATAGCGGCAAGATCGATCGACCACAGCGTGGGGTGCCCCGTAACGTCCAAGGCATGGCACTCATCGCTCACACCGCGCAGGCGCTCCCCACCGAGACGCTGAACCAGCTGTGTTCTGCCGTCGCGATGGCCACCCAACCCGACCGGCTGGGTGGCCGCAGCCCCTATCACTACACCTTCTGGTACTCGCTCGGGACGCCGCCGCGCAACGTGGTCGAGGCGGCCGTCCAGAACCATCTCGTGCACCACATCCCCGCCGAGGTACGGGCGGTCGCCGTGGGCGTCGAGTGGTGGCTCGGGCGGCTGGCTCCGCCCTACGCCTCGAACTTCGAATTCGGTCTGCACCGTGACATCGGCGAGGACCCGGAGACCGTCGCGCTGGAGTCCCCGATGCTGTCCAGCGTCATGTACCTGACCGACGTCGACGACGGCCCGCTGATGGTCTTCGGCGGGTTGCCGTCGCCGGACGCGCAGGACCGGGAGTTCGTCTTCCCGGCCGAGAATCTGTACGTTACGTTCCCGGGGCATCTGTGGCACTCCGTGGGCAACCGGGGCGACGTGCACCCGGACCCGCCGGCCGCTCCGGAGCATCGGGAGCGGCTGACGGTCCTGGTGAACTGGTGGCCGTACCAGCCGGGCGACATCGCCGCCGAGCCGATGAAGCAGGTCGCCGCGGCGTACGACGGGTCGATGTACCCCGAGCTGCGGGCGGCGGCCGCCGGCTCTCAGATCTCTTCGTAACTCATCCGCCGGGTGATGGCGCCCCTGATCGCCGAGGCCAGCTGGTCCACGTGCTCGGGATCGAACAGGCTCAGGTGGCTGCCCTTGATCTCGGTGGTCTCCACCTCGGTGACGAAGGCGCCCCACCCGCGGTCGTCGTCCATGTAACCCGCAGGGAACCTCGGCGCGTCGGCGGGCAGCGGGTCGCTGGCGCGCAGCAGTTCCACCTCGGCCGGGTAGAACTCCGGCCAGTAGTCGAGGAACGCGGCGCGGTTGCGCTCGACCATCCCGGTCAGCTCGGCCAGCGCCACCTCGGCGCCGGACTCGGCGCCCTCCAGGCGCAGCACGTCGAGCGCCAGGCACGCGGCCCGCACCTCGGCGGCCTCCTCCGCCGAGGACATGAACGAGGGCGGCGCCCAGGTGTCGAGCAGCAGTGTCGCGGCGACCCGCTCGCCGCGCAGCAGCCAGTGCCGGGCCATCTCGACCGCCACGCAGCCGCCCATCGACCAGCCGGCGAGTACGACGGGGGCGACGCCGCGCACCGCGTCGACGGCGGCCACGTACCGGGCGGCGATCTCCTCGATCGTCGCCTGCGGGTCGTCCGGCAGGGACTGCAGGGCGTACAGCGCGAACTCCCCGCCGAGCCGCTGGGCCACCTCGTAGAACGGCAGCACCGAACCACTCGCCGCGTGCACGAAGACCACCAGTGGCGCGCCGGGGTTCTCGACCAATTCGATCAGGTTGTCCTCAAGCGCCGGGATGGCTTGCGCCGCACCCAGCGTCGCCGCCAGGTCGCGGACCTTCGGGCTGGTGAAGACGTCCTGGACGGACGGCCGCAGGCCGAGCTCGCTCGCACACTCCTCGATCAGTTTGAACACCAGCATCGAATGACCACCCAGGTCGAAGAAGCTGTCGGTGACACTGATCGCGTCCCGGCGCAGGAGCCGGGCGTAGATCGCGGCCAGTTGGGCCTCCAGCTGGGTCTCCGGAACGGTGAAGTGCTCGTCCTCGACGAGTGAGTCGTCGTCGCGCAGGTCGAGCAACGCGGCGACGTCGACCCCGCCGTCCTCGCCGCGGACGATACGTTCCACCACCGTCACGCTGCCCGGCACCAGATAGTCGGGCAGCTGCCGGGCGGCGGCGCCGACGAGCTCCGCCCCCGACAGTTCCCTATCACCGGCCGGCACCACGAAGGCGGCGAGGCCGCCCTCCGGCGCCGCGGTGACCGCGCACAGGGCCACCCCGCTCTGGCTGGTGAAGGCCGCTTCGACGGTGGCCCGCTCGATGCGCATGCCGTGGACCGTGATCTGCCGGTCGATCGGGCCGAGATGTTCCAGCACACCGTCCTCCCGGCGCCGGCAGAGTTCGCCGGTGCGAACCATGCGGGCGCCGGGCGCGCCGAAGGGGTCGGCCACGAACCGTTCGGCGGTCGGTGCGGCCAGCCGGTGGTAACCGCGGGCCAGGCCGGCCTCCCCGCCGACGTACAGCTCGCCGGCGACGCCGACCGGAGTCGGCTCCAGCGTCTCGTCCAGCACGTATAGGTCGTGGTGGGCCATCCGCCGGCCCCCCTCGGTGACCCGGCCGGTCTCCGGCCATCCCTGCCACGTGATGACCTCGCCCGGAAAGCCGGCGACGGTCACCGGCTCGCCGCCGTAGAAGACCCGGCGCAGCGACCCGCCACCGGCGCCGTCCAGCGGCACCGACGGCGTCGTCCACAGGGTGGTGACGCCGTACGCGTTGATGTGTTCCAGCAGGGGCCGCGGCTCCCGGTGCACCACGGGCGGGCAGAGCAGGACCGCGCCACCGTGCGACAGCGGCCAGAACGCGCCGTCGGGGGTCTCCGGGAGCACCACCTCGCCGGGGCCGAGGGGATGGGCGCGCTGCAGTTCCGCTAGCTCGGCCAGCGCACCGCCGACGGGATGGGCGACGGCCCCCGGCCGGCCGGGGGTGCGGACCAGGCGGAGCAGGTCGTACCCGGTTTCCGCCACCGGCGGGTCGTCGGTGGCCGCCTCGGCCCACCGCTCGGCGTCCGCGAACGAGACCACCCGCCACGATCCGGTCGGCACCTGGGCCGCCGTCGCCCGATCGGTGATCACCACGTCCGGAGCGGCATCCGCCAGCTGCTCCGGCGCGATCTCCGTGTACGGGGCGCCGAGCTTGGCCGCTGCGTACCGGGCGACGATCTGGTCCGCGCCGTGGTCGAGGCACAGCGCCAGGACCGTGCCGGGCCGGACCCCGGCGTCGAGCAGGACCCGCGCCAGCCGGTTGGCTCGGGCGTTCAGCTCCGCGTAGCTCACCGCACCCTCGCCGGTGTGGACCGCCACCGCGTCCGGGGTGCGGCGGGCCTGCTCCTCGAACGGCTGCGCCATCGTTCGGTACCGGACGTCCGGCTGCTCGGATCCGGTCAGCTCGCGCAGGCCGCGCTCCCGTTCGGCCGGAGCCAGCAGCGGCAGCTCGAACGCCCGCGCGTCGGGCTGCCCGGCGCCCGTCTCCAGCAGGCTCTCCAGGGCGCCGGCGAAGCGCAGTGCGGTCGACTTCTCGAACAGGTCGGCGTCGTACACCAGGACACCGCTCATCCCGTCCTGGTCGGTGAACAGGCTCGCGGCCAGGTCCCACATCGCGGCGTTCGTGTCCAGCTCGGTGCCCAGATCGGCGGTGCCGCCCGCTCCGGTGGACTGCACGTTGACCATGGTCTGGAACACCGCCTGCACGCCGGACAGCCGGGGCAGACCGAGTTCCGCCACCACCCGGTCGAAGGGCACCGTCTGGTGGTCGTGTGCCTCCAGGACGGTCTCCTGCACCTGGCGGACGACCTCGCGGAACGTGGGGTCCCCGCTCAGGTCGGTGCGCAACGGCGCCGACTTCACGAAACAGCCCACGATCGACTCGGCGACCTCATGGTCCCGTCCGGCCAGCGGGGCGCCGACGATGATGTCCCGCTGCCCGCTCATCCGGGCCAGGAACAGCTTGTACGCGGCCATGACGACGACGAACAGGGTGCTCCCCTCGTCCGTAGCCAGCTGCCGCAGGCTGGCCAGCACCGGTCCGGGGACCGAGAGCGGCACCGTGCCCCCGATCCGCTTCGACGTGGCCGGCCGGGGACGGTCCCTCGGCAGGTCCAGCACCGGCAGGTCACCGGCCAGCTTGCCGGTCCAGTAGGACAGGTCGCGCTGGACCGCAGTCTCGTCGGCGTTCTCCTGCTCCCAGGCCACGTAGTCGAGGAAGCCGACCGGCGGGGCCGGATCGAGCGGCCGACCGGCCAGCAGAGCGTCGAGCTCGGCGACGACCATCGCCCGGGACAGCCCGTCGATGACGATGTGATGGAAGTTGATCGCCAGCATGGTCCGGTCACCGGGCAGGGCGAACCCGATGACCTGGAAGAAGCACGGCCCGTCGAGAGGGAACGGGCGCTGAGCGGCCTGGTTGCCGCTCGCGGTGGCCTGCGCCTCCGCCTCACCGGTCGGCAGGTGCCGCAGGTCCTGCCAGGTCACCGGCGGCTCGATCGGACCGTCATCCTGCTGCATCGGCACGCCGTCGCGCTCGAACATCCGCACCCGCAGGACGTCGTGGCGGGCCATCAGCTCCGCCGTGACCGCGCGCAACGTCGGGAGGTCGAGTGCCCGGTCCAGGGTCCGCAGCTCCGGCAGGCTGTACTCGCTGGTGTCCGGGTACTGGCGGCAGGAGAACCAGATCCTTGCCTGCGGCGGGTTGAGTGGCACCGGGGTGCCCGTCGGCACCGGCGTGATGCGCGGGCCCTGCGTCGCGCTGCTCCGCTCGCGCAGCAGCTCCATGAGCATCTGCTGCTTGTCGGCGTTCAGTGGGGTCATCGGATCATCCCTCCCGGTCGCCGCGTTGCGCGGCGTCGTCTTCGGACAGCACGGCCAACTCGGCGACCAGCGCCTTCTCCAGGTACTCAGCCACGCCCGCGATCGTCGGTGCGCTGAAGAACTGCCGTACGGTGACCACCACCCCGAACCGGGTCTTGACCCGGTGCAGCATCTGCAGGGCCGACAGCGAGCTGCCTCCGGCCTCGAAGAAGTTCTGCCGCCGGCCGATCTCCTCGACGTTCAGCAGGCCGCACCACACCTCGGCGAGCTGCGACTCGATCAGCGAGGTGGTTTCCGAGATCCCGGCGCGTGCCCCGCGATCCTGCGCGGTCGGCGCCGGCAGCGCCTGCCGGTCGACCTTGCCGGACGGGGTGAGCGGCAGCGCGGCCAGCTTCACGTACACCGCAGGCAACAGGTACCGGGACAGATAGCCGGCCGCGTACTCCGCCACGTCGGGGACGACAGCGTCGGGCCCCACCAGATAGGCGACGATCTCCTTGGTGCCGGGCTCGTCCTCCCGGATCCGCACGGCCGCCTGCTCGACCGCCGAGTGGCCGCGCAGCACCTCCTCGATCTCGCCGGGCTCCACCCGTACGCCCCGGACCTTGGCCTGGCCGTCGGACCGCCCGGCGTAGTGCAGCAGGCCGTCGTCGTCCCGGACGGCCAGGTCGCCGGTGCGGTACAGCCGCTCTCCCGGCGTCACCGGCCAGGGGTGCGGCAGGAAGCGTTCCGCGGTGAGGTCCGGCCGGCCGAGGTAGCCGCGGGCCAGGCCGTCCACGCCCGCGACGTAGAGCTCGCCCACCACGCCGGGGGCCACCGGCTGCAAAGCCTCGTCGAGCACGAACAGCCGGTAGCCGTTGACCGCCCGGCCCATCGGGACGCTGCCGCCGTCCGGCCAGAGGCGGCCGCTCCACAGCGCGACCTCCGAGGTCTCCGTCTGGCCGTACGCGTTGTCCAGCTCGACGTCGAAGTGGGCGGCGAACCGCCGCAGCAACGCGGCCGGGACCGCCTCGCCGGACGTCTGCACGTGTTCGAGGCCCGGGTATTTGGTGGCGGAGACCGTGGCCAGATACATGTCCAGCATCGACGGGACGAAGTGGGCGAGCACGGTCTCCGGCGTGGCGAGCAGCTCGGCCAGGTACGGCACGTCGGTCTCCGTGCCGGCCTCGGCCAGCAACACCGTCGCGCCGGCCCCGAGCGTCGCGAAGATCTCCCAGATCGCGACGTCGAAGATCAGCGGGGTCTTGTGCAGCACCCGGCGGCCAGGGGCCAGCCGGTAGCGCCGGGCGATCCACTCCACCCGCGACGCCGCGCAGCCGTGATCGATGATCACGCCCTTGGGCCGGCCGGTCGACCCGGACGTGTAGTAGACGAACGCCGTGTTGCGGGGGTGGACGCCGACATCCGGTCGGCCTTCCGGGGCGGCCGCGGCCGGGTCGATCACCGGCACGTCCTCCAGGCCGGCCGGCACCGCGGACGCGATCACCGCGGCCATCGCGGAGTCGGCGGCGATCCAGCGCAGCCGCTCGGCCGGATATCCGGCGTCCAGCGGCACGAACCCGGCACCGGCGCGAAGCACCCCGAGCAACGCGGCGATCGAGGCGGCCGAGCGCTCGACGCAGGCCCCGACCAGCGCCTCCGGACCGATGCCGGCGGCGGCCAGCGTGGCCGCGATCGCCTCGGCCCGGGCATCCAGCTCGGCGTAGGTGACGGCGTTCGTCCCGGCCTGCACGGCCACCGCGGACGGGTCGCGGGCCAGCGCCGCGCGGAAGGCGTCGTCCAACAGTGTGCCGGCGGCGCTGCGGTCCCGGTGGTCGGCGTTGATCGCGGTCACCTGGGCGGTGGCCGCGGCGAGCGGCAGCAGCGGCAGCTCGGCCAGCCGCGCCGACGGGTCCGCCAGCGCCGATGCGAGAAGCGTCACCAGGGCGTCCTGCCAGCGGTCGGCGGACGGGCGGTCGAAGCGGCGGGTGGCGTACTCCACCTCGCCGGTGACCCCGCCGGTGTCCAGCCGCAGCGTGCAGGTCAGCGCCACCTTGGCGGTGCCCGAGTGGATCAGCTGTTCGGTGACCTCCAGGCCGTCGATCGCACTGCCGTCGTCCACCGGGGTGGACTGCAGGACGAACATGGTCTGGAAGACCGGGTTCTCGGCGGCGTCCCCGCCCTGGGAGACGCCGCCGGCTATCTCCGAGAACGGCAGGTCCTGCCGGGACAGTGCCTCGGCCAGCGCAGCATCGGTGCGCTCCACCAGCTCCCGGAAACTCATCCGGGGGGTGAGCCGCATCCGCAGCGGCACGGTGTTCACCAGGTATCCGATCAGCTCCTCGGTGCCCGCCCGCCCCCGGCCGGCCATCGGAACGCCGACCACGATGTCGTCGGCGCCGCCGGTCATCCGGTGCAGCGTGGCGAAGAAGCCGGCGAGCAGCACGCCGAACGGGGTCGACCCGCAGACCCGGGCCACGTCCTCGACCTGGGCCGGGCCGAGCCCGCCGAGCTTGAGCGGTATCGAGAACCCGGCCTGCCCCGGCGCCCCGGTCGGCCTGCCCGGCTCTACGGCCGGCGTGTCGCCGGACAGCCGGTCCGTCCAGTAGCGCCGCTGCCCGGCCGCTTCCTCCGAGGCCAGCCAGCGCTCCTGCCAGGCGACGTAGTCGGCGTACCGCACGGTCGGCTCGGGCAGCCGGCGGCCCTGGTACAGCGCAGCGAACTCGCGCCAGAACACCCCGAGCGACCAGGCGTCGAAGGAGCCGTGGTGCACGTCGAGCAGCCAGAGGTGGTTCACGTCGTCGACCCGGTAGCAGGAGGAACGCAGCAACGGGCCGGCGGACAGGTCGAACGGCCGGACCGCATCCGCCTCGGCCCGGCGTGTCGCGGCGGCGCGGTCGGCCACCTCCGTCACCCGGGTGCGGACCGGCGCCGGCGGCTGGAGGCGGGACCAGACCCGGCCGTCGCGTTCCGTGAGGGTGGTACGCAGCGCCTCGTGCCGGGTCAGCAGCTCGGTGAGCGCGGCGTCCATCCGGTCGACGTCGAGCGGACCGGAGATCCAGTACCCGAGGGGCACGGCGTACGTCGCCGCGCCGCGGTGCAGCTTGTCCAGGTACCAGAGGGCGGTCTGGCCACGGGACACCGGCCGCCACTCGTCATGCTCGCCGGTCGGCGTGACGGCTCCCGCGCCGGGTTCGTACCGCGGCGCCCGGTTCACCAGCGCGGTGAGGCCGGCCACGGTCGGTGCCGAGCGCAGCTGGTCGAAGGTCAGCGCCGCCCCGATGGCCTGGGCGATGCGGCTGAGCAGCTGCAGCCCGCGCAAGGAGTCGCCGCCCGCCGCGAAGAAGTCCTCGTCGGCGCCCGGCGACCGGCCCAGCACGTCCGCGACGAGGCCCGCGACGGTCTGCTCCGTGGTGGACGGCGCGATGGGGCCGGGCCGGTCGGCGACGGCCGGTGGCGGCGGCAACTGGGACGGGACGGCCTTGCCGGTCAGCGGGGAGCGCGGGATCCGGTCCAGCCGGACGATGGTCTGCGGGACCATGACGGCGGGCAGCCGGCCGGCCAGCTCGACCCGGAGCGCGGCCTCCGCGTCCGGCGCCGCGTCGGCCTCGACGTACGCGATCAGGCGCGCGCCGGAAACCGGGTCGTCGGCCGCGACCACGACGGCGTCGCGAACGCCGGCGCAGGCCCGCACGGCGTTCTCCACCTGCCCGGGTTCGATCCGGAATCCACGGATCTTCACCTGGCGGTCGGAGCGGCCGAGGAACTGCAGGTTCCCGTCGGGCAGCCGCGCGGCCCGGTCACCTGCCCGGTACATCCGCGTGCCGGGCGGCCCGAACGGGTCCGGGCAGAACCGGTCGGCGGTGGCTGCTGGCGCGCCCAGATAGCCGCGGGCCAGCCCGAAGCCGGCGATCCACACGTCACCCGGCTCACCGTCGGCCACCGGCTTCAGGTCGTCGTCGAGCAGGTGTACGGTCACCCCGGGCAATGGCCGGCCGATCGGCACGAGTCCGATGTCGGGGAGGTCTGCCGGGGTCGGCCGGTACGTGGTGCAGCTGATCGTGGTCTCGGTGGGCCCGTAGTCGGCGACGAAGTCCACCGGCCGCGAGCCGACGACCGCCGTCCAGGCGGCCAACTTGTCCATGCGGATCTTGTCGCCGCCGATGAAGACCGTGCGCAGGGTCTCGGGCAGCGTCACCACCCCGGCCCGCAGGTCGTCCGTCCACTGGTGCCAGTACGCGCTCGGCAGGCTCACCACGGTCACGCCGCGCGCGGTGATCAGCTCGGTCAGCTCGACGCTCGTCGGCCGCGGCGCGTCCGGGAGCACGACCGTCCCGCCGGCCAGCCAGACCGGCAGCACTTCCTCCAGCGAGGCGTCGACGGCCATCGAGGTGAACTGGAGGAACCGGTCGGCCGGTCGCAGGCCCAGCTCGGACCGGATCGCGGCTGCGTGGCCGGCCAGGCTGGCGTGCGAGATCCCGACCGGCTTCGGCCGGCCGGTGGAGCCGGAAGTGAACATGCAGTAGGCGAGGTTGTCCGGCCACATCGCCGGCGCCGCGGCGCCGACGGGGTCCGCGCCGGCCAGGTCGGCCAGCTCTACGACCGCGAAGCCGGAACCGGCCGGCACCGGACCGGATCCGGAGTGCAGCAGCAGCTCCACCCCGGCGTCGGCCAGCATCGAGGCGGCCAGCTCGGAGGGGAGCGCGGCGTCGAGCGGGACGTAGACGCCTCCGGCCTTCCAGACGGCGAGCAGCGCCACCAGCCAGCGCGCCGACTGTTCGACGGCCAGCCCGACCCGAACCTCGGGGCGCACACCACGCGCGGCGAGCAGGCCGGCCAACCGCCCTGCCTGCTCGTTGAGTTGGGTGTAGCTCAGGACTCCGTCGCGGGACACGACCGCGGGCGCGCCCGGCGTCCGCGCCGCCTGCGCCTCGATCAGATGGTGTACGCAAAGATGGGACATGAATCGCCTGCCTCCGTATCCGAAAGGGCGTGAATCGCGCACGGGGAACGGGGATCTGCCACCGTGTCCAACTGTGTGAAATGCGCGGTCAGACAATGCATTCGAGCAGTACTTCAGCAGGCTAGACCTGGAATTCGCAGGTGGGGGAATCGCTGCGTCGTCCAGCGGGGTCGATAGCGAGAAGCCGTATCTCAACCGGTCATGGAACGTGCGGGTCGCAAAGGGGTGCAGTCGGAGTTGTCTTCCGGCTGTTCGCGCATGAGGGCAGGGCCTCTTGGCAGTTCGGGGATGCGAATCTGACCGAACTGTCCCAGGAGACCCTGTCGCCACACGTACGGCAACGTGCCTGTTCATCCGGAACGGGTGGCAGACTATCCGTCGGACACGTGGGACGAGGAATGGTCGGAAGGGACGACCTCGGTTGCCCACCCCGGCCCGGCCGGAGAAGCGGGCCGGGCGGTTCCGCGCCAGGGCGCAGGCGACGGGCCGTGGCCCGCCGCCGTAGCGATCAGCCGCCCTCGGAGCGCCGGTCCGGGACGGTGGTGCGACAACCTGCTCAGGGGATCGAGGAGTTCCGGCGGTGGGTGCCCTTGTGGCTGGTTGCGGCCGCAGCGGCCTTGACCCGCGGCGCCGCTTTCCCCGGCTGCGGCAACCCGGCACTTCCCACCACGGGCAGGGTCAGGTGGCTGCCGCGCAGGTCCATTCGTACGGTGGCGCCGGTCGTGCTCGGGGTCGAGTATTCGAGGTCGCTCTGCTGCAGGATCACCCCCAGCACGTGCCTGGCCCGGACGGTCTGGTCGGTGGCCTGCATCGGCACGGTGATCGAGTACCACCGGCCGGCCTGCAGCGGAACCCGGAAGCGCAGGGAGACCCGGTGTGCGGCGTCCTGCCAGCCCCTGGTCAGGATGCCGCGGTCGCTGGTCACCACGTCCTGGGCGGTGTCGCGGTAGCACGCGTCGTCGGCCGCGGTCGACGCGCCCCAGCACGATTCGGTGTCCAGCGTGCGGATGCCCTCGTTGGGGTAGATGGTGTTGACCCGCTGGATGGTGCCGTAGTCGACGAGCCGGGCGGTGAGCTCGGTGGTCGGCCGGTCCACCTGGACGCGCAGGGTCACGGCCGGGGTTCCGGAGATCCGCAGGTCGCGAGTCAGCGGCCCGGAGAGGAAGGCGGCCCGGCCGGCGACCGCACCGTTCGGGTTGGCTGTGGCGGCGTCCTCGAACAGATCGGGGTTGTCCACCCAGGTCCTCTCGCCGGTGCCGGAGCGGCCGCCCAGGGTGCCGGTGGTGCCGTCGCCGTTGCCCAGCTGGACCTGCACCTGGTGCGCGCCCGGGGCCGGCCAGGCAGGCTGATCTGTCCACTTGCCGGGCGAGGTCTCCATGCTCACCTGCGGTTCCCGGTCGATGCCGTTGTGCAGGCCCTGCAGGTAGAAGTCGAACCATCGGTGCAGCGTGTCGACCCACTCGGCGCGCCGGAAGTCGAACGGGTCGACGTTGCCCGCCTGGGAGAGCCACATCTTGCGAGGCACCTTCAGCCCCTTCCACCACTGGGCGAAATGGTCCGTCATCACGCTGCCGTCGTTGAGCCCGTGCACCAGGAAGACCGAGGCCCGCACCTTCGACGCGTGCGGCCTAAGGTCGCGCTCCGCCCAGAAGGCGTTGTAGTCGCCGGTCGCGTCGTCGCTGCCGGCGTCGAGTTCCGCCAGTGTCCGGGCGCAGGCTTCGGCCGGGCGGCTGGTGACCATGTGGAACAGGGACTCGTTGGCGTCCGGGCTGACCACCACGCCGTTGTGGCGCGCGTAGTCGTATCCGCTGGAGGTGGCAGCGATCGGCACGACGGTCTTCAGTCCCTCGACGCCGGTGGCGGCTACCTCGTTGGTCACCGTCCCGTCCGCCGATTTGCCGATCATGCCGACCCGGCCGTTGGTCCAGCCGGTCGCAACGGCCGGTGACCCGTCGGCGTACGTGGCCTTCGCCCGACCGTTGAGCCAGTCGATGGCGGCCTTCGTGCCCAGCGTGTCTTCGCGCCCGTCGGTGTCCGTGCAACCTGTGGACCGGCCGGTGCCGGCCATGTCCACGGCGATGACGGCGTACCCGCGCGGCACGAAGTAGTTGTCGTAGAAGAGCGGTTGCTTGGAGATCGTGCCGGCCGCGTCGTATTCTTTGCGCTCCTTCTCATTGCCGCGGCCGCAGCAGCCGTAGAAGGGCGATGCCTGCATGATGACCGGCACCCGGACGTTGCCGGCCCGTGGCCGCACCACGTCCACCGCCACCTTGTCGGGCACTCCGTCGTAGTCGTTGTCCAGTGGGGTTTGAACCCAGACGCTCTCCCGGATCGCGTCCGCATACAAGTAGACGGGCACCGTGCTGGTTCCGCGGATGTACGGAACGGCGGGTGCGGCGCTCGCCGGCGCGGCGGCGGTGCCCATGACCGCAGCCAGGCCCATGACCGCAGTCAGAACAAGGGAGTGCACGAAGAGTCGACGCATGATCAGATTGTTGGGAAGCCCCTGCCGGAGAGGAAGCCTCGCGGTGCCGCATAATTCGGGGACGCCGAAGAGGCCCGCCGCCGGTCAGCCGGTCGGAGGCGGGAGGGCGACCCGGGCGGCGAGGAACTTCGGGGCCATCTCGCTGTAGCTGTCGGTGATCAGTTCCGTGAGCTCGGTCCAGTCGGTGTCGTCACCGAGGACGGCGGCGGCGACGTTGTGGCCCCAGTCGGCACGGAAGAACGGGAGCCCGCCGGCGGTCAGGCCGAGCAGGTCGTCGGCAGGCACCCGAAACGTCATGACGACCGGTCCCTGACCTGCGGTCGCATACGGGGCGTAGACCGGGTAGCGATCCACATCCGGCGTGTAGACGTGGGCGAAGGTCCGCGTACGGATCCGCCAGCGCACGCCGATCCAGGCCGGTTCCTCGTACGACTCGGGCAGCTGCCGGCAGATCGGCCGCAGCTGGTTCAGGATCTCCGGCGGAACGTCTCCCATGCTGGACATGGGTCGACATTAGCGGCCGCGGGTGAACCCCGCGCCGGATGCGGCTGGGCCGGGCCGCCCGCGCGCTTCCCCAAAACAAGGGGCAGCGCGGAGGCCGCTGTTCGCCGGGTGAGGAAGCCAGAATGATTCTGCTGGGTACGCCTTCGACCGAAGAGGATGTGGCTTGTGGATTTCAGGCGCCGGACAATCGTATTCGAGACGGCAGATCTTGATGCGGAAAGCGCTTTCTGGGCGGGGCTGTTGGACGGCACGGTCGAGGCGAAGGACACGTGGCACAACGTCTGGGTCGAGGGGGACTGGCACCTGGCTGTCCAGCTCGCGCCCGATCATGTGCCGCCCGTGTGGCCGGACGGGGCCTCGTCGCAGCAGGTTCATCTCGACTTCTCCCTCGACGACCTCGAAGCCGCGCACGACAAAGTGATAGAGCTGGGTGGGCGGCTGGTGAAGTCGGCCGACGATCCCTCCGCGCGCACCGGATTCCGGGTCTACACTGATCCGGCCGGTCACCCCTTCTGCCTCGCCTGGCCGTAGTGCCGCAACACCTTTGAGCAGTACACAACGCTGGTGGCGGGCTTCCGAGGAGACCTGCCACCAGCGTTTGTTCGTGGTGTGATCAGACGTCGAAGATGTAGAGACCGTAGTTGCGGTCGGTGACCAGGACGTAGTTCTTCTCACCGATCTTGTGGACCACGACGCCCACGAAGTCGTTGCCGGGCTCGCAGTAGGCTCCGACCTCCCGCAGGCCGTCCGGGCCGTAGCTCAGAACGCGGAGCCCGCCCGAGTAGAACGTGGCGTACACCAGCCTGCGGTCCGGATCGATCGCGACGTGGGACGCCGAGAGGTCGCCGAAGCCGATCGCGTACTTCGGGTCCTGCGACTCGGTGATGGCGTACGTATCGATCTGTTCGATGGAGCCGTCGCCGCCGGCCGGGATGTCCGTCTTGAACAGCCGCAGGTATCCCCATCCGTTGAACACCGACCTGAGGTCGATCGCGGGAATGTCCGGCGCGGCCGGTGTCGCGGTCGAGCCGGCCGTCTCCTCGGTCACACCGGTCACCCCGAGCAGCCGCAGACCGGTCAGGCGGTTGACGAAGATCAGCGGAATCGGTCCCTTGGCCGACGTGGGGTACTGATGAAGCGCGTCCGGCCCCTGGCGGTTGAAGACGATGCCCGCCGCGTAGCCGGCCGCGGCGACGGCGTCCAGCTTCTCCTGGAAGGAGCACCCCGGATTCGACCCGGCGGTCAGCAGCGAAGCGTCACGCTCCATGAGCGCGATCCCGCGGCCGGGCCGCACCGTACCCGGGCATCCGTTGCCGACGAAGGTCGGTGTGCCGGAGATGCCGGCCACGTCGTCGATCGGTGCCGTGTCCGGGCTCCAGGCCGCGGTGAACTCCAGGCCGGCGTCCGGCCCCGACGTGATGGTGCCGAGCAGGCGCACCGCTTCGTAGTTCTCGTCGGCGCCCACCAGATACTGCGCGTCGGGCGAGAGCGCGCAGTGTTCGGCGTTGCCCTCCGGTGCGACCTGTTGCCCGTGTTTCGCACGCTCCTCGTCCAGTTCGGCGTAGAAGGACTGAGCGATCATCGAGACGTTGCCCGGCGTCGGGTCGGTCACGTCGAGCAGCACGTATCCGCCGTCCCAGTACGTCGCGTTCATGACGTAGCGGTCGCCGGTCCGCTGCACGCTGACGGCGTGTCCGAACAGCGAGTTGAGGCCCGCGGGGGACTCCTGCGCGACGCCGAACGGCGGCACTCGCAGGTCGAGGGAGTTGACCATCGTCGGGTTGCGCGGGTCGGTGATGTCCATGATGCAGATGTCGGTGGTGATCTTGACAGTGACCATGGCGATGTAGGTGCGTCCGGTGAAGCTGTTGGTCCACGGGAACACGTAGTAGACCTCGACGGCCTGGGACACCGGTGAGCCGTTCACGTCCGTGTAGTCGCCGGCGTGGGCGGCCAGGAGCTCGGCGTGCTCCGGGTCGGTGATGTCCCAGATGTTGATGCCGCCCCGCTGGCGCGGCCCGGTCGGGTCCGGCGCATGGGCCTGGGCGTAGATCTCGTTCCCGTGGACGAACAGCGCACCACGGAAGTACTCGTTGTCGACCTCGATGACGCCCGGACCCTCACCGACGTAGTTGCCCGTCGTCGTCTCCATGAACGCGCTCTCGACCTCGAACGGCGCCTGTGGATCGCTGATGTCGATGACGTAGGCGCCGGTTCGCTCACACGTCGGCTCACGGTAGGCCGTGAGGAACGCGTGATTGCCGTACGCGGCCAGGTCGCAGATGTGCCGTTCGAGGCCGGCCCCCGACGGGTTGGTGACCTGCACCCTGCCCATGCGCCGCACACCGTACGTGGCGGTCGGCAGGTGTCCTCTCTCAAGCGCGTGCTGGTCACCGTCGGTCATGCCGGTGCCGGTCATGTGTACCTCCTGCACTATGCCTGTCTACGGAAACGCGAGGAATGCCGTCACTTCTGCTCGGCAAACGGGGTCATCTGGAAGCTGATGAACCGCCAGCCGCCGTGCTCCTGGCGGTGCAGGACCTGGGTGGCTACGCCCGCGAGCGTGCGTTCGCCGCCGTCCGGCGTACGCAGAAGGTTGGTGAGCGGGCCGGTGATGACCGCTACGTCGCCGACGAGCCGGATGAGCAACTCGCCCCGGGTGATGCCGAGGTAGGGGCGCCGGCTGACGGTGTGTTCGAGAAGTTGCGTCTTGGTGTGGGTGATGCCGTGTGCGTGGGTGTGCACGAGAGAGTCGTCGAAGATCTCGTCCAGCGTGTCCAGATCGGCGTCGATGAGTGCTCGCTGCCGGCGGTGCTCGACGGCATGCAGTTCGGTGGTAGCTTGCTTGTCGGGTGGTTGAACGTTGACATGCATGCGGCCTCTGTGGTGCTCTGGCGGCGCTATTCGGTCAGGCGGCGGGCTTCGTCAGTTGGCTGAGAAGCGCCACCCGGGTAAGTTCGGCCTTGTTACCGACGCCGAGCTTGGCGCGGATGCGCTTGACGTACGTATCGACGGTGTGTGGGCTGATGCCGAGCCGGGTGGCGATCTGACCGTGGGTCAGTCCTCGGGAGATCTGGCTGAGCACCTGCTCCTCACGCCCGGAGAGGTTGAGGGCGAGCGGGTCATGGCGTTCCGCCGGGGACTTCGTGGCGTGGCCCTCGGGTAACACCTGGGCGCCGGCCGTCACGGTTCGCAGTGCCGCGACCAGGCTCTTGCCCGACTGGTGCTTGTGGACCACACCGATGGCACCTGCCCGCAGGTACTCCTCGGCCGGCAGCGACCAACTGCTGAGCAGGACCAGGACCGCCGTGGTCCGGGCTGCCTCGGCGATGTCGTCCAGGCCGTGCGTTGCCCCGAGGGCATCGTCGTCGATGAGGGCCGCGTGGGCGAGCCAGGAAATCTGTTCGGTCGGAGACTGGCGGGTCGAGACGACGGCAATCCCTTCGTCGGAGAGGATCTGTATGAGGCCGACGAGGTAGACCGGACTGCTGATCAGCGCATCAACGCGAAGCATAAATTCCCTCGTAGATACCTGGATGGCGTTCTCTATCGTCTAGCCAGCGGTAGGCGGACCATGGGCCTGCTCTCAGTTGCGTACCGCTCGACGTGCGCACGACAGGGTGGTCCGTGGTCGAGACCGTCCTCCGGAAGGATCTAATGTTATCGAACTAGCGGTCGTGATCTACGGCCGTTAGTGATTATCAGATCCTTCGAGGAGGCCCGCTCGTCACCCCAATCGGGGACATGGACCTGTCCTGGCGGCAATCGTAGGATCGCTTGTTTCAATCGGCTCCACTCGCCTCTGACATGCGCAAACGTCGCAGCCACAGTGGATGGACCCGCGCGGCGGCCGGCATCTTGTCGCCGGTTCACGTGACTGCGCGGCCTCGGTCGGTCCTGCCTACTGTCGATCACACAGCGGGCTTAGCGAAGGGACTGACCGGTGGCTATCGGCACGGTTGCGGAGCTGCTCCTCGCACTGGTGGTGATCATTGTGGTCGCCCGGGTCCTGGGGCTCCTCTGCCGACGGATCGGCCAGCCGCAGGTGATCGGCGAGATCGCCGCCGGCATCCTGCTCGGTCCGACCCTGTTCCACGGTGCGCTCACGCGCACGTTGTTCCCGGCCGAGATCCGTCCGGCGCTCGCGACGATCGCCGGCGTCGGCATCTGTGTCTTCATGTTCCTCGTGGGGCTGCATCTGGCCGACAGCCGCCTGAGGGGGCAGAGCCGGATCGTCCTGGCGGTGTCGATCGGCTCCATGGTCGTGCCGTTCGTTCTCGGCAGTCTCTTCGCGATCGGCATCGTGGGCGATCGGTCCGGGCAGACCGCGGTTCTCTTCTGCCTGTTCCTCGGCACGGCGATGTCGGTCACCGCGTTCCCGGTGCTGGCCCGGATCCTGACCGACCGCCAGTTGATCGACAAGCCCATCGGTGGCCTCGCGCTGGCCGTGGCCGCGGTCGGGGACGTCCTGGCCTGGTCGATGCTCTCGGTGCTCGTCGCCCTATCGAACGGTAACCAGCCGCCCTGGCGGTTGCTGCTGGTGGTCCCCTTCGTGGCTCTCCTCGTCGGGGTGGTGCGACCGGCGCTGGCCAGGCTGGCGCGGCGCCGCCCGGCGGAGCAGAAGCGCGGGGCCGCCGCCCGGATCTCCGTCAGCGCCGGTCTGCTGGTCGCGTTGGGCGGCGCACTGTGGCTGTCGTCCGCGGCGACCTCGTGGATGGGACTGCATCAGATCTTCGGCGCGTTCCTGCTCGGCGCGGTGATGCCCCGCTCGGGCGCCGACGGCCTGCGTGAGCGGGTGCTGCCCTGGGTCGAGCGGATCGACAGGACCGTGCTGCTGCCGCCCTTCTTCGTGGTCGCCGGCTTCGCGGTGAACCTGTCCGGGATGGACGCCGGGGCGTTCGGCCTCCTGCTGTTGATCCTGCTGATCGCGATCGGCGGCAAGATGGCAGGCGCCTTCACGGCTGCGCGGCTCGTCCGGGTGTCACCCCGGCACAGCGTCGCACTGGCCCTGCTGGTCAACACCCGAGGGCTCACCGAACTGATCGTCCTGGCCATCGGTCTCCAGATGGGTCTGCTCGATGAGCGTCTGTACTCGCTCCTGGTTCTGATGGCGCTGGTCACCACATCCATGGCGGGTCTGCTGCTGCCCTTCGTCTACCCCCGGCAGAAGGCCGAGCCGGACCATGAGCTCCGCTCGGCCGACGCGTTCGCACCCCTGGTGAAAGAGGAGTCGAGATGAACCCGTTCGACGACCCGGAAGGCCGTTTCCTGGTGCTCGTCAACGACGAGGAACAGCACTCGTTGTGGCCGAGCCGCCGGGCGGTGCCAGCCGGCTGGCGGATCGTCCACGGCGAAGACAGCCGGCAGGCGTGCCTTGACTACGTCACGCAGCACTGGACCGACCTGCGCCCGCTCAGCACCCGCTGAGCGGTACGCCGAGAAAGGGCAGCCCGTGATCGCGATATCCGACTTCCTGGAAGAACTGCGCGTGGCCGGCGTACAACTGTGGCTGCAGGACGGTCGGTTGCGCTACCGGCCGGTCGGCGCGCTCGACGGCGAACGGCTGGCGGTGCTTCGCGAGCGGCGTGACGAGGTGATCGCCACGATGCTCGCCGACCCGGCGCCGCCCGCCCGGCCGGACATCATCCCGCTCTCCGACCATCAGCAGGGCATGTGGTTCCTTGAGCAGCTGGGCGTGCTGGGTGCGGCGTACAACCAGACGGCGCTGCACCGCATCACCGGCGACCTGGATGTGGCGGCGTTGCGGTCGGCGATCGCGGGGATCATGCAACGGCACGAGATCTTGCGTACGGCGTTCCCGGCGCGCGACGGCATCGGCGTCCAGGTCGTGGAGCCGCCCGGTGATCCCCGCTTCACCCTTCTCGACGTGTCCGACCTGTCGGCCGCCGAGCAGCAGCGGTGGCTGGACGAGCGGAAGCGGATGTACGCCGGGTACCGGTTCGACATCTCCGTGGCGCAGAACTTCCAGACCGAGCTGATCCGTCTCTCGCCGACCGAGCACGTGCTGGTTTTCCGTTCGTACCATCTGGTGCTCGACGGGCCCTCGCACGCCAACCTCTACCAGGAACTGCGCACGCTCTACCGAGCGCACCGGACCGGCACCCCGGCCGAAGTGCCCGAACTGAGCATGCAATACGCCGACTACGCCCTGTGGCAGAACAGCCGGGACGGCGCCGAGACGAAGCTGCACATGGATTACTGGACGCAGCGGCTGGCCGGCGCACCGCACACCTTCGACCTGCCGACCGACCGGCCGCGGGCGGCCACCGCCGAACTCGACGGCGACACGGTCGAGGTGCCGGTCTCCGCCGACGTGGCCGAAGGGCTGCGCCGGCTGGCCCGGCAGGAGGGCGCCACGCTGTTCATGGTGCTGCTGGCGGCCTTTCATACGCTGCTGTACCGGTGGAGCGGCCAGACCGACGTGAGCGTCGGGACGATCCTCGACGGGCGGGCGCGCCCGGACGTCGAGGCCAACATCGGCCACTTCGTCAACCCGGTCGTCCTGCGGGCCGACCTGGCCGGGCGGCCGACCTTCGCCGGGCTGCTCCGCCAGCTCCAACCGCGGCTGCTGGAAGCCTACGAGCACCGGCACGCGCCGTTCGACCGCCTGGTGGCGGAGCTCCGGCCGCAACGGGACCTGGCGGTGCAGCCGCTGTTCCAGGTGCTGTTCACCTACCTGAGGGACGAGCCGTTCGAGATGCTCGACGGGCTGACCGTCACCCCGATCGAGCCGGACGAGCGCAAGGCGATGTTCGACCTCACGCTCTTCGCCCACGAGAACGAGACGGGGGAGCTGACCGTCGGGCTGGAGTACCAGACCGCGCTGTTCGAGCGCGCGACCATGCAGCGCCTGGCCGGCTACCTGGTCACCCTGCTCGCCGGGATCGTCACCACGCCGGACGTGCCGATCGACGATCTGCACCTGATGTCGGCCGCGCAGCGGCACGAGGTACTCGAACTCTGGAACGGCACGGTCACCCGGTACGACGACGACATCTGCCTGCACCAGGTGATCGAGCGGCAGGTCGCCGCCACGCCGACAGCCGTCGCGGCGGTGTTCGACGGCAAGGAACTGACCTACCGTGAACTGGACGAGCAGGCGAACGCCCTGGCCCGGCAGTTGCGGGAGCTGGGCGTCGGCCCCGACGAGCGGGCCGGCATCGCGCTGCCCCGCTCGCTCGACATGGTGGTCGCCAACCTGGCGGTGCTCAAGTCCGGCGGCGCCTGCGTCCCGATCGACCCGACCTATCCGGCCGCACGCCAGCAGCTGATCGCGCAGGACGCGGCGCTGCGCCTGCTGATCCGCCCGGCCGGCGGTGCGGCCGGCCCGGAAGGGGGCACGCCGGTACTGGAGTTCAGCCCTTCGGCCAGCGCCACCGGCCCGGCGAACCTGGCCGACCCGGCCAACATCGCCTGGGTGCTCTACACGTCCGGGTCCACCGGCCGGCCCAAAGGCGTGGCCATGCCGCACCGGGCCCTGCTCAACCAGGTGCGGTGGCAGCAGCGCCAGGGCCCCGGCGGCCGCGGGCGGACCCTGCAGTGGGCGGCGCTCAGCTTCGACATCTTCTATCAGGAGATGCTGACCACGCTGGCGGTGGGCGAGACGCTGTTCCTGGTCGAGGAGGACGTCCGGCACGACTTCGAACGTCTGCTCGACGTCATCGAGGCGCAGCGCATCGAGCGGATCTTCATGCCGTTCGTGGCCCTGCAGGGCATGGCCGAGCGGGCCGCGCGCCTCAACCGGTTCCCGCCGTCGCTGCGGGCGGTGCTCACGGCGGGCGAGCAATTGCAGGCCACCCCGGCGATCCGGGAGTTCTTCACCCGGCTGCCGGACTGCACGCTGTTCAACCAGTACGGGCCGATCGAGGTGCACCTGGCCACCTCGCACCAGCTCGGCGGGGACCCCGCGCAGTGGTCGGCGCTGCCGCCGATCGGCCGGCCTTTCGACAACGCCCGGACGTACGTACTCGACTCCGAGCTGCGGCCGGTGCCACCCGGGGTGGCCGGCGAGCTGTTCGTCGCCGGCACCCCGCTGGCCCGCGGTTACCTGGGCCGCCCGGAGCTGACGGCGGAGCGGTTCCTCCCCGACCCGTTCGGCGACGGCGCCCGGATGTACCGCACCGGCGACCAGGTCCGCTGGAACGCCTACGGGCAGCTGGAGTTCATCGGCCGGCTCGACGACCAGGTGAAGATCCGCGGGTTCCGGGTGGAGGTCGCCGAGATCGAGTCCGTCCTCACGGGCCACCCGCAGGTCGTGGAGTGCGCCGTCGCCGCCCACCGGTACGGCGTCGGTGACCGGCGCCTGGTCGCGTACGTCGTACTGGACCCGCAGGCCCCGCCGACCGCCGCCGAGCTGCGCGCCTTTCTCGCCGACCGGCTGCCGGACTACATGGTGCCGGCGGCCTATCTGACGGTGACGGAACTGCCGCATACGCCGAGCGGGAAGCTCAGCCGGGCGCTGCTGCCACGGCCGGACGACGAGGCGGAGTGGGCCGGGGCGGCCGAGTACGAGCCACCGGCCACACCGCTGCAGGAGCGCATCGCCGCGATCTGGGCGGAGGTGCTGGCCGTGCCGCGGGTCGGCGTGCGGGACAACTTCTTCGAACTGGGCGGCCACTCGCTGCTGGCGGTCGCGGTCGTCAACAAGGTCGGTGACGTCATCGGGCGCACGGTGGCTCTGCGTACCCTCTTCGAGGCGCCGACCGTGGCAGACCTCGCCACCCGCCTGAGCGAGGCGGACCCGAGTTGAGCGGGCCGCGGCGGCGCACATCTCCGTTCGGCCGGGCCCGCCCGATCCGGTGGTTCCCGACGGGCGCGTCCGACGTGGCCGCCCGGCCGAAGCCGTCGACCCGGTTCGACCGGGAGACCGGGTACCGCACCGTCCCGGGCTGCGTGCACGCGGACCGGATCGGGCTGTCCCTGGGGGAGTACGCCAGCAACGGCACAGTACTGCCCTCCCCGCGGCGGCTGCGGATCCGGCCGGCGGCGTCGAACGGCACGCGGGCCCGCTGAACGCCCTGTACGGAAAAGGGCCGGTGGTCCTGGTGGACACCGGCCCTTCGCATTCCTGCGCCGCGTTCTCAGCCGGACAGTCCGCCGGCGGCGGTGTTGCCGTACTCGTCTTCCAGCCCCATCGCGAGCTGGATCCAGGCCGCAGCGCAGGACCTCGCCAGCGACCCGAGATTGAGCCGGGAGTGCGGCGGGATGTGGCTCAGCGGCAGCGGGATCTCGTCGGGCATCAGCACCCGCGGGCCCAGCCAGCGCAGCAGCACCCGGCCGGACTCGGTGTAACGCAGCGACGGATCCCGTTGGATGGTTTCCAGCAGCGACCGCAGTTCCTGCGAGGGATCGGCGTCCGGCAGCTTCACCGTCATCTGCCGGTCCACGTCGCGGTCGCTGCGTTCCGGCCGGGTCCGCCGGTCCAGCACCGGGTCCTCGCCGGACCGCAGGCGCGCCCGGACACTGCGCGCGGTCTCCACCGAGATGCCGGCCTCCTGGGCGATCCGGCGCAGCGTCGCCTCCGGGTGCACGGCGATCAGCTCGGCCGCGGCTTGCCGGCCGGCCGCCCCGTTGATCGGCCGTACCCGGCCGTCACGGCCTATGCGCGCCTCAACCGGCGGGCTGTCGATCCCGCGGCGCAGCGAGCCGACGGTCTTCGCGGAGAGCCCGGCGGTGAAGGCGATCGCCCGGTCGGACAGCTGCGGATGGCTCTGGATGATCCGGATCGCGGCCGCGCGCCGATCGGCGATGGTCAACGGCATGCCGTGCGTCACGTTGAGCCGGACGGCGACCAGGAACGCCTGGTGGTTGTCGCCGTCGAACAGCTGCACGCGGATCTCCTGCTCGCCGCGGAGCCGGGCGGCCGCGAGCCGGTGCATGCCGTCGATGACCCTCATGGTCGTGCGGTGCACCACGATCGGTGGCAGGTCCGCCTCCATCTCCGCCATCGATCTCGCGTATGCCAGATCCACGCCCGCGGATCGCGGGGAGTCGGCATCGCGGATGGCGGAGAGGGGCAGTTGCACGACAGCGTCGTCCCCGTCGGAGGGCGGCTGCGTGCCCGGCTGCACACTGGCGGAAGTCCCGGCTTCAATGGTGAATCTAGAGGTGTTGACCGGCACTGGATAAGCTCCGATTCTTGTCACGGCCTCGATGGTCGAACGAAGACACACGGTCTTCGATCATCCTGACCACGTGGCCGGACGCGCGGGACTCACCTGTTTAGGGGGCAACGCCGCTACTGCGGCGTGCGGAGGAACCCCAGGCGCCGTACCGGCTCCACACCGCCGGCCAGGTGTACCGGATCGCTGCCGCGGGCCAGGGTCGCCAGGAACTCGTGGCGCGGCAGTGGTCTGGCGCCGAGCCGCTGGTTGCGCTCGCTGTCCCACTCGACGTCCAGCAGCGTCACGCCGGCGCCGGCCAGCCGGTGCTCCATGTCGAGCAGCGCCACCTTCGACGCGTTGCTGCGCCGGTGGAAGCAGGTGTCCAGGACGAACACCTCCCCGGCACCGATGCCGATGGCACCGCCCACCAGCTCGTCGCCCTCCCACACCTCGACACTGTGCGCCCAGCCCAGCTCATTGAGCGCCATCATGCACTCGCACAGCTCGGTGGTCAGCCACTCGGGGGTGCGGTCGCGGCGGCACTCGGCGAGCACCCGGGCGAAGTCCTGGTTCGTGGTGGTGGTCCAGGTCAGCCGATTGCGCAACAGCTTCATCAGGCTGCGCGCGTTGGTCAACCCGCCGTACGGGATGACCGGCCGGGGATCCGGGGACCACCAGACCAGCGCGTACGGGTCGGGCAGTGGCGAGTCGAGCACCACGGTCGCCCCGGACTCCACCGATTCCTCGTACAGGGCGTGATTCACCTCGATGTCAGCAGCCGTCGCCGCCGGCATGGGGTAGGTGCCGTGCCGGTAGCCGCCGAGAACGGTGGCCGGGTCGAGCCGCCCACCGATCGCGACCGGCGCGTCAGCCGGGGCACTATCCATCGCAAGTCCGTCCCAGACACATCCTTCGCAAGGAATCACATGTGGATTCTGACCTCAGACCCGCGACTGACGGGAGTCCCTCGATGACCGCACCCCCGACATCGGGCACCACCGGCGCATCGGCGCGCTGGCTGCGTCGGCTCCGGCCACGCCGGGACCCATCGGCGCGCCTCGTGTGCCTGCCGCACGCCGGCGGCACGGCCAGCGCCTACAGCCCGTGGATCGACCGCCTGCCGGCCGGGATCGAGCTGATCAGCGTGCAGTACCCGGGCCGCCACGACCGGCTGGCCGAGCCGTTGCTGTCGTCGGTCCCGCAGATCGCCGACGCTGTGGCCCCGGTGCTGGCGCCGTACGCCGACCGGCCCCTGTTCCTGTTCGGGCACAGCATGGGCAGCCTCGTCGCCTACGAGGTCGCGATCCGCATGGAGGCTGGCCCGGGGCCGGACCCGGCCGGACTGTTCGTTTCCGGCCAGTTCGCCCCGCAGCGATCCGCGCCACCGAGGGAGGCACTCGACGACGCCACCGTCGAGGCCGAGGCCCGGGAGTCCGGCTGGACCGATCCGGCCGTGTTCGACCACCCGGAACTGCGCGAACTGGTGCTGCCGCCGCTGCTGGCCGACGTCCGGGCGTCCCTCTCGTACCACCGCGCCGAACCGGTGCGGCTGCGCTCCCCGATCGCCGCCTACGGGGGCCTCGGCGACTCCGACGACGTGTTGAGCGACCTGGCCGCCTGGGGTGAGCTGACCTCCGGCAGCGCCGTGTGGCGCGCCTTCGACGGCGACCACTTCTACCTCCGGGCGCGGGAGGCCGAGCTGGTTGCCGACATCGTGGCCCGGATGTCTGACTGGAGAGAGCCGCCAGTTGGACATCACTGAGTGAGGAGAAGGACCGTGGCCGATTCTGATCGGGCGGAGCGGTACCGCTTCGCGCCGGACATCATGGTCGCGGTCCGGGCCGCGTCCCGGCCGGACAACTGGCACGGTCCGCTCGAAGCTTTCGTGCACTGGGCCTGGGTCGCGTTCTGGTGCGCGGCCTCGGTGCTGTCGTGGCGGCACGCACCCTGGTGGCTGGCGCTGCCGGTGTACCTCGTGGCGGTCTTCTTCATCGGCGGCCGGCAGCGTGGCATCGCCGGGATGCTGCACATGGCGACCCACCGGGTGTTCATGGCCAACCACCGGGCCGGCAGCGTGATCGGGGCGGTCCTCGGCGGATATCCCGTGCTGCAGAGCTACACCGGTTACCGGGTGTCGCACCTCAGTGAGCACCACGGTCGGCTGGGCGACCCGGAACGCGACCCGGACTACCGGCAGTACCAGGACAACGCGCTGTGCGGGGACGACCTGAGCCGCAGGGCGCTGCGCCGGTACTTGCGCAAGGTGGTGATGCCGAAGGCGACCGCCTCGTACGTGCTCTACCTGCTGCGGCACCGCATCGTGGCGGCGGGGGAGCAGCCGGCCGAGCGGGCGTTGCGGGTGGTCCTGCTGGCAGGAGTGCTCATCTGGGCCGTCCTGGGCGGCTGGTGGCTGTGGCTGGTGCTGCTCTGGTTCGTGCCGCTGGTCACCACACAGGTGTGGATCGGTGCGGTGGCCGAGTTGATGGAGCACTTTCCGCTGATCGAGACCGCGCCCCGGATGGACATCTACATGTCCTGGAACCGGGTCTACGGATGGGGCACCCGGTTCCTGCTGGGGGAGATCGACGGCGAGGGCTTCCACCTGGTCCACCACCTGTTCCCGCGGACGCCGATGTGGCGGCTGCGCGAGGTCGACGCGATCCTGAGCCGCGACCCGGTGTACGCGGCACTGCCGCGGCTCGGCGGCGCCCTGGGCGGCCTCGGGCAGATCTACCGTTTGCTGCCCGCGCAGCGCGAGCCCGACGGCGCCGCACGGGTCGGCGCATGACCGAGACGGTGGTCGTGGTTTACACGGCCGGCGCCGCCGCCCCGCTCGAACTGGCCGCCGACGCCGAGGGCTACGACCTCCTGTTCGCGGTGCCCGTCGACGAGCTGGCGGACGGCCTGGCCGACCTGCTGGCGGCCATCGGTGACGTCGTTGACGTGACCGACGAGGTGGCCGGCGCCGCGGTGCTCGGGGCCCGCCGCCCGGCCGGCATCGTGGCCTTCTCCGACCGTGACCTGCCGCTCGCGGCACGCCTGGCGTCCCGGCTCGGCCTGCGATACCACTCGGAGAGCACGGTGCTCGCCGCCACCGACAAGCACGTCCAGCGGCAGCGGTTCCGTGACGCCGGGCTTCGAGTGCCGCGGTTCAGGCTGCTGACGGGTCCCGGCGATGCAGTGGAGGCGCTCGCCGCGGTGGGCACGCCGGCGGTGCTCAAGCCGGTCCGAGGCGCGGCCAGCCGGCAGACGTATCGCCTGGACAGCCCGGAAGACGCGGTGCGGTACGCCGCCGACGCATTCGCCTCGGGCGACGCCGACCAGTTCGTGGTCGAAGAGATGCTGGTCGGCCGCCCGTCGGTGGCCGGCCCCGGCCTCGGCGACTACGTGTCGGTCGAGATGCTGTTGTGGCACGGCACGGTCGTGTGCCAGGTGCTCAACTCACGCCTGCCGTTGCGGGAACCGTTCCGGGAGCAGGGCTTCTTCGTGCCCGGTCTGCTGCCCGCAGAGGTCGAGGCGGAGGTCCACCGGCTCACCGCGGCGGCCTGTCACGCTCTCGGCATGCAGGACGGCTGGGCGAACGTCGAGCTGAAGCTGACCGCCGACGGACCCGTAGTGATCGAGGTGAACGCCCGTCTCGGCGGCTACGTGGCCGTCCTGCTGCACCGGTCGTTCGGCGTGGAGGCGGTCCGGCTGGCGTTCGAGGTCGCCGTCGGCCGCCGGCCGGAGGTGTCGCTGGGGGAGCCGACCGCGGCTGCCTTCTGCTACCAGATCCTGCCGCCGGTCGGCGACTGGCGACTCGCCTCCTGGGGCAACGTGGCCGACCTCGCCGAGCGCCCCGACGTGCTCTCGGTCGTCCTGACCGCTGAGCCCGGTGACCGGGTCGACTGGCGGCTGGGCAGCCAGGGCACGCTCGGCGTGGTGGAGGGCTTGGCCGAGCGGCCGGAGGCGGTGCTCACCGCGGTGCGCGCCATCGAGCAGGCCGTCGCCGACCAGGTGGTCTTCAGCCCCGTGTGACCGGTTTCTGGCAGGACTTCAGCCTCGCGTGACCGGTCTCTGCCAGTAGCTCGGCCGGCGCCGGGACCACGACCGGCGCATCGGATCGCGCAGGACCCTCAGCACCAGGCCCGCCGGGATCACGAGCAGGACGTACGCGAGGGTGAGCAGGGCGTTGCGCATCAGAAACCCCTTCGATACGGGACGGACGGCCGCTGGTCAGTCGAGGGGAACCTCGGCGCGCCAGTCCACGTCCTCTTTCCACTCGGGCTGGTCGGACTTGTGCAGCAGGAACCCGCCGAGCGCGAGCACGTCGATGTCGGTCCGCATGAAGCAGGTGTATGCCTCGTGCGGCGTGTTCACGATCGGCTCGCCGCGGACGTTGAACGACGTGTTCACCACGACGCTGCTGCCGGTCTCCCGCTTGAGCGCCGTGAGCAGCCGGTGATAGCCGGGGTTGTCCCGCGGCCCGACGGTTTGCACGCGCGCGGAGCAGTCCACGTGCGTGACCGCCGGGATCACCGACCGGGCCACCTTGAGCAGGTCGATGCCGGTCAGGCCGGAATCCGTCTCGACGGCGAGCCGGGCCGCCTCGGCGACCGGCGCGACCACGAGCATGTACGGGCTGTCCTGCGGAAGGTCGAAGAAGTCCTTGGCGTCCTCGGACAGCACGGACGGCGCGAACGGCCGGAACGACTCCCGGAACTTGATCTTCAGATTCATGACCGACTGGGTCCGCGGATCGCGGGCGTCACCCAGGATCGACCGCGAACCGAGCGCCCGTGGGCCGAACTCCATCCGGCCCTGGAACCAGCCCACGACCATCCCCGCGGCGATCGACTTCGCGACCTCGGCAGTCAGCTCCGCCTGCCCGAGGCGGCGGTGCGGGATGCTGGCGGCGGTCAGGTAGGCCTCGATCATGTCGTCGTCGTACTCCGGTCCGAGCAGCGACCCGGACATCGCGTCGTGTCCGGTCCCGACATGGGCCCGCCCGGCGCCCCGATCCATCGCGACCGCGAGCGCCGCGCCCAGCGCGCCGCCGGCGTCGCCGGCCGCCGGCTGGACCCAGACCTCGTCGAACAGTTCGCCGGCGACGATCTTTCCGTTCGCCACGCAGTTCAGGGCTACGCCACCGGCCAGGCACAGCCGTGACTCGCCGGTCAGCTCGCGTGCCGTCCGCGCGAGCTTGAGGACGACCTCCTCGGTGACCAGCTGCACGGAAGCGGCCAGGTCGAATTCCCGCTGGGTCAGCTCGCCCTCGGGTTCGCGGCGCGGACCGCCGAACAGCTGCTCGAATCCGCGACCGGTCATCACCTGACCGCGCAGGAACTCGAAGTAGCGCATGTTCAGGCGGAACGACCCGTCCGGCTTGACGTCGATCAGCCGCTCGTGGATCAGGTCGGCGTACCGAGGTTCGCCGTAGGGCGCCAGGCCCATCAGCTTGTACTCGCCGGAGTCCACCTTGAATCCGCAGAAGTAGGTGAAGGCCGAGTAGAGCAGGCCGAGCGAGTGCGGGAAGCGGATCTCGGCCATCGGCTTCAACCGGGTGCCCTGCCCGTGCCAGATCGAGGTGGTCGCCCACTCGCCGACACCGTCGATGCACAGCACGGCGGCCGACTCGTACGGGCCGGCGAAGAACGCCGACGCGGCGTGCGACTCGTGGTGCCGCCGACAAATGATCTCCGGTACGCGTCCGCGGTCCAGACCTTCGAGCTCGCGACGGACCACGTCGGCGACCCGCCGCTTCGACGACCACCAGTCGGGCAGGGTGTCGCGGAACGAGGCGAGCCCGAACGGGACCGCGCCGAGATAAGTCGCCAGGACGCGGCGGAACTTGAGCGCCGGGTCCTCGTAGTAGGCGATCGCCGACACGTCCGCGAGCGTGGCGCCGACCTCGTCCAGGCAGTAGGCGACAGCGTTGGCGGGGAATGCGGAATCGTGGCGGCGGCGGGTGAAACGTTCCTCCTGAGCGGCCGCCACCGGGCGGCCGTCGGACACCAGCGCCGCGGCACTGTCGTGGTAGTAGGCGGAGATACCGAGAACCAGGTCAGACATGTGCGGAGGCCTCCACTCGGGCGCGACGGGCCGCGTTGCGGGCCCAGAATCCGGATGGGGGGTTCAGCGAGCGGTACCCGGCCCGGATCCGGTCCCACGCGTCCGTGCGAGCGGCCGGCGCCTGCTGCGCCAGATACCCGTCGACGGCGTCCGCCGCCCACGCGGAGTGCCCGGTCGCGACATTGTCGATGGTGTTGTGGACGTCGACGAACGCGGTGCTGAAGCCGTATCGCTTGAGCGCCTGCCGGGCGCGGCGGTAGCTGCCGCCGACCCCGGACAACTCCATGGCCAGGTTCAGGCCGAGGATCTCCGGTTCGAACGTGAGTGGAAACCGGCCGATCGCCAGCCAGTAGACCGGCAGTTCGAACGACCGGTCCCGGAGAGCGGGCCAGGCCGCGAACTCCGGCGACCGGGTCGGTGGCAGCTCGATGCCCATCTCCCGCAACACGGCGCGGTAGATCAGCGGATGGTTCAGCTCCGGCCTGCCGTTGCCCAGCTCGTCCCAATAGGTCTCGAACAGGAAGTGGCCGCGCTCGGCGGAGGCGAGCTGATAGTCGGTGTGCCCGGCCAGCCAGGCGCCGTCGATCAGGGTGAGCGGTGCCAGTTGCAGCGTCGAGTCGATCAGCGCGGCGCGCTCCGGCAGGGGATCGTCCGAGCCGTCCTGGAACTCGCTGTTGTGCAGGTCGTGCCGGTCGAGCAGCCACGGCCGCAGGCCGTCCGACGGCGGCTCGGCCGGCAGCGACTGGGCCGCCTGCTTCATGCCGTGGCGGGAGCGGGCCAGCCATCCCTCGACGTAGCGCAGCGCATACCGCCGGGTGGCCGGCGTGATCGTGCGCCGCAACAGCCGGGTGTACGCCTCCCGCAGACCGGCTGGAGCGGCGCCGTCGCCCGCAGTGTCCGGAGCCGGGCGGAATGTGATGCTCCGCGGCTCCTGCGCGGCGGGCCGCAGCCGCGCTCGCTCGGCCGGATCGGCCGGCAGCGCATCGATCCACCGATTGATGACGTCCAGGTCGTCGTCGGGGAACACCCGGAACATCCGGCCGTTCTCCGATACCAGTTCGCCGGTGAGCCGGCTCGCCCCGGACCGGCCCGGCTGCACGAGGCGGCTGTCGGCGAGCGCGGCCAGGAACGGAGCCGGGTCGGTGCGCGCCTCGGCGAGCCACTGCTTCAGAGGCCGCCCGCGCATGACGAACCGGTCGTGATAGGCCGACGCCTCGCGGGCCCGGGAGCGTATCAGCTCGGCCATCTCGAAGGACGGGTCGCGAGCGGCGTCGAGCTCCCGGTACACCTCGTCGCTCCAGCGGCGCAGGGCCGCGAACGCCCAGGCGAAGCCGCGCTCGGTCGCCGTCGTACCGGCCGTGCCGGCCGCCGCGGTGAACGCGGCCGCGACGGCTTGTGCGTCGTCGACCGCCGGCGCGCGGCCCGGGTCCAGCGCGGCCCAGTCCGCCGCGTGCGGAAGCCGGGTCCGGACACCGGCGAGCGGGGGCAGCAGCCCGACGGCGCGCGAGAAGAGATCAAGACCGATGATTTCGCCCTGGTACGTGTCCGGGCGCCGGCTCATCGTCAGCGCGAGAGCCGGCAGGTGGAAGGACGGGTCGGCGATCCGGCGGTCGTGCACCAGGCGGGCGGCCGGGCGTGCGTGCACGGCCACCCGGACGTGCCGCATCAGAGCGAGGTACGCGTCGCCCCGGGACGCGCCCGGGTGCCCGGCGCCGACATCGGCCGCGAACAGCGCGAGCGCCCGCATGGTGACCAGTTCCTCGGCGTTGCCCGGCTCGCTCATCCATTGCAGCCAGGCACCCGATAGCGAGGCCAGCGGCGCGCAGGCGAGCACCGCCCGGCGGACGAGCACGTCCGCACAGCCCTCCAGCTCCGCGGCGGCGAACAGCGCGGTGAAGCGTGCCCGTTCGGCGTCGGCCCAGGCGGCGGCCGCGGAGAGATCGCACCGCGGATCGCCGTCGTGGCCGGCACGGTCCAGCTCGCCGGTGATCGCGGACCGCAGGGTGTCGGGCAGCGGCGTGTCCTCCGACTCGCACGCCCGCGCGAACACCGTCCGGACCGGCAACGTCAGCGCATCGTCGTCCATCGCCTGATCAGAACATCGGGTAGATGGAGGCATCGCCCTTGGCCTTCTTCTTGCGGCGGCCGAACAGCCTGGCCAACACCGTACGCAGGAACGACACGGAGCAGTCACCTCAGTTCACTTCGGGTCGACATTCGGACCTCACGTCAGCTCAAGGCTTTCGGCCAGCACCTGCGCGACGAGGTCATTGCCCTCGTCGGTGTAGTGACCGCGGTCGACGAAGAGCCAGTCCGACGGCTTCGCCACCGCGGCGAGCCGGGAGAGCGTGTCGACGAACGGGATGCCCTTGCGCGCGCAGGCCTCGCCGAGGGCCTCGGCATAGGCGGCGCCCGTCGCGAAGCTGCCGACGTCGCCGTAGCGCTCCTCCCAGGTCCCGTAGTCGGAGAACTTGTCGAACTCGTCGAAGAGCAGCTTCTCCTGCGGTGCCGGCGTCTCCCGCAGCCAGGTCGCGAGCGGCTGGAGGGCGAAACTCACCCGGGCGCCGGTCGCGGCGGCCATCACGAGCCAGCTGTCGAGGTTCCGCAGCGTGACGTCGACTGCGGACTGGATCATGCCGGCCGTTGTCGGGCGGACCTCTGGCGGCGCGACGGTCTGCGCCGGTGGCCTCGGGCCGGCACGCCACCGCTTGGTCTTGGCCGGCTCGGCGTACCGTGCCCGCAGCTCCTGCATCTTCTCGAAGTACTCGTTGCAGAAGAAGAACGGCTCCTGGACGCCGACGTCCATCCCGGTCAGCTGTCCCATGACCAGCGTGTTGAAGCCGCTGATGATGACGATCTCGTCGATCGGGGGCAGCAGGTGCCGGTGGAGCATGAACAGCATCAACTCCTGCGTGGAGTTGAGGTACGGGGCGCCGAAGGTGAACCACGGCCTGCTCGGCGCGTGCTTCGACCAGAGCCGGGAGGCGATCGTGGCTCCGTCGTTCGTGGCGCCGTAACCCAGCGACACCGAACCACCCACGAGCAGCCGGACCGGCCCGTCGAGCCTGTCGCCGCCGACGGACCCCGGGCCGCTCGGACTGTGCGAGAGCCGGAATCCGAGCCGGTCGGTGTTGATGGCCGCCGATCGGAAGTTCGGTCTGTTGAAATACATCAGATAGGGGAGGTATCTCATCTCCCCGCGGTCCAGGAAATCGAGATAGTCGGACAACTGAGGCGTCAACAGCTCAGTTTGCCGCACCATAAGACGACCCCCCTTCGCCAGCATGTGGCCCTCTGGCCGGAATTCCTGAAGGACAACCTAATGCCGCGCCGGCGAGGTGGCGTGTCCCGTAAAAGGGCTGCGGGCACTGGCCGGATTCCGGGCCTCGAAGCCACCCGCCCGGCGTGCTAGCCTCGCCTCGATTCTGATGTGGGACGACCCGTCGTTCCGTCTGGCGCGGAGGCGCGAATGACTGACAATGTGGCCAGGAACATCTCGCTGCGACCCCTGACCGAGGACGACATCCCGGCGCTCTTCGAGATCCAGCTCGACGAGGCCGCCCAGCATCTTGCGGCCTTCACCGATGCCAAGACCGCCCGCGACGCCGACGCCTTCCGGCAGAAGTACCGGAAGATCCTGGCCGACGACGCGATTGTCAACCGGGTCATCGAGATCCACGGCGAGGTCGTCGGCAGCGTGGCCACCTTCCCGATCGAGGGCGACACGGAGCTCACCTACTGGATCCGCAAGGACTGGTGGGGCCGGGGGGTGGCCACCGCGGCCGTCGCGGCGCTGCTCTACGAGATGACGGAGCGGCCGATCCACGCCCGGGTCGTGGAGGACAACCCCGGCTCCGTCCGGGTGCTGGAACGCAACGGGTTCGTGCGCATCGGCAGCGAGGACTCGTTCGCTCCCGGCCGCCAGGCCACCGTCACCGAGCTGATCTTCAAGCTGGCCGACTGACAACCGGGCCCGGCGCGCATCCGCGCGGACCGGGCCAGAACATCGACATCTGAGCGCCGCATGGTCCGACGACCGCGCGGCGCGTCGCTGTGCCTGCACATATCTCCCTTTCCAAATGCCGATGGTGAGCAGTTGGACGCCGGGCTCGGCCTTGTGCCTCTTCGAACGTCCTCGCCGCGCATGCGAGCAGCGGATCGGGTCAAGACGGTTCCGCATCAGCCATTTCGGGCCGGTGCCGCGGCCTCGGTGCCCGCGCTGGGTGAGAGTGCCCCCTGCGGCGGACCTCGGTGACCGCTCGGCGACCAGGCCCTCCAGGCCCAGCAGCCGGTCGCATCGTTGACAGTTCCGGTCATGGCTAGCGTCGTCGCCGTATCCCGGGCTCCGTAACCCATGGCCTAATTCCCGACGCTTGCGCATGTGCGCCGGAGATCACTACTTCGCTGATTCGCCGGGCAGTTCTGCCACGCGTACGAAAGGTGCTGGTGAAATGGTCGAGGCCAAGCCGCGACGGTTCTGGCGCAACAGCCCGGCGGACGCCATCCTGCTCACAGTCACTCTGACCCAGTTCGCCGGCACGATCGCGCTGGCCGCGCTGACACCGGACGGGTTGTGGCCGCGGCTCGCCTCTGCGGCCCTGGTCACGGCCATGATGACGTACTCGATCATCGTGGTCACGCACCTGTTCGTCCATCAGCCCTGGTTCACCGACAACCGCCTGAATGCCGTGCTGTCGGTGGTGAGTTCGGCGAACATCGCGCAGTCGGTGCAGGGCTACCACCTGACCCACGTCCGCAACCATCACCGGTACAACAATGACCGCAAGCGCGACGGGACCACCGCCGACATCACCTCCACCTACCGGTACAGCCGCGACGACGGGCACGCGCCGCTGTGGTGGTACCTGGTCTGCGGGCTGGCCTCCTCGGCCAAGGAGTGGGTGGTCACCTGGGCGATGCTGCGCCGGGGATGCGCGGTCGGCCCGCGGGAGACCACGCTGCTGGAGCTGGCCGCCCGCAACCCGGGCCGCCGCGTCGCAGAACTCAGGCAGGTCAGGTACGACCGGCTCACGTACCTCGCGTTCACGGTGCTGCTGGCCGTCCTGTCCTGGCAGTGGACTCTGCTGTGCTACCTGCCCTCGGTGGCGCTCGCGTTCACCTTGGTCAATGTCCAGAACTACTACCGGCACTTCGGCGCGGAGCCGGAGAGCCGGTACGCGAACTCGGTGAGCCACTACGGCCGGCTGTACAACCTGGTGACCTTCAACGACGGCTACCACCAGGAGCACCACCTGCGTCCCACGACGCACTGGAGCCGGCTGCCCGAGGTCGCGGAGCAGTACCAAGAGCGGTTCGACGAAGCCGGTCGCGTGATCTCCCCGGTGCCGGCCCTGGTCGGCTTCCTGGACACGGGTCGCGTCGGCCAGCGCTCGCCAGCGACACCGCCCGCCGGATGAGCCGGTATTTCGTCGAGGAAGGAGGAGTACGTGAAGGATCTCGGCACGCGGGACGACCCGTACGATGTGATCGGTCTGGGTTTCGGACCGTCGAACATCGCGCTGGCGATCGCCGCTCAGGAGATCGCCCCCGATCGCAGCTGCCTGTTCTTGGAGCGCTCGCCAGACGTCTGCTGGCACGAGGGCATGCTCATCGACGGGGCCCGCATGCAGATCTCGTTCCTCAAGGATCTGGTGTCCCTGCGCAATCTCGCCAGCCCATTCACCTTCCTTGCGTACCAGAAGGCCAAGGGGCGGCTGGAGAAGTTCGTCAACCTCGGCCAGTTCCGGCCCACCCGGCTGGAGTTCCAGGACTACCTGCGGTGGGTCGGCGGTCAGTTCGCGGGCATGGTGCGGTACCGCTCCGCAGTCACCGAGGTGTCCCCGGTCCGCGACGATGACGGCACGCTGTCGCTGCTGCGGGTGACGGCCACCGACACCGCCACCGGTGAGGTGGCCGAGTACCACGCCCGCAACGTGGTGCACGCGCTCGGCGGCGTGCCGATGGTGCCCGCCGGAGTGACGACCGGCCCGGCCGTGGTGCACTCCAGCGCCTTCCTGTCCCAGTTCCCGGGTGCCTTCACCGACCACGACCGGGAGTGGGAGTTCGCGGTCGCCGGGGACGGGCAGAGCGCCGGCGAGATCACCCACTACCTGCTGGACCGCTACCGCAACTCCCGCGTCCACCTGGTCTTGCCCGGGTACTCGCTGCGCGCCACCGACAACAATCCGTTCGCCAACGAGCAGTTCTTTGAGGCCAACGTCGACGAGTTCTACTGCCGCAGCGAGGAGAACCGGCGCGACTACGCCGCCCGCCTGCGCAACACCAACTACGGCGTGGTGGAGGCGGGTTTCCTCGACACCCTGTACGACGTGGTCTACGCGGACGAGGTACGCGGCCGGACCCGGCTCGTGGTGCACGACGGCTCCCGGCTGACCAGGACCGACCTGGACGGCGAGAGAGTCAGGATCGGCGTGCACAGCCGCTTCGGCGCCGGATCCCACGAGTTGCGTGCGGACGGGCTGGTGCTGGCCACCGGTTACCGGCGGGAACTCGACACGCAGATGTACCAGGCCGTCCTGCCATACCTCGAACTCGACGACGACAGCAGGCTCGTGGTCTCCCAGGACCACCGGGTGCGTGCCGCCGAGGAGCTCACCTGCGGGCTGTACGTGCAGGGCCTCGCCGAGGCGACGCAGGGGCTCGGTGACACGCTGCTGTCGCTGCTGCCGTTCCGGTCCAAGCAGATCGTCACGGCCATCGCGAAGGACGGCGGCTCGATGGCGCGGGCGTTCCCGGCCGAGAAGGACGACTCCGAGGCCATGGTCGCGCAGATCCAGCGGTGCGGTTCCGGCACCGTGGTCAGTGCCGGGCCCTCGGAGTTCCCGGTCGCGACTCGGCTGCCGCTGATCCTGGATCGCGCCCGCGGCCGGCAGGGCGTCCTGTTCGGAGTGCTGGACGGGACGGATCCGATGCCGCTGAGCGACGGCGGCAAGGTGCTGGTGGTGTTCGACCCGGACCCGGCCTCGGCCGGGCCGCCGGCCGGCAAGCCGATGTCGGTCAACGTCCGCGGGCACGTCCGGCTGGTGAGCGACGGGGACCGGATCGCCGCGCACCTGGCCCGGTTCGACCCGGCGGGGCCGGCCGATCCGCCCGGCGCCGCGGTCGGAATCGAGATCGAGATCGGGATGCTGTCCGGCCGCGTCCACTCGTCCCAGGAGCTGCGCGCCGTCCGAACCGAGAACGAGGGGCAGTCATGACCGACACCGATGAGACGTACGTCGTCGTACGCAATGACGAGGAGCAGTACTCGACCTGGCGGTCGGACCGACCGGTGCCGGCCGGGTGGACGCCGGTCGGCGAGCCGGCGTCCCGGGAGGACTGCCTGGCCCGGATCGGCGAGTTGTGGACCGACATGCGGCCGGCCAGCCTGCGAGCGGCCATGAGCGGGTCCCAGCGATGATCGTCTGCGGGATCAAGGTGTCCCACGACGGTGCGGTCGCCGTGCTCGACGGGCAGCGTCTGGTCTTCAGCGCCGAGATGGAGAAGCTCGCCAACGGCCGGCGCTACAGCGCGCTCGGCGACCTCGACCGGATCTCCGCCGTCCTGGCCGATCACGGGCTCGACGTCGCCGACGTGGACGGCTTCGTGATCGACGGGTGGTGGTCGGAGGACGACGGGCCGACCCTGATCGACACCCTGTCCGGGGGAAAGCCGGTCAGCGTCGCCGCCGCGCCGTACGCCGCCGACCCGTTCGTCCCCGCTCCGCCGCCGCGGTACACCTTCGACGGCATCGCCGGCAGCCCGCTGGCCGGGGGATACAGCAGCTATCCGCACGCGAGCCACCATCTGTACGCCAGCTACTGCAGCGGTCCGTTCGCCGGACAGACCGCGCTGGGCCTGGTCTGGGACGGCGGCACGTTGCCCCGCCTGTACCTCGTGCGCCCCGGCCAACCCGTGACCGGCGAGTACCTGGGGCCGCTGTTCGGCCTGGTCGGCGACGTGTTCACGTACTTCTGCCTGGCACTGGGGCCGTTCCACCGGCCGTTGGACGGGCTCACCGAAGTCCAGATCGTCGAACACCATCTCGGCACGGCGGGCAAGGCGATGGCGTACGCCGGCCTGGGCACCGTGGACGACGACGTGCTGGCGGCGCTCGACAAACTCGTCGCCGAGCTGGGCGTCGATTCGATGGGACCGGAGGTCGGCACGGCGCTGGCCGAGCGCTGCGCTGCGCTCTTCCCGTCGCACTCCAGCGCCGACCTCATCGCTGCCTGCCAGGAGTTCATCGGCCGCACGCTGGTCAGTACGCTCACCGACGCGGTGGCCCGGCTCGAACTGCCCGCACCGCTGCCGATCTGCCTCGCCGGGGGATGCGCGCTCAACATCAAGTGGAACAGCATGATCCGCTCCAGCGGGCTGTTCACCGGTGTCTGGGTGCCGCCGTTCACCAACGACTCGGGTGCCGCCATCGGCACCGCCCTCTGCGAGGCGCTCAACCAGGGCGGCCGGCCGGAGCTGGAGTGGAACGTCTACTCCGGGCCGGCCGTCACGCCGAGCCGGCCGGCGCCCGGCTGGTCGGCACGGCCGTGCGACGAGGCGCAGCTGGCCGCGCTGCTGCACACCACAGGTGAGCCGGTGGTGGTGGTGGACGGGCGGGCCGAGCTCGGCCCGCGGGCACTCGGCAACCGCAGCATCCTCGCCGCCCCCGTGGCGCCGGCCATGAAGGACGAGCTCAACGGGATCAAGCACCGGGAGCCGTTCCGGCCGGTCGCGCCGATCTGCCTGGAGTCGGAGGCGTCGGCGGTCTTCGACCCCGGCGGCGCCGACCCGTACATGCTCTTCGACCACCGGCTGCGCCCCGGCTGGGCGGAGCGGGTGCCTGCCGTGCTGCACCTCGACGGGACGGCCCGGCTGCAGACCATCCGGCCGGACACACCGCACACCAGGGTCGGCCGGGTGCTTGAGGAGTACCACCGGATCAGCGGGATCCCCTTGTTGTGCAACACGAGCGCCAACCTGTCGGGGCACGGGTTCTTCCCCGACGTCGCCACTGCCACCGCCTGGGGCGGCACACCGTACGTGTGGTCCGGCGGAACCCTGTACACCGACGAGCGGAGGACGAACCGTGTCTGAGTCAGAGGGGGAGACCGGGTCACCGGTCAGTGCCTACAACGAGTGGGACCCGTTGGAGGAGGTCATCGTCGGCACCGTCGACGGTGCGCACTTCCCGCCGTACGACACTGTGACGGCCGCGCCGCTCTCGCCGGAACAGCGTGCGGTGTTCCGGGAGCAGGCCGGCAAGCCGTTCCCGGCAGACCAGATCGCCGCGGCCCGCGACGAGCTCGACCAGCTCGTCGAGATCCTGAAGAACCACGATGTGCGGGTGCGCCGGCCGGACCCGCGCGACCACGGCCAGTCGTACGGTGCGCCCGGCTGGACCAGCACCGGCCTCTACGACGCGATGCCGCGCGACCTGCTGCTGGTGATCGGTGAGCAGATCATCGAGGCGCCGATGGCCTGGCGGTCGCGCTACTTCGCCAGTTCCGCCTATCGACCGCTGCTCAAGGAGTACTTCCGTGGGGGCGCCCGGTGGACCGCCGGCCCGCGCCCGGAGCTCAGCGACGAGTTGTACGTCGAGGGCTGGACCGACCAGCCGGACGGCGAGCCGTTCCAGTCGGTGATCACCGAGTTCGAGCCGACCTTCGACGCGGCCGACTTCATCCGGTGCGGCCGGGACATCTTCGTGCAGCGCAGCCACGTCACCAACATGATGGGCATCGAATGGGTGCGCCGGGAGATCGGCAACGAGTACCAGGTGCACGTGGTAGAGCTGGCCGACGACCATCCGATGCACATCGACGCGAGCCTGATGCCGCTCGCACCCGGCAAGCTGCTCATCCACCCCGACCGGGTGGTCGAGGTACCGCGCCAGTTCAAGGACTGGGAGATCCGCCGAGCGCCGGAACCGGTCATCCCGGACGGCCACCCGCTGTACATGACCAGCAAGTGGATCAACATGAACATCCTGATGCTGGACGAGACCCACATGGTGGTCGAGGCCGAGGACCGGCCGATGCAGGAACTCGCCGAGAGCTGGGGCATTACGCCGGTCCCCTGCCCGTTCCGGAACTTCAACAGTTTCGGCGGCTCCTTCCACTGCGCCACCACGGACGTTCGCCGGCGCGGTGAGCTGAAGTCCTACTTCTGAGTCCGGCAGGTCGTCCCGACGCCGGTCGGCGCGCCGGTGCTTCATCCGACCCGGACCGACCGGCGCAAGAGAATGGCAGGGAAGGCGCGATGGCAGATCAGACGGCAGGGCGGTTCAAGCAGGTCCGGCGGGCACGAGCGTTGCTGCTCGCTGCCTTCCGCGCCCACCCCGGCCCGATCATCTGGGGACTCGTCGGCTCGCTGCTGTACGGCACGAGCCTGGTCGCATGGTCGGTGGCGCTCGGCGAGTTGACCAACCACGTGGTGATCCCGCGGTTCGACAACGGCCAGGTCGCCACCGGCACGATCGTCGCCGTGCTGCTGGTGGTGACCGCCATCGGCGTGCTGCAGGGTGCCGCAGGACTGATCCGGCGCTGGACTCTCGTCGTGACCAGGGCCCGCTTCGACGCCACCCTGAGGGGCGCCGTCGTCCACCGGTATCACCGGCTGCCGATGACGTACCACCAGACCCACCCGACCGGCCAGAAGCTGGCGCACGTCACGACCGACGCGGAGGCGGCTGCGGAGCTGCCGGCCCGGCTGCCGGACGTGCTCGGCATGTTCGTGCTGTTCGGTGTCACCGCCGGCTGGGCGGTGGTGGTCGACCCGGTGCTGGCGCTGGTCGGCGGCGCGATGATCCCGGCGTTGCTGCTGATCAACTGGGTCTACCAGAAACAGGTCGAGGCGCCCGCCCAGGCGGTCCAGGAACGCCTGGGGCGGGTGACCGAGGTCGCCCACGAGAGCTTCGACGGCGCGGCCCTGGTGAAGATGCTCGGCCGGGACCGCGTCGAGCGGGACCGCTTCGCCGCCGAGGCGGCGGGTCTGCGCGACGCGAAGATCAAACTGGCCGTCCGTGACTGGATGCTGGACTCGCTGATCGAGTCGATCCCGACGGCCACCTCGCTGATCATGGTCGTCGTCGGCGCGTTGCGGGTGAACAGCGGAGATATCACGGTCGGCACCCTGGTCAGCTTCGTCAATGTGTTCGCCATGCTGGTGGTCCCGGTGCGGACCATCGGCAACGTGCTCGGCGACGTGCCGCGCATGCTGGCCGGGTACGCCCGGGTCCAGACGGTGCTCGACGAGCCGCTGCCGCCGGCCACGGCGGATCCCCAGCCGCTGCCGGACGGCCCGCTCGACGTGCAGGTCCGAGACCTCTCCTTCACCTACCCGGGCGGCGCGGCCGCGCTCTCCGGAGTGAGCTTCGACGTGCCGTCCGGTGCCACCGTCGCGATCACCGGCGGCACCGGGTCGGGCAAGACCACCCTGCTGCTGGCGCTGACCGGCCTGCTGCCGCTGACCGGCGGCACCGTGCTGCTGAACGGGGCCGACCTGAGCCGGATCAGGTCGGCCGACCGGGAGACGGCCATCGCGGCCGCCTTCCAGGAGCCGTTCCTGTTCGCCGGCTCGCTCGCCGAGAACGTGCTGCTCGACTTCGACGGCGCCGCCGCGGCCGGGGCCGGTGCACGGCTGGACGAGGCGCTCCGCCTGGCACAGGCGAAAACACTGGTGGACAACCAGCCGAACGGGGCGGACACGCCGGTCGGCGAGCGCGGAGTCACGCTCTCCGGTGGTGAACGGCAACGCATCGCGCTCGCCCGAGCGCTGGCCCACCGGCCGCGGCTGCTGCTGCTGGACGAGGCGACCTCCGCCGTCGACGCCACCACCCGGCAGGAGATCATGAGCGGCCTCACCACCGGCCTGACGTCCACCACGACGATCGTCGTCACCACCAGCGCCGCGACCCTTGCTCTCGCTGACGCCGTCGTCTACCTCGAACAGGGCCGGGTGGCCGGCGTCGGGGCCCACGCCGACCTGCTGCGGATCGACGGCTACGACCGGTTGATCCGGGCCTACGAGCGAGAGCGGGTGCAGGCATGACCACGATCGAGCCGGCTGACCCCGAGAGCGTCACCGGGTCGACGACCGCCGTGATCCGCCGCGGTCTGGCGGCCATTCCCGCGATTCGCAAGGGCCTGCCGCTGACGGTTGTTCTCGCCCTCCTCGGCGGGATCGGCCGGCTCGCCGTGCCGGTGCTGATCCAGCAGGTCATCGACCGTGGGCTCAGCACCGGTCACATCAGCGGCGGCCGGCTGCTGGGGCTCAGCGCGGTGGCCGCGCTGGTGGTGCTGGTCACCGCGGTGGTCAACTGGGTCAGCCTGGCGCGTCTCGCGATCGCCAGCGAACGTGCGCTGTTCGATCTGCGGGTCCGCGCCTTCACCCACGTGCACCGGCTGAGTGTGGCGTACCACTCGGCCGAGGCGCGGGGGAAGCTGGTGTCTCGCGTGACTTCCGACGTCGAGACCCTCAGCATGTTCCTGCAGTGGGGCGGTCTCGCCTGGCTGGTGAACGGCGCCATCATGCTGGCCGCCCTCGCCGGCATGGCCTTCTACGACATCGGGCTGACGGTGATCACGGTCGTGCTGACCGTGCCGCTGCTGTTTCTGATCCGGGTGGTGGTCGGCCGTCTCGGCCCCGCGCACACCGCGGTCCGGGTCCGTGTCGCCGACCTGCTGACGGTGATCTCGGAAACGATCCAGGGCGCCGCCGTCATCCGTGCCTACGGCGTCGCGGAGCCGAGCCTGCGGCGGACCACGGCCACCATCCACCGGTGGCGGGACGCGAAGATCCGAGCCGGGTATCTGGGCGGCCTGCTGTTCTCCCTCGCCGACCTGTTCGCAGTGGTCATTGTGGTCGGCGTCGTCGCGGTGGGACTGGCGATCGGTCCGTCGACCGGGAACAGCGCCGGCGAACTGGTCGCGTTCATCATGCTGGTGACCCTGTTCCTGGCGCCGATCACGGAGTTCACCCAGGTCATCGACTTCACCCAGAGCGCGGTCGCCGGGTGGCGCCGCGTGCTGGCCCTCCTCGACATCGCCGAGGACATCGCCGAGCCCGCCGACGGCCAACAGTTGCCGCCCGACCCGCCCGATGTGGTCGTGGAGAACGTGGTCTTCGGCTACCCGGGCACCGGCAGGACTCTGGACGACGTGTCGTTCGAGGTGCCCGCAGGCCGCCAAGTCGTGCTGGTCGGCACCACCGGATCCGGCAAGACGACGCTGACCAAGCTGATCGCGCGGCTGGCCGACCCGGACAGCGGCCGCATCCTGATCGGCGGCGTGGACGTTCGCGAGATCGCGAACGAGTCACTGCGCTCGCGCCTGGTGGTCGTGCCGCAGGAGCCGTTCCTCTTCGACACCACGGTTGAGGAGAACGTCCGGTACGGTCGCCCGTCCGCCACCCGCGCCGAGATCGAGCACGCCTTCCGCGAGCTGGGCGCGGAATCGTTCGTCGCCGGCCTGCCGCACGGCCTGGACACCCCGGTGGGGCAGCGCGGTGAGAGCCTGTCCGCGGGGGAGCGGCAACTGGTCGCCTTGGCCCGCGCGCACGTGGCCGACCCGGCCTGCCTGATCCTCGACGAGGCCACCTCGGCCGTGGACCCCGAGATCGAGCTGACGCTCATCGAGGCGCTGCGCCGGCTGACCGCGGGGCGCACCTCGGTGACCGTCGCGCATCGGCTGGCCGTCGCCGAGCGGGCCGACGAGGTGATGGTGCTGGAGGGCGGCCGGCTGGTGGAGCGTGGCCGGCACCACGAACTGCTCGCCGCGGACGGCGTGTACGCCGGGCTGTACCACAGCTGGCGGCAGGGCACCGTCGGCAGCGCCCGCGCCTGACGGTCGCGCGTTCTCCGCCCTTCGACGCCCCTTCCGGGGGCGCCTGGCCCTGGATTCCGTGGTGATGTGCTCGTTGTCGTGTGATGACCGGTGGTCGCGGCCCCAGGGCGAGTTGGGGTCGCCCACCCGGCTTGTGTTGCCGCGAACGCGCCCGCCCGCTGTCCGAACTCAGCGACGCCGGGACCCGGTTCGAGGAGGTCACCTGGTGCCGCGCAGCAAAGCTGCCATGCCTCGTGCTGTGCGGTCCTTGAGGTGCGACCCCCTGCCTTGAGGTGCGGCCCCCTGGCGAACTGGCCCGCCGCACCGCCCAGGAAGCCGCCGGCGGCCGCAGCACACCAGTACCCCGGCAGACCCAGAACCCAACGAAGCACTACCAGCACGACGGCCCCTGCCACAGGGGACGCCACCCCCCCCGGACCAGAGATCCGCACCGCGCATCAAGTGACCTGAACAGTCAAGGCTGCCGGTGACGTCGACGGCTGCCGCAGACCCCGGTTCCGGTGACAAGACGCGTCGCTCGGGCCCGCATACGGTGGGCCTGATCGGCCCCGCATTCCTCCCTCAATTCGGGTGGCTCAGACCGGCAGACACCATCGGCGAAAGGAAGACAAGGTGGCTGAAAGCATCAGCGGAACGGCAGCCCAAGGGTTGACGGCCGAGCAGGTGAAGTCTTTCCAGGAGAACGGCTTCCTCGGACCGTTCGACCTCTATCCCGAGGACGAGACTCGGCTCCTCTGGAACCAGGCCATGATCGAAATGGTCACGTCCCGCAACAAGCCGCACGACTCGACCATCATCAACTACGACCGCCATCTGGACTGCGACACTCTGTCCCAGCACATCGCCCACCCCGAAATCGTGCACAAGCTGCGCAGCCTGATGGGCGACGACATCATCTGCTGGAAGACGAACATCTTCGAGAAGCAGCCGGGCGAGTCCGGAACCGGATGGCACCAGGTCGAGGCATTCACCGTTTTCGAGTCGGAGACGGTCGCCTATCCCTCGCTGCGGTACACCGAGGAGAGCACCGCGGCCACGCAGGAACTGACCGTGTGGACGGCGTTCTCCGATGCGGACGAGGAGCACGGCTGCCTCCGGTTCATCCCGGGCAGCCACAAGAAGTGGTACTACGACGAAACCAAGCCGATGTCGCGGGACGTGGAGAGCAAGTCCCACGACTTCTTCGGGTACGACTACTCGGAGCTGAAGCTCGACGAGGACTGGGACCCGGACGCCGGCGAGATCGTCGAAATGCCGATGAAGCCGGGGCAGTTCGTCATCTTCCTGGCCAAGTGCATCCACGGTTCGCTGCCGAACGTCAGCGACTCCAAGCGGCTCGGGCTCGCCACCCGGTACGTTTCGCCGTCCGTCCGGGTGTACGAGCACATCGACAGCCTCAGCGGGTTCGGTGACGCGATCAGCCTCGACTACCACGGCAGCGTCCTGGTCTCCGGCGAGGACCGGTGGGGCCACAACCGCATCCACGCCAACAACCTGAACGGCTTCCCCTTCCCGAAGGTCGACTGATGAGCGCCGACGACTACCGGCGCAAATTCGCCGACTTCCTCGCCAAGCAGTCGATGACCAGCGACATCACGTACGAGCAGGTGGCTCGGGCGAAGACGCGTGACGAACTGGGAATCAGCTCGCTCAACATGGTCCTGGTGCTCGTGAACTACATCAAGGAGTACACGAACAACACCGTGACAATGCGCCCGGAATGGGTTTCCCGGCTGGGTGACATCGACGGCATCCTTTCCGTGCTCCGCGAGATCGACGCGAGCGTGGTGGTGCCGACCCGGACCTGAAGTCCGTGGTGAAGAGCCCGGTGCCGACATTCCCCCATCCGCTCGGCCGATCGAAGGAACCATGATCTCGGATCTCGAAGATGTCGGCATCGGCTCGTTCGCGTGCGCCTTCGGCGACCTGGAGAACAAGCCGGAGAACATTCCCGACTTCGATGAACTCTGGCAGACCGCGTCGTTCGGCACGGACTTCGCCGAAATGGGCTGCACCACCTTTCGGAAGATGTCCGGGCCGGTGCAGGACTACGTCGTGGACGCCGTGCGCCGGACCCTGCGGGGGTCCGGCGCCGGTGCCGCGGACATCGACCATCTCATCATCGCGACCAGCGACCCGACTCTCGCCCGGTTGCCGTCCGACTTCGCGGAGCGGGTGCTGACCGCCCTGGGACTGGACAACTGCGTCCCGCACCTCGTGTCCTTCCAGCGGTGCTGCAGTTCGTTGACCGCTCTGCGGCACGGCCGGGACCTGTTCGCCGATCCGGACGTGACGCACGTGGTCATGGTCGCTCTGGACTTCGTGCCGGACGACCGTGACAGGGTCCAGCCCTACGCCGTGTTCGGTGATGCGGCGGTCAGCTGCATGCTGACCCGGCACGACCCCGGGCTGGTGCGGCTGTCCGCGTCCGCCGTCAAGGTGGACCCGGAGGGACTGCGCGGTCGTGACTCGTTCGTCTCCCGCAAGGCCGTCGCCGACCGCACGCTGTCCGCGGTCCTGCGCGCCGGCGGGCGGGAACTGGGGCAGGTGACCAAGGTGTTCGCGGCCAACCTGCACAAGCCGCTGACCTTGTTCAACGCGTCCTCGGTCGGCCTGCCGCCGGACCGGCTGCACTTCGCCGACACGCTCTCCGCCTACGGGCACTGCGGCAACGCCGACTGGTTGATCAATCTGGTCGACTATCACGAGCGAGTCGGCATCCGCAGCGGGCAGACGTATCTGGCGCAGTCCCTGGCACCGGGGTTCTACGCCTGCGCGCTCCTGGAAGGGACCGCACCGTGAACGGGCTGCTGTCCAGGACGGACTGCATAGGGCCGATCGTCGTGCCGGCCGGCGTGACGGGCACCCTGCATTCTCTGGCCGCGGCGGCCGGGGTAGACGGCTTCGTCGCCCTGTCGATCTGCATCGGCGTGCTTGCCGAGCGGTTGCCGCGCCCCGGCACGGACTGCCGCGTCCGGGTCACCCGGCGGGAGCTCGAAGCGATCCTGCCGAGGCCCGATGCGCCGGACCCGGCGATGAGCTTCCGCGACGCGCTGCGGCAGGCCGCCCAGTCCGAAGACGTCGCCACGGCGGAAACCGACGACGCTCCGGTCGCCGTGACGATTCTGATCACTCGGGACGGCTGGAACCTGTACGTCGAATCCATGACCGACTCGTCCGACGTCCCCTCCACGGAGGCCTGGGCACACTCGTTCCTGCAGCTGCTCACCGGCCTGACGAACGACCCGGACGCACCGATGCTCAGCCATCCGCTGGTCGGTCCCGAGGAGCGCGAGCGGATCCGGCACGGCCTCAACCCGCACCACGACCCGGAAATCCGGTACCGCACGATGGCGGAGCCGTTCGAGGAGCAGGCGGAGCGCACCCCGGACGCGGTCGCCCTGCAGGACGAGGACGGCAACACCGTCACCTACCGGGCGCTGAACGAGCGCGCGAACCGGCTGGCCCACTATCTGCGCGGGCTCGGCATCGGCCCCGGCACCCGGATCGGGATCTGCCTGCAGCGCGGCGTCCACCAGGTCGTCGCCATCTACGCCGCGGTCAAGACCGGTGCCACCTACGTTCCCCTCGACGCCGACCTGCCGGACCAGCGCATCGCCCTGATCCTGGCGGACTCGGCGCCCCGGCTGGTGCTGACCGACCGGGTCTGCCGCGACCACCTGCCCGACGGCGAGTGGGAGATCCATGATGTCGGCAGCGAGCAGGCCGGGTCGGGCCGACCGGCGACGAATCCCGTCGTCGACGGCGGCCCGGGGCTGGTGCACATCCTCTACACCTCGGGGACCACGGGCCGGCCCAAGGGCGTGGTCTCCCGCACCGCGGGCACCTTGGCCAACGTCTTCTGGATGCAGCGGCAGTACCCGTTCTCCCCCGGGGAGACGGCGCTGTTCAAGGCCTCGCCGGGATTCGACATCTCGATCTGGGAGCTCTTCTGGCCGCTGTATCACGGTGCCCGGCTGGTGATCTGCCGGCCCGGCGGCGAGCGGGATCCCCGGCATCTGGCCCGGCTCACCCGGGACCACGACGTGTCGCTGATCTTCCTGGTGCCGACGATGATGACGGCCTTCCTGGAGGAGCTGTCCCAGGCCGGTTCCGAAGCGTTGAAGTGGGTGGTGTGCGGGGGCGAGCCGATGAGCCCGCGGATCCCCGAGGCGTTCGCCGCCGTTCTGCCCGGCAGCAGCCTGGTCAACGCCTTCGGCCCGACCGAGGCCGGGCCGGTCACCGACAACGTCGTCGATCCTGGCTCGACCGGCGGGCCCGTTCCGGTGGGCCGGCCCGCCGACAACTTCCGGGTGACCGTGCTGGACGCCAACCTCGATCTCGTGCCGATCGGCACGCCCGGTGAGGCGTACATCAGCGGGCAGGTCGGCTTGGCGGACGGGTACTGGCGGCAGCCCGCCCAGACAGCTGAGCGGTTCGTCGCGGACCCCCATGGACCGCCGGGATCACGGATGTACCGTACCGGTGATCTCTGCCGCTACCGTGCGGACGGCGCGCTGGAGCACCTCGGCCGGATCGACCGGCAGGTGAAGATCCGTGGGCTGCGGATCGAGCCGGGGGAGGTCGAGTCGGTGCTGGTCGCGCACCCCGCGGTCGGCGACTGCGCGGTGATCGCCCACGGGCAGCCGCTCCGCCTGCTCGCCTTCGTCGTGCCCGCAGGCCAGGGCTCCGTCGCCGACCTGGACCCGGCGGTGATCCTCAAACACGCGGCCGGGGTCCTGCCCGCGCAGATGCGGCCGGACCGGGTGGTGCCGATGGACTATCTCCCGGCGACGGTGAACGGCAAGATCGACCAGGGCGAGCTGATCAAGATCTGGCAGGAGCTTACCGAGCGGGAACGTACGGTCGAGCCGCCCGCCGACGAGCTGGAAGCGGCCCTGATCCACATCTACCACCGGGTCCTCGGCCGGTCCCCGATCAGCGTGCTGGACACGTTCGTCGAGCTCGGAGGCCATTCGTTGCTCACCTTCAGGCTGCTCGAAGAGTGCAAGGCAACCCTGGGAGCCGAACCCGACGTGACCCAGCTGCTGAACGGCACGCTGCGCGACGTGGCCGCGACGATCCGCAAAACGACAATCCCGTCACCACGGGACTAGGACCGGAGGACTACGGCTTTGGACACCCTCACCGCCGGTGACTCGGAGAAGCTCGCTGACGCACTGCGCGGCGATCTCATCACCGCCGCCGACCCACGATACGACGAGGCCCGCACGGTCTGGAACGGAGACATCGACCGGCATCCCCTGCTGATCGCGCGCTGCGCGGACGTGGGGGACGTGACCACGGCCGTCACCTTCGCCTCCGAGCGCGGACTGCCCATCGCGGTCCGCGGCGGCGGGCACAGCGTGGCCGGCCAGGGGATCTGCGACGGCGGCCTGGTCATTGACCTGTCCCGGATGCGTGCGGTCGAGATCGACCCGGAACGCCGGCTGGCCCACGTGCAGGGCGGAGCGCTCTGGCAGGACGTCGACGGGGCCAGCCAGGCGCACGGGCTGGCGACGACCGGCGGCATCGTCAGCGAGACCGGCGTCGGCGGGCTCGCCCTGGGCGGCGGCATCGGCCACCTCATGCGCCGCTGCGGGCTCACCGTGGACAACCTGGTGGAGGCCGATCTGGTGACCGCGGACGGCAGTCGCCTCCGGGTGGACGCCACCACGGACCCGGAGCTGTTGTGGGGCCTGCGCGGCGGCGGCGGCAATTTCGGGACCGTGGTGCGGTTCGGCTTCCGGCTGCACGAGATCGGACCGACCGTCCTGGGCGGGATGATCATTTATCCGCTGGACGTCGCACCGGCGTTCCTGTCCCACTACCGCGACCTGATCGCGGATGCTCCGGACGAGCTCGGGACGATCGTCAACCTCCGGTTGTGCCCGCCGGTGGCAGCCGTTCCCGAACGGCTGCACGGTGCTCCGGTCGTGGCCGTCAACGTGTGCTGGTCCGGTGACATCGAGGACGGGCAGGCGTTCCTGCGTCCGCTGCGTGAGTTCGGGCGTCCGCTGCTCGACACGGTCGGCCCGATGCCGTACGTCGAACTGCAGCAGATGGTCGACCGCACCTCCCCGCCCGGCAAGCAGTACTACTGGCGGTCGGTGGACTTCGGGGAGCTCAGCGACCAGGTCATCGCGACCGTCGTCGAGCACGCGTCGCGGATCACCTCGCCGCTGGCGGCCGTGCCGATCTACCACCTCGGCGGGGCGGTCGGCCGGGTGCCGGCCACGGACACCGCCTTCGGTTCCCGGCACGCCGGTCACAACATCAACATGTTCGGCGCGTGGGAGCCCGGCCGGGACGACCGGGAGCGTCACGTCAGCTGGGTCCGGGACTTCAGCGAGGCGATGGCACCGTACTCGGTCGGACAGTACGTCAACTTCCTCAACGACGAGGGACGCGACGGCGTACGCGCGGCCTACGGCGAGCGGTGGCAGCGCCTGGTCGCGCTCAAACGGCGGCTCGATCCTCGGAACCTGTTCCGCTACAACTTCAACATCGATCCGGGTCGGCCGGGCGAGGGAGACACGTGAGATTCGGCATCATGATCGTCCCGGAAGACCGGTGGCAAACGGCGCGGCTGAAGTGGCGCCAGGCCGACCAGATGGGATTCGATCACGCCTGGACCTACGACCATCTCAACTGGCGGGCGTTTCGCACCAAGGAGTGGTTCACCATGGTGCCGACGCTGACCGCGGCGGCGCTGGAGACCGAGCGGATCGGGCTCGGTGTGCTGGTCGCCTCGCCCAACCTTCGGCACCCGGTGCACCTGGCCAAGGATGTCGCCGCCATCGACGACATCTCGGACGGCCGTCTCATCCTCGGTCTCGGCGCCGGCGCCGAGGGCTTCGATTCCACCATGACCCGCCGGACCTCGTGGAGCCGGCGCGAGCGGACCGAGCGGTTCGCCGAGTACGTCGAGCTCACCGACCAGCTCCTGACGCAGCCGGTGACCACGTTCGACGGCCGCTACTACCTGGCGAACGAGGTGCACTCCTATCCTCTGTGCCGGCAGCAGCCCCGCGTCCCGTTCGCGATCGCCGCGTCCGGGCCCCGTGGCATGCGCGTGGTGGCCCGGCACGCGTCGTACTGGGTCACCACGGGCGAGCCCAACCGGTTCGCGTGCGCTCCGTACGAGCAGGCCCTCCCTGTCCTGCGCCAGCAGGTGGAGTCGCTGGAAAAGGCCTGCGTGGAGATCGGCCGCGACCCGTCCACCGTGTCCCGGCTGCTGGTCACCGGGCCCACCGTCGGCGGCGTCCTCGATTCGCCGGCCGCGTTCTTCGACGCGGCGGGCAGATTCGCCGAGGCCGGAATAACGGACGTCGTCGTGCAATGGCCGCGGCCGGACGAGCCTTTCCAGGGCCGGGTGGAAGTCCTGGAAAAGATTGCCGAAGACCTGGATCGTCACCGAACCACCTGACTCCGCCCCAGCGGAAATGCCGCCTACCGTCCCAGGGAAAATCCAGTTTTTACTGAGAAGGGTTGCCTGATCCGATGCGAACCCATTATGTAGGGGATACCTATCTCGACGAGTCCCGCCTGGCGAAGGATCTCGAACAGGCCGATTCCATTCCGTGGTCCGAGGCGTACAGCGATTACGTTTTCGGCGGCGCGTGGAAGAGCTGCATGCTCTGGGCCCGGGGCGGGGACGCCGGCGACGGCGTGGTCACCCATTACGACCACGACAGGCCCGCCGCCTTCTCCGATTTCGCCGATCAGCTGCCCTATCTGAGGGAGCTGATCGCGGAGGTCGCCGACCTGGACCGGCTGAACTTCGTACGCCTGGCGAAGGTGCAGAACAGCGTGATCATCCCGCATCGGGATCTGCTGGAGCTCAGCGAACTCGCCGACGAGACCCGCAATGCCCACCGGATGCACATCCCCCTCGCCACGAACGAGGACTGCTTCTTCAACGAGGGCGACACCGTTTACCGCATGCGTAAGGGCGAGGTGTGGTTCCTCGACGCCTCGGAGATCCACTCGGTGGCGGTGCTCTCCTCGCAGGAGCGGGTGCATCTGATGTTCGACTTCGTGGACGTGCCGTCCACGAAGCCGTTGATCACCGTCGGGGGAGCGAGCCCGGACGCCGGTATTCCGGCCGACCGGACGGTGAAGCGACCGCCGCTCACCGACGCCGCCCACGCCGAGCTGATGCGGCTCGCCGACGTGCTGACGCTGGAGACGGTCAACGAGATATTCAGCATTGTCATCAAAAAGCACTTCCGGTACGACGGAGGCGAGAATTTCGTCTGGAACTCCATGATCGATATTGCGCGCGCCGCCGCGGACCCGGCCGTTCTCGCGCACGTCGAGGAACTCCGTCGCCACTACACCCTGGAACGGTCGGCCTGATACTTCGCAGCTGTTCAGCAGGGGTGACGGGTCGTCGGCCGTCCGGACTGCCCGATCGGTGACCCTGCTCGGCGTGGAGTCCCAAGGCGTACCGACGCGTGGGGAGTTGCTGCTCCTGCTGTCGGTGAAGGGTGCTCCGACCGAGGCGCAGGCTGGGCTTGTGGTCGGTTGTCCGAGCAGGCCTCGGACGGTTTGCCCAGCCTGCGCCGAACGGGAGCGCGACCGACACCCGCACTCGTCCGACCGCATCACTGTCGGGCACGCCCTCGTCGAGCGCGAACGCTGGACCTGGAACAGGCCCCGGGCAGGGCAAACACGTCGCGCACCAACTCGTCGGCCCCGGACCGGGGCAAGCGGCGGGAAGCCGTGTTCGTCGGGGCAGCGGCATGTTCCGCCGACCCCGGTGATCACTGCCCCCGTCGGCTGTCCGACGATGCGCGTATGACGAACGACCAACTCCCTCGTACGTACACCCTCCTGGGCGCCGACCGGCGGCAGTACAGCTCCGCGTTCCCCGGCACGTTGGGTGGCCACCGGTCGCAGCGGCTGTACGGGCGGCTCGACTGTGTGAGTGCCAACCGGGCGATCGCCCGGGGCGGATACGTCCGCGACCGGGTGTTCTTCGCGGACGAGCCGACTGCGATCGCCGCCGGCTACCGGCCCTGCCACACCTGCCTGCGCGACGCGTTCACGGCATGGAAGACGTACGGCATCAAGGGCGACTTCACCGATCGCACTCCGTCCGTAACCGCGGGCTTGCCCGAGTTGCCCTGGACAGAGGCCGACCTGGGCGTCCTCGCCGATGACTACCGGCCATCGATACGGGTCCACACCGCCGGGCTTCTCGACCTTCTGGCCGTTCTCGAAGGCGGACCGCACTCGCACACCGAGGTCGCGGAGCGTCTCGGTCGCGCCCCACGCGAGTTGCAGGCCACCTTCACCTCTCGGTCAGGGTCCGGCCCGGCCGGTGCGCGTAGACGCAGTCGGTGCGCAGCTCCTCGAACCATAGGCCCCTTTGCTCGATCCGGGGCGTTGCCGTGCTCATAGGGCGCCTCCCAACAGGCAGTGCGGCCGGTCTTCGGTGGTCGCGCTTGTTGACCGCCGCACCCGCTACCTCCGCCTGGTCGCGCTGCCCGACGGACACTCAGCCGACCAGCTCCGCGACGCTCTCATCGCGGCCTTCAACAGGCTGCCGGATCACGCTCGCCGGACCCTTACCTGGGACCAGGGATCCGAGATGGCCCGCCATGACGAGCTCGCGCCCTCGGGTTCTCGTGCACCCGCCAGGTGGAAGACGGCCGCCATGCCCACACGCCGCAGTCCACCAATTCCTGTCAGCGGCCGAGATCGCTGGACCGGACCACCTTGCGCAGGGTCGCGGCGACCGTGCGGACGTCGGCTTCGGTGGTCCGCCAGTTGATGAACGCCGCTCGCAGCGCGGGGACGCCGGCATGGGCGGTAGGGGTGAGGAACGCCTCGTCGGCGAGTTCGCTGGCAAGTGCGGTCAGCCGGGCGGGGCTGGGATCGTCGGTGAGGCACGCTGTCGGGCGTCTGCCCGAGGGGGCCGAGGTAGGCCGCGGCGTTCTGGAAGACACGGGACTGCAGATCCCGGCGGCGGGTGAACTGGACCGCGCTGTCGTAGGGAACGTTCAGCCACTTGTGCAGGTTCACGCAGATCGAGTCGGCGCGGTCAAGGCCCTCGACCAGGTGGGCTGTTGCGGGTGACGGCACCCCTCCGGACGGCATCACCGCCACGCAGGCGGAGAGCATCGGCACCGTGCTGGGGCTGCTGCACCGGGTGACCGCCGACTATGCCGGACCGCTACGACCGCGCGCCGGCGATCTGGCCCTCCAGGCAACGCCTTTCGCAACGGTTCGCTGAGGAACTTCGCGCGCCGTTCTGACAGGACCTCGGCCGCAACGGCTCGGGGTCGCCCAAGCCGTGTAGCGATCGGAGAGGCCCTGTTCATCGGTCGTTGTGACAAGCTGCGCCCACAGCCATGCCATAAGGATCAGATTCATCAAATGGTCCTGCTGAAAGACCGTCGCCCGCCCGCGCAGGGGAGGCAGGGGCGGGCTCATGAGGACAGTTCCGCGCATCCGGACCGGCCCAACCTCATTGCGCTAGGAGGTCGAAGGGCGTGCGGATAGTCAACACGCGGTCTCAGAGTGTGGGTAGTGGGAAGCTGAGCGCGACCATAGGGGCTCAAGACTGCCCCATTTTGATATTAAATATGCCCATAGATTCACTGGGATTTCCGTACATGGAAAAATCTTCCCGTGGAAAAGACAAATTCTGTCGTCAAGACTCGAGGCATCGAAGAACGCGACGGGGCTGCTCGGCCTATCTGGTGTCGGATCGCTCGTCGTGCGGGGACGGTCGGGGGGCACAGTGAAGGTAATTGGCTTGGAGTGTGCGGAGCGCGGGACGGACCCTTCGTTGAACAGGAGGCGCAGCTCAGATGGCTCCATCGGCCGGGATCCAAGCGTCGTATCGCAGGTCCTCCATGACCATGAAGTCGAACGAGGGAAACCCCACCGCCGGCCGCAAGGTCAACCGCGTCTCGATTCTCAGCAGATCCGGGAAGCGACGGCGACCATCGGTGCTCTGCTTGCTCGATTCCGATCTGTGTTGTACTCCCGCGAGCAGAGCGTCGCAGCGGTAATTTGGAACACTGAGCATCTCCTCGGAGAGAGCCCGCGATCGCTCCTGTCCGGTGTGGAGCATGACCTGGTCACGAATCCCATCCGGGTTCAAGACCTTCTGGCGCGTGCCGGTGACAGCGCCGCAGTCAGCCGAGATACCCTTCGAACGGGGCTGATCCCGTCCATCGGTGCTGCGCGGTACGGACTGCGCGCTGATGCGGATCTGTGCGAGCGGGGTGTGCGCTTGCGGACAGTTTTCCGCCACTGCGAGGTGTTGTCGCCTCAACAGCACCGATACCTCATCGGCTTGTCAGCGCTGGGTGTCGACGTACGACTCGCGCCCGTGGTTCCCCTCGACTTGCTTGTCGTCGATCACGAGATTGTGGTTCTGCCAGTGCACCCTGACCGCCCCGGGGATGCGCTTCTACTGCTCCGAAGCCCCGAGTGGGCGGACACGGTGACGACGGTGTTCGACGCCTGCTGGACGCGAGCCACGCCATATCTGGTGTCGCCGCCAGAGGTAGCGTCGGATGCATCAGCCGGGCAAAGCAAGAAGGAGCAGGCCGGATTGCATCGACTGGCTTCCGGCCTTGCCGAACTGAAAGCCACGAGTAAGTCGGTTGCCGCCGCGGGCAGTAGCGAACGGATGGCCGCACACGCGAGGAGAATCTGATGGTCACCCCGATTGCGGCCAGGACCAACCAGCCGCGTGCCTCGCTCAGCTCCGCCGCGCCGTCCCTCTTGAGGAGTACACGGACACCCGCGGAAGTCGGCCTGCTCCTCTACCAGTCGCTGAGGGAACGGGGATCGAGCGCTCCCGGCGAGATTGCCGCGCACTTGGGACTCTCCCTCACTGACGCCGCGCGATGGTGGCAGAAGTTGCAGGAGCTGGGTCTGGTGCGGTCGGCACAGACTGCGGGTGATGTGGACCCCGTGGACCCCGACACCGCAGCTCTAGGTCTGTTCGAGCTTCAGCGCGTCCGGATGCTAGCTCAGAGCGAGGAGTTGGATCAGCTGCGGCAGACCGCCGACACTCTGATCCAGGTGTTCCGCCCGGTGGTGGTGCGTGAGTCCGTCGAGGTCCAGGTGGAGGTGTTGCGCGATCAGCGGCGTCGTCGCCGGTACCTGAACTCCCTCAATGACGACGTGATGACGCAGACTTGCTCGATGCATCCAGGGCCTCTTCCGGCTGCCACGGTTCTGGCTGCCTCGTTGGAGGAAGACGCCCGGATGGTCCAGCGAGGTCTTCGGGTGGGTGCGATCTACGGCCAGAGTGTGGCCACCGCGCCATGGCACCGCAGGTACCTGGCCGATCTCGTCGCTTTGGGCGCCGAGGTTCGGCTTGTGCCTCAAGTCCCTTTTGATTTGCTGATATTCGACTCTCATACGGCAATGTTGCCGAGCGACCCAACGGAGCCGTCGCGGACCATTCTCGCCATCCGTGGCGCTCAACTGCTTCCGTCCTACGTTGCGTTGTTCGAAGACGTATGGCTACGAAGCGTGCCGCTCACTGCCGCGGGTGATGAGGCTGTGAATGCACTGGACAGTCTCGCGGATCAGCAGCGCACCGTGATGCGGCTCCTGGGCCATGGCCACACTGACGAGCTGATCGGGAAGCGACTGGGAAATGCGGCACGCACGGTCGGCCGCATCGTCGCGTTGGTGATGCAAGAGATGAAAGCGACGAGCCGGTTTCAAGCAGGGATGCTCGCAGCGTCCAGCGGGCTGATGGACTCCGCATCCTGATGCTCGTCTGCCCTCTCGGACTCGGTAGTGACCCATACCCCAGGAGAAGGGGATGGTCCATTCGATGACCTGTGGTGTTTACTCCAAGTCAGTCCCGGTCGCCGCGTGGTGGTCAGGACATTTCTGTCCCCCGGTGCGTCGTCGACCGAGCTTCGCTACGCCCTGGGGGCGTCGAGGCAAGGAGGGGCATCCGACCATGGGCGATGTTCGCGCGCTACGCAAGCTGCTGGCGGGAGCCCGGTCCCGGGCCGACCCCGCCAGCTGGCCCGAACTGCGCTCTGCCCTCGTCCAGCGCGATGCCCGCGGACGGCGAGCCGAGGACGGTGGCCTCACCCAGGCGCACATGGACCAACTGCTCTGCAGGGCTGCCGGTACGTACAACCGGTTGGAGCGCGGTACTGCGGTGCCCGAAGTGCTCCTGCGGGATGTCGCCAGAATCCTGCGTCTGACGGACCAGGAGTGGGGTGCGTTGTGGCGGTATGCCTTCGCTAAGGAACCGCCTTACCCGCTGGACGCTGACCTTGGCCTGGTCATTCCGGGCGCCTGGAAGGTGGCCCTGCGTTCCATCGGGTCCATGGCGTACATCACCGACCGCGACTGGAACGTGGTCGACCACAACGAGGCCTTCTCTCGCATGTTCCTGCGCCGGCAGGTGCCGCACAACACGATGCGCTGGATGCTGACAGACGCCGAAGCCCGCATCACGCTGGCTGACTGGCACACCGCGTGGGCGCCGCTGCTGGTGGCGCAGCTCCGGGCCGCGGTCGCCCTGGATCCCGAGAGCCGCACCCTGATCACGCTGCACAGAGAAGTCCGCGCCGATCCGGTCTCCGGGCCCATCTACGAGGCCGCTGGCGGGCAGGCGTACATCCAGCCTCGCGCCGAGGCCCCGCGGCCTCTGCACCATGCGGAATTGGGACCCGGCTGGGCCACGATGTGTGCAGCGGGCCCCTTTGGATCTCCTGGCGCCCGGTGCATCATCGTCCTGTTCGACGAAGGCCCGCCGCCGCCCCCTCGCCTGCCAATGCGTGCTGAGCCGCTGGATGCTCAGACGCCGGACCTGCTGGAGCGTTCCGACGCAGCGGCGGATGGCCGTTTCGTGTCTCACAGCGCGCTGTGCGGATCGTCGCAGCCGAGTTGGGGCCGGAAGTCACCACAATGATCACCTATGGAGTATCCCCGGATCATGGTCTCGACACTTAACCGCGTGGCCGCCAACGTGCACGTATGGAACCCGCCCGGCGCCGGCACGTGGGGGCTGGCCAACTGCGTCCTCATCGACGCAGGGACCTCAGGTGAACCGGCTCTCCTGTTCGATGTCCCATACGACCGGCCCCTGACGCGGAAGCTGCAGGCACTGGCCGCCGACTTACTGGCCCCCAACGGCGCCGCCATCGGCACCATCGTCAACTCTCACGCAAATGGCGATCATTCCTACGGAAACGGGCTCTTTCCGGGCGTTGACATCATCAGCACCGAAGCGAACCGTCAGCACATCTGCGCCGAGCCGAGTCCCGAAGAGCTGGCTCATCTGCTGCGCGTCACCAGCCGCGACACCCCGCTGGGCTGGTACATGGGGCGCCACTTTGACCGGTACGACCTGACCGGCCTCAAAACTGTAGGGCCCACCTCCACCTTCTCCGGGCAGATGACGCTGCGAGTCGGCGACCTCCAGGTGGACCTGTACGAGGTGGGCCCGCGCACACCGTCGGCGACCTGATCCTGCACCTCCCGCAGCGGGACGTCGTGTGCGCAGGCGACGTCGTCTTTATCGACGATCACCCCGTGCACTGGGCCGGGACGCTGGAGCAGATCCTCCACGCCTGCCAGCGCATCCTGGACCTCCAGCCCAGCACAATTATCCCCGGCCACGGACCTGTCGTGGGGCAGGAGCGGGTCCGCGAGTACGCCGACTACTTGGAGGCGCTGCGCGAGCGCATCCACCACCTGCACGGCCTGGGATGGTCTGCTGAAGAGACCACCGCAGACCTCCTGCGCCGCGACACCCACCCCACCTGGGGCCTGGCCGAGCGGATGGCGATCGCCGCGATCCGGGAATACCGGCACCTGGACGGGAACACCGAAGCGCCGAACCTCGTGCAGTTGGTCGGCATCGCAGCTGCTTACGCCCACGCGATCCACCGCGGCGCGGGGCCCAGCAGCCAAGGCATTCCCGTCCCCTCCGCCCGGTCGACGGCCACTGCGTCGCTGGCCAAATGAGAAGCATCGGGTGATGGGCGGCACAGCCGAGGTGCAGGGCTGAGCCTGGCCGGAGCGGTCGCCGCGGGCAAGGTGGGTACCGATTTCGTCAAAGTCGCCGTCGGCGGTCTTGTGCCGCCGACCGGTCGGGCTCGCCGCTGCCCAACTGTCAGCACCGTCCGACGACAGCGCACTCACCCGGCAACTCCTTCGGCCGCCCGCTAACCATCTGGGGCTGTAAGACGTCGAGATGCTGACATCTGGTGGTTGCCTCAGTGACCCATCGCCGCACCGCCGTCCACGGGTATGACCGCGCCCGTGATGTACGCAGCACTGTCCGAAGCGAGGAACTCGACGGCGGCCGCGATTTCTTCGGTCTGTCCTATGCGTCCCAGCGGCACCTGCTGCAGGATCGCATCGCGCTGTGCACCGCTGAGCTGACGGGCCATATCTGTGTCGGTCAACCCCGGAGAGATGACGTTGACAGTGATGGAGCGTGAGCCCAACTCGCGGGCGAGGGAACGCGCGAACCCGATCAAACCAGCCTTCGACGCCGCATAGTTGGACTGACCGGCCGCACCGTAGAGCGCGGATGCCGAGGCAATCAGGATGACCCGGCCTTTTCGCGCGCGCAGCATCGGCTTGCTGGCCGCTTTCACCACCCGATAGGCACCCGTCAGATTGGCGTCAACCACGCTGGTGAAGTCCTCTTCCGACATCCGCATGAGCAGTTGGTCTCGGGTGACGCCCGCGCAGGAAACGAGAACCTCGACAGGACCCTGGTGCTCCGCGACTGCCTTGAATGCCTGTTCCACCTGTTCGGTATCAGTTACGTCGCATTGGACACCGAACAGCCCGCCCTCAGGGGGTTCACCAGTGCGATAGGTGACTGCGACGTTGTCGCCGGACTCTGCGAAACGCTTCGCTATCGCCAACCCGATTCCTCGGTTGCCGCCGGTCACGAGTATGGAGCGAGCCATCGCTTGGAGCCTCTCTGTACGCATCGGGGGAGGCGGGGTCGATGAAAGGTCCGCCGGAACGCGTCAGCATACCCATAGGTCGGCAACGTCTCAGGCCGCGGGGTTGTCGACGTTTGGTGCGACAAAGCCGTTGCGCTCTGCACTGTTTGACCCGAGCGAACTATCAATGCGTATGTGAGTTATGCCCGCATCTTGCGTGGCCTCGCACCGCCTTGGTCTGCGCAGCGCAGTCGCTGGCGCTCATGTCAGCTCACCCTGCGGTAGGTGAGTGCGAAGTCGTGCCTGAGCCGTGGGTCGGCGCCGGAGCACGCGGCGACGGGGACCCTTGCGAGCGGCGCCAGGGGTTCCAGCATTCGGATGCGCCCGGGCGCATCCGCCGTGAAGGGCATGACGGATCACCCCGAGATCTCGGCTGCTCATCCGCCTTGTGCGATCGTCGGCCCGGCAGGTGATGACGCTGGGCGTCCCTTTCGGCGTGTGGACATCGTGGGCATGACGGTCGGCAGTCACGCGTCGTCCCCGGTAAAGATCATGCTGCGTACCGGGGTGAGTTCCTGGAGGCGTGCCGCGTCCGCCGCGGTGGCGCGGCCCTCGGGCGGGGCGAACGCGGCGCGCACCTCGTCCATCGTGTTCCATTCCAACTCGGCGACCAGGTAGTAGGGCGTGCCGCCGCGTATGGCTGCGCCATCACCACCGACCGTGTACCGGCGCAGCCCTGGCAGCCGGTGTGCGAGCGGAATGTGGACCTCGTGGTAGTGCCGATCGAAGCCTTCGGGGTCGGCCGGCGTCTCGTACAGGGCGAGGAGGCGAATCGTCATTGAGCATTGTTCAACCTGAAGTTGCAGGTCACGGGGCTGGCGTGGGGTGGGGGTGGGGTGCTCGTGCCGGTCGGGGGCGTGATCGGTAGCGTGTGATCGTCCGTCGTGCGGCCGGTTCGCCGATTGCGCCGAGCGGCTGCGATATGGGTCATGGTGAGTTCGAGCCTCCGAGGTCTGGTGGCTTCCCCTCCTGCCCCGAAGTGATCGTGTGACACAGACTCACCACTGATCCGGACGCCCGCGTGCCTCTACCATCGGCCGGATGGGTACTGCTGAGCAGTGCGCCGCTGTCGGCGCGAGCGAGCGCAGCCGACTGCGGGCCGCGGCTGCCGGTCTCGCCGGGTCCTGCCATCCCGGTCCTGTCGTCGCGGTGACTGTCCTGGCGACCGCGCTCGCAGCCGCCGCCGGACGGGGCGTCCCCGCTTGCCTGTTGCTGGCCGCTGCTGTGTTGACCGGGTCCCGCTGTCGCTGGCCTGCGGCGCGCTCGCGGGCTCGGTGGGGCCATGCGGTCACCTCGTCGCACGGATAGCCGGTTCGCCCAGCCGGCCCGGGCGCCCCGCCACCGGGGTCTCACACTGAGAGCGGACAGCGCAAGATCCTTGTAGGCGGACATTTTGGATCCCGCTTGGCGGACAGCTGATCTCCCTGTCGGTACGGCCGTTCGTGTGCTTTCGAACCCAGGTACCGAACTGGTGATCCCTCC
>NZ_JASISZ010000048.1 GCF_030063355.1 Streptomyces sp. PH10-H1
CGCCGCCTACGGGACGGACGAGCTGGCCGCGCACGTACTGCACGCGCTGCGCGACCGCAGCGGCTGCCTGATGCGCAACCACGGCACCCTCGTGTACGGCGACACCCTGGAGCAGGCGTACGACCGTACGGCGCAGCTGGAGTGGATGTGCCGGGTCTGGCTCACCGCGAGCTCCGTACCCGGCCTGACGCCCGCCCTGCTGTCGGACGCCGAACTGGACGAGGCGGGCGAGCGGCTGCGCGGCTACGGCCAGCCCGGCTGACCGCGGCCGCCGAGGGCGCCGGCCCGGCCACTCCGACCCCGCGCCGCCCGCGCCCGACCCGGTCGGCCGCCGCCCACTGGCCGCATCGCCGCGCGGTGCCGACACTGGAACGGAGATGCGTATGCGAACCGTGGCGGCCGTGGCCGCCACCACCGTGCTCGGTGCCGGGGCGGTCGCTGTGGCGGCCGGACGGTACGTGTCCGACCTCGCCCTGAAACCGTCCGTGGACGGCCCGGAACCGGACGAGCGGCTCACCGTCCACGCCACCGCGCCGGGACAGGTCACCCTGACCCGGAGCCTGGGCTCGCTGCGGCCCGGGGTCTACGGGCTGGCCGGCGACGGCGTGCACGCCGCGGTCGGCGAGGTGCTGTGGACGACGCCCGACACGGTGGCCCGGCGGCTGGAGCGCGTGTACCGCGGCGCCCTCGACCCCGGCACCCAGGTCCGGATGACGGCCCAGGTCCACGCGGGCGACCCGCGCGACGCCCTCGGCCTGGACCACGCGGAGGTCGCCGTGCCCGGCGAACTCGGCCCGCTGCCCGCCTGGTTCGTGCCCGCCGCCCGCGACACCTGGGTGATCACCGTGCACGGCCTCGGCGCGACCCGGGAACTCCCCCTCAACGTCCTGCCGGCCCTGCACCGCCACCGGTTCCCGGTGCTCGACCTCGCCTACCGCAACGACCCAGGCGCCCCGGCCTCGCCCGACGGACTCGGGCACCTCGGCGACACCGAGTGGCGCGACCTCGACGCGGCGATGAAGTACGCCGTGCGGTACGGCGCCCGGCGGCTCGTGCTCTACGGGTGGTCCACGGGCGCGACCATGGCGCTGCGCGCCGCCGACCACTCCGCCCTCCGGGACCGGATCAGCGGGCTGATCCTCGATTCACCCGTCCTCGACTGGAAGTCGGCGGTCCGCGCCGCGGCGTCCTCGCACGGCGTTCCCGGCGCGCTGGTGCCGCTCGGCATCCGCGCCGCGGAGGGCCGCACCGGGCTGCATGCGGAACGCATCGCGGACGCCGCTGACCCCAGCCGGCTGACCGTCCCCACCCTGGTCTTCCACGGCCCGGACGACACCCTCTCCTCCTGGTCAGGCTCCCGCGAACTCGCGGCGATCCGGCCCGACCTGGTCACCCTTCACACCGTCCCCGGCGCCTCCCACGGCGCTATGTGGAACGCGGACCAGGCCTCGTACGAAGAGGCGCTGCGCCGCTTCCTGACCCCCCTGATGTAGCCCGCGGCACGGCAGGCCGCACGGAGGGTACGGGGCGCCGCCCCGGGGCGCGTTTGGGATTCTGGGGGCTCACCCGGGAGACTGCTCCAGTGACGTCCCGTACTTCGCGAGACACTCCGCTCCGCCTTGTCCCCCGACGACCTTCCCTGGCCTTCGCCGTGGGGGGCCCCGCCGCCCGCCCTACGGCGACAGCGCGGCGCTCCCGCCCGCCGAGGCCGCCCGAGGGCACTCCCGCGCTGTCCGAGCTCGCGCGCCAGGCGCGTGCCGAACTCGCCGACACGGTCCGCCTCGCGCGATGGGCCGAGGCGGGGCCCGGCACCGCAGGACCGACCGGGATACTTCCCGAGCCCGATGTCCAGCAGGCGGCGGCCGACCTGGAGTTGACGGACCGGCAGATCCGGGCGGCCTGGGACCGGGCCCGGCTCGCCGGCCTGATCGAGCTGCACCAGGGGGCCGCCCGCCCCGGCTGGCGGCTGCGCGCCTGGGACCGCGACAACACCGCCGTCCTGCGCGGCTGGGTCGCGCTCTTCGACGCCTGGTCCCTCGCGCATCCCCCCGGCGATGCCGGGGCCGACCCCTCACTGGTGGCCGAGGTCGTCGAGGCCACGCCCCAGCTGCTGTCCTTCCTCCACCTCTCCTCGGGCCCGGTACCCGTCGACAGTCTCCTGGACCTGCTGCGCCAGCGGGTGGCGGAGCTGCGGACCGAACGGCACGAGCCGCCCGCCGACGGCGCCCACGACCCGCTGCCCGCGCTCCTGGACTGGGTGCTCGACGCCGTCGCCGGGGTCGGGGCGCTGCACCCGCGCGACACCGGGGCGGACACCCGGGAGGCCGCGCTCACCCCGCTCGGCAACTGGGCGGTGTGGGTCAAGCTGGAACAGATCTGCGTGGCCGCCCAGGGCCCGGCCGGCCATATCGAGCAGTCCGCCGAGAAGATGCTGCGGGCCTGCGCGCGGCTGTCCCCCGGCCCGGCCCGCGCCGAGTACCGGGCCTGGCTCGCCGCCCGGCCCGTCGGCCTGGCCGTCGCCGAACTGCTGGAGACCGCCCGCGGTGAGGACGCGCTGCTGCGCGGCCTCGCCTTCGAGGCGCTCCGGGTGGTCGGCCCGCCCGCCGAGCCGGTCGTACGCGCCGCCTCGGGCGAGCCGACGCTGCGCCCGTACGCGCTGCTGTGGCTGGCCGAGCAGGACGGCGACGACCCCGAGGCCGTCGCCGGGCTGCTGACCCGCGAGGAGACGGCCTGGCTGTGGGTGGACACGGCCGCGGCGGTCGCCGACCACGGCGAGGGTCAGCTGCTCGTCAGCCATCTCGACGCGGCGGTGCAGGGTTCCGTGCGGGCGCTGCTGGAGGAGATCCGCGGTGCGGGGCACCCCCGCACCGTCCAGGTGCTGGTGGCGCTGGCCGCCGCGCATCCGGACCCGGCGGTGGCCAAGGCCGTACGCCGAGCGGCGTTCCAGGTGCACACCGGCGGAGCCTGAGCCGGTTCGTCCTCGAGCTCCCCGGCTACCCCTGGGTGAGTTCGAGGACGAACCATCCAGGCCCTGTCCGGGCGATCATGAACGGCCCCTTCGCCGCTAGGCACGGCACCTCGCGGCGTTGCCGAAAAGCCCACAGGAAACCACCCTGCGGGCATTCCGGCGCCTTGCGAGGCACGGCACCAGACGACGCCTGTACCGCCCATGATCGCCCGGACAGGGCCTAGCCGAAGGTGTCGCAGCGCGCCATGTCACCGGTCTGCAGACCGGTGGTGAACCACTGCTGCCGCTGGAAGGACGAGCCGTGCGTCCAGTTGTCCGGGGTCACCCGGCCCTGCGCGCGGGACTGGATCGCGTCGTCGCCGACCGCCGCCGCCGCGTCCAGGCCGCGGGCGATGTCGTCCGGCGTCACCGCGGTGATCAGCGGGCTGCCGGTGGCCGGGTTGATGGTCATCGTGGCGTTCTTCGACCACAGACCGGCGTAGCAGTCCGCCTGCAGTTCGACCCGTACCGACTTGCTGGTGACCCCGGTGCGCCCGTCCTGGGCTGCACGCAGCGTCCCCATCAGGTTCTGCACATGGTGTCCGTACTCATGGGCCACCACATAGCTCTCCGCGAACGGCCCGCCCTCGGCGCCGAACTGGGTCTGCAGCGGGGTGAAGAAGTTCAGGTCGATGTAGACCTTGCGGTCGACGGGGCAGTAGAACGGCCCGGTCCGCGGATCGGCGTTCCCGCAGCCGGTGCGCAGCGGCCGGTCGAAGAAGACGGTCGGCGCGGCCTGATACGTGCCGCCGCGCTGCCGGAACTCGTTCGTCCAGTAAGCCTGGACGCTGTTGACCACCGCGACGATCCGGCACTGCTCCTGGGTGTTGGCGTCCCGGCCGGTGGCGCAGCTCTGTGCCAGGCCGCCGGCCGTGCCGGTGCGTGGCGAGGTGTCCGTGGAGTTGCCGGTGAGGCCCATCTGGTTGGGGCTGATGCCCAGGACGAGTCCGATGACGAGCACGATCAGACCGACGATGCCGCCGCCGATCATCTTGCCGCTGGGGGCGCCACCGCCGCCGCCGGACGAACCGCCGCCGGGCGAGCCGCCACCGCGCTGGTCCTGCACCTGTGAGGTGTCCAGTTCCGCGTTGTCGTCGAACTGCATACGTCGAGTATGGGTGATTTACCCCACACCGGCCCGCTCGAGGCGCCTGCAGGCGGTGGTCTCGCCGCCAGGACCGAACGGGCGAAGCCCGCCCGGTGCCGCCCCGTGTCGCCCGGCGGGCCGCCCGCCCCCGGCTACCGTCACGCCACATGTCCCCCAGGGCCTGTCCGGCCGATCATGAACGGCCCCCCCGCCGCCTGGCACGGCGCCTCGCTGCACTCCGCTTCGCTCCGTCTTTTCGGGACACGCCTTCGGAGAAAAGCTGCCGAAACACCCGAATTCAACCGCGTATGCGGGTGCTCCGGCGCCTTGCGATCCACCGCACCAGAAAGGGGGCACCTCCCAGCGGTAGCTGGGGGCGCCTGGACCGCCCATGATCGGCCGGACAGGCCCTGGCGCGCGCCGCCTCCTGCCCGTCGCCGCTCTGCTGGTGGCTCTCCCGCTGGCCCTCGCCGCCCACCGGATCCGGCCCGCCGCCTTCGGCGACCTCGTCACACCGCGCCCGGCCGCCGCGGCCCCGGCCCCGCACCTCCTGGAGGGGCGGGCGGTGACGGCGCGGCGCTGGACGTACACCAGGACCGGCAGCAGCCCGCTGGCCGCGCGTGCCTTCGCCGACCACGCCGTCGTCCTGTGGGAGGACGGCCTCGTCACCGACAGCTCGCTGCGCGGCGGCCGGGTGCGCTGGCACCGGGCCATTCCCGGGGCGGCCGGCTGGCTCGCCCGCCCCGAGGGCCGTGGGGGCCAGGGCGTGCTGCAGCCGCTCGGCCGGGACGGCCGGATGATCGCCGTGGTGACCCCGCAGCGGATCGCGGGCTACCGCGCGGCCGACGGAGACCTGCGGTGGGTGCTGCCCGCGCGGCCCGGCTGCGCCTTCCAGCCCTCCCGCGCGGTACTCAGGGGCTCCGCCGCCGTCGTCGCCCAGCCGTGCGCGGACCCCCGTGCAGCGTGGACCAGCGAACTGATCGCGGTCGACGGTCTCGGCCGGGTCGCACCGGACCGCACTCCCCTGGGAAACAAGCGGCTTGCCACACCCCGGTAGACTGGCCGGTATGGCAGTCCCTCTCGTTCATTAGCCGGCGGCGTACGACCTCCCCGCGCCCCTTTCTGTCGTTCGCCATGCCCTGGAGCTTTTTCCCGTGATTACTGCCACTGGCCTCGAGCTGCGTGCTGGAGCCCGCATCCTCATCGAGTCCGCATCCTTCCGTATCGCCAAGGGCGACCGCATCGGCCTCGTCGGCCGCAACGGCGCCGGCAAGACCACCCTCACCAAGGTGCTCGCAGGTGAGGGCCAGCCCGCCGGAGGCACCGTCACCCGGTCCGGCGAGGTCGGCTACCTCCCGCAGGACCCGCGCACCGGCGACCTCGACACCCTCGCCCGCGACCGCATCCTCTCCGCCCGCGACCTGGACTCCGTCCTGCGCAAGATGCGGGAGAACGAGGAGCGGATGGCCAACGGCAAGGGCGCCACCCGCGAAAAGGCGATGCGGAAGTACTCCAATCTGGAGACCGAGTTCCTCACCAAGGGCGGCTACGCGGCCGAGGCCGAAGCGGCCACCATCGCCGCGGCCCTCGGTCTGCCCGACCGGGTGCTCGGCCAGCCGCTGCACACCCTCTCCGGCGGTCAGCGGCGCCGGGTGGAGCTGGCCCGGATCCTGTTCTCCGACGCCGACACCCTGCTGCTCGACGAGCCGACCAACCACCTGGACGCGGACTCCATCGTCTGGCTGCGCGACTACCTCAAGAGCTACCGCGGCGGCTTCATCGTGATCTCCCACGACATCCAGCTCGTGGAGACGGTCGTCAACAAGGTCTTCTACCTGGACGCCAACCGCACCCAGATCGACGTCTACAACATGGGCTGGAAGCTCTACCAGGCCCAGCGCGAAGCCGACGAGAAGCGCCGCAAGCGCGAGCGCAGCAACGCCGAGAAGAAGGCCGCGTCCCTCAACTCGCAGGCCGACAAGATGCGCGCCAAGGCCACCAAGACCGTCGCCGCCCAGAACATGGCCAAGCGCGCCGACCGGCTGCTGGCCGGCCTGGACGCGGTGCGGGTCTCCGACAAGGTCGCCAAGCTCCGCTTCCCGGACCCCGCGCCCTGCGGTAAGACCCCGCTGATGGCGACCGGCCTGTCCAAGTCGTACGGCTCGCTGGAGATCTTCACCGACGTCGACCTGGCCATCGACCGCGGCTCCCGGGTCGTCATCCTCGGCCTCAACGGCGCCGGCAAGACCACGCTGCTGCGCCTGCTGGCGGGAGTCGAGACGCCCGACACCGGGCAGGTCGAGCCGGGCCACGGCCTCAAGCTCGGCTACTACGCGCAGGAGCACGAGACCCTGGACCCCGAGCGCACGGTCCTGGAGAACATGCGGTCGGCCGCGCCGGACACCGGCCTGGTGGAGATCCGCAAGATCCTCGGCTCGTTCCTCTTCTCCGGCGATGACGTCGACAAGCCCGCGGGAGTGCTCTCCGGCGGCGAGAAGACCCGGCTGGCGCTCGCCTCGCTGGTGGTCTCCAGCGCCAATGTGCTGCTGCTCGACGAGCCCACCAACAACCTGGACCCGGCCAGCCGTGAGGAGATCCTCGGGGCGCTGCGCACCTTCAGCGGCGCCGTCGTCCTGGTCACCCACGACGAGGGCGCGGTGCACGCGCTGGAGCCCGAGCGGATCATCCTGCTGCCCGACGGCGTCGAGGACCTGTGGGGCGCGGACTACGCGGATCTGGTCTCGCTCGCCTGACCGCCCCGGCGATCACCCGGCCCTGGTCACTTCGCCTGATCACTTCGCCTGATCACTTGGCAATGGATCATTCGGCCCATGGGTGATCCATCATCTGTGTGAGACGAGCTCATACCGTGCCACCGGGTGGCACGGCATGAGCGTCGCTCCGAGTCGATCAGTGGCGTGACGTCGGCAAACTCCTTACCGACCATGGATGACCTGCCACTTTTCTCAGCGCTCGGACGAGTGTCCGGAAACTACCGGACAGAATTCGGGATCTTCGCGCCCCGCACGGCCGCCGCAAAAAGGTCCCCGGTTCAAATGTTGTCGTACGGACCTTGCCGAATGGGTGGCCAGGAAGCCGCCTAGGGGTGATCATGAGAGTCCAAGAGCGCACTTCCCTAGAGGAGGCACGGGTGGCCGAGACTCTGAAGAAGGGCAGCCGGGTAACCGGCGCCGCGCGCGAGAAGCTCGCGGCAGACCTGAAGAAGAAGTACGACTCCGGTGCGAGCATCCGGGCGTTGGCCGAAGAGACCGGCCGCTCCTACGGATTCGTGCACCGGATGCTCAGCGAGTCCGGCGTGACCCTGCGCGGTCGCGGCGGAGCAACACGAGGCAAGAAAGCCGCTTCGGCCTGACGGGCAGGGCATCCCCGGTGACCCGGTTTCTGTAGCGTGCCACCCGGCCGTCGTCTGTGCCGACCGGGTGGTTACTCTTCGGTAATCCAATCCGTGGTTCGCTCGGAGGTGCCCGATGCCCGACCCCACCGTGCTGCTCGAGCGTGACGGAGTACGGCTCACCGCCGATGACTCCGTCGCGACCGTCACACTGTGCAATCCGGCCAAGCGCAATGTCCAGTCGCCCGCCCTGTGGCGAGCACTGGCGGAAGCCGGCCGGCTCCTGCCGGGCAGTGTGCGGGTCGTTGTGCTCCGCGGTGAAGGACAGTCCTTCTCCGCCGGGCTCGACCGGCAGGCGTTCACGCCCGAGGGCTTCGACGGCGAGCCGTCGTTCATCGACCTCGCGCGCGGTTCCGAGAAGCAGCTCGACGCGACCATCTCCGAGTACCAGGAAGCATTCACCTGGTGGCGGCGTACCGACATCGTGAGCATCGCCGCCGTACAGGGCCATGCGATCGGTGCCGGCTTCCAGCTCGCCCTCGCCTGCGATCTGCGGGTGTGCGCGGACGACGCGCAGTTCGCCATGCGCGAGACCAGTCTCGGACTGGTTCCCGACCTCACCGGCACCAAGCCGCTGGTCGAGCTCGTCGGCTATGCGCGGGCCCTGGAGATCTGCGCCACCGGGCGCTTCGTCCACGGTTCCGAGGCCGAGCGCCTCGGCCTCGCCAATCTGGTCGTCCCGGGCGCCGAGCTGGACGCCACGGTCCAGGACCTCACCGTCGCGCTGCTCGCGGCACCCCGTGACGCCGTCATCGAGACCAAGGCCCTGCTGCGGGAGGCCGCCGGCCGCTCCCACGAGGACCAGCGCGCCGCCGAACGCGCCGCCCAGGGCCGCCGGCTGCGCGACCTCGCCGGAGTGGGCGAGTAGTTCCGTCCGGTCGGACCCCGTCCGGTCAGACCCCCGTCCGGTCGGATCGCGTCCGTCATCCGAAGGCCGTGACCACCACGGCTGCCGTGACGGCGCCGGGGGCTCCGGGTTCCGCGGCCTTCGTGACCGCCTCGCCCACCGCGCGGGCCACATCCAGCGCGCGGTGGCCGGGGACGACGGAGATCTTCACCCGGACCTCCCGGCCGGGCGGATCCCCGACGTCGGCCGTACGGATCCCGGACGTGAAGCCGCCGAGCCGCGAGGTCACCCGGGCGACGCCCGGCACCATGAGCGCGGCGATTATCACGTCACCGCCGGCCGTCCCCGGCACGGCGTCCGGCGCGTTCTGACCCGCTCTGTCCCTGTCCCCGTCCGCGGTGGGTACGGGGACGGGACCCTGGTCATGCGGCGCCCCGGGCTCCAGCAGCCCGCTGACCTCGAGGTCCACCGAGGTGACGGCCAGGCCCAGCAGATCGTGGGCCGCGTCCCACAGAGCCGCCCGCAACCGGTCCGCGACGGCCGGCAGCGGCCGGTCGGCGGCGGCCGCGAAATCCGCGGTCACACACAGCGGGCCGTGCGGCACCGCGCTCGGCGGAGTGGCCGCCGGGGCTTGGCTGGACCGCGCCACCGCGCCCGGCGCCACGTCCGCCACTGGGTCCGTCACCGCGTCAGGTTCCGCGTCCGGCGTCACGTCAGGATCCGCGTCCGGCTCCGGGATGTACGGAGCCGCGTCCTGTTCCGGGCCGATGCGCAGTGCGCCGAGCCGTATGCCCGTGAGCCCCGCCACCGCTCCCCGCAGCGCGTCGGCGGCGGCGCGTTCGGTGATCCAGGCGGCGTCGGCCGCCCCGCCGAGCGGCAGCAGCCGGCCGAACGCGATCTGCTCCCGTACCGCCTGCGCCAATCGGTCCACAGCCACCGTTCCCGCCTCCGTCTCCTCGCGCCACCCGAATGGCGGTCCGCTGTACGTTTCCTGACCGCATCTCCGCAGCGCGGCCGGGCATGCGCACATAGTGTGGTGCACGGAGCAGCCCAGACGAAGGGACGACTCGCGATGACCGAGATGGCACAGCGCAACATGTCCGAGCCCGACGGCCCGGATCCCGCGCGCGAAGGCAAGACCCTGGAGAAGGGCACGAGCGCGGGTGCCGGGGCGGCCGGCAAGCGGGCGCCGCTGGGTGATCCCGCGACCCGTGGCCGTACCACCATCGCCGACGGCGTGGTGGAGAAGATCGCCGGACTCGCCGCCCGTGATGTGCTGGGCGTGCACGCCATGGGCACCGGATTCGCCCGCACCTTCGGCGCCGTGCGCGACCGGGTGCCCGGCAGCAAGTCCGTCACCCGCGGTGTGAAGGCGGAGGTCGGGGAGGTGCAGACCGCACTCGACCTGGACATCGTCGTCGAGTACGGGGTGTCCATCGTCGATGTGGCGCGCGCGGTGCGGGAGAACGTCATCGCGGCGGTCGAGCGGATGACCGGCCTCGAGGTCGTCGAGGTCAATGTCGCGGTCGGCGATGTGAAGCTGCCCGACGAGGACGACGAGGACGAGCGGGAGCAGAGGGTCCAGTGACCGCGCGGACGGGTGATACGGCGAGCGGCGACAGCAGCGATACGGAGTTGGTGAGCGGACGATGACGATGGCTCTGGTCGGACTGGCTGTGGGAATGGCACTCGGCTTCGCCGGGTACTTCGGCGGGTTCGGTGCGTTCTTGCTGGTGGCGGCGCTGGGCGCGGTCGGGTTCGTGGCGGGGAAGTTTCTGGACGGCGATCTGGAGCCCGGGGAGTTCTTCCGCAGCCGTGACCGGCGGCGGTGATGGCCGCTGCCGCCCCGGTCTCGTTGCCGGCCGCGGACCGCGGCGCCCTGAGGATCGCGGACCGGGTGGTGGCGAAGATCGCCGCGCGCGCCGCGCGTGAGGTGCTCGCGGAGGTTCCCGAGTCCGCGCTGGTGCCGCCGGAGCGCACCCCGCACGCGTCGGTCTCGGTGCACAAGGAGACCGCGCGGGTGCGGCTGTCGGTGGAACTGGGCTATCCGGGCGACCTCGGCATGGTCTGCGGCTCGGTACGCCGTCATGTCGCGGACCGGGTACGGGCGTTGACGGGTATGGAGGTACCCGAGGTCGCCATCGAGATCGAGCGGTTGCACTCCGCGGCGGCGCGGCACCAGGGAGAGGGGAGGGTCCTGTGAGCGAGGCAGCGGCAGCGCCCGATCCCGAGGGCACCACCCGGCGGCTGCCGGTGATCGGGCCCAATGAACAACCCGAGGGGTTCAACGAACAACCCGAGCCGCCCGTCGGGCGTGCGGGCCGCTTCTGGTCGGCGCGCCGGGTGCCCGCGGCGCTGACGGCGGCGGTGGTGCTGGGCGCCGCCGGGATGCTGCTCTACGACATCGCCGCGGTGCGCGCGGACCGCTCAGCGATGAGCTGGCGCCGCCGCCTGGCGCGGGAGTTGGCGACCCGCCCGCTGGACAACGCCCTGGTGACCGGCGCGGCCGCGGCCGCCGCGGTGATCGGCCTGTGGCTGATCGTGCTGGCCCTGACCCCCGGCGAGCGTTCCGTGCTGCCGATGCGCCGCAGCGTCGCGGGCGTGCGGGCCGGACTGGACCGGCACGCCGCCGAACTGATGCTCCGCGACCGGGCGATGGAGGTCTCCGGCGTCCATACGGTGCGCGTGACCGTCGGCCGGCGCCGTATCACCGCCCGCGCCGCCTCGCACTTCCGGGACCTGACCGAGGTCCGCACCGACCTGGGCGCCGCGCTGGGACAGGGCATGGTGCAGCTGGGCCTGGCCCACCCGCCCCACCTGACCGTCCACGTGTACCGCGCCGAGAAGGGCTGACCGGGACATGCGCGCCACACTGAACCGGATCCTGCTGGCGCTGGTCGGCCTGATCCTGCTGATCGCGGGCCTGGCCGTGCTGGTCGGCAGCCTGGACCTGCAACGCCGCTGGGGTTTCACGCTGCCCTCGTGGTGGCCCTTCACCGGCCCGAAGGACGTCCTGCTCACCGCCCGCGACCGTACCCGCTACCGCGGCGACGGCTGGTGGTGGCCGACCGTCCTGGGGGTGCTGGGCGCCGTGGTCCTGGCCGCCCTGTGGTGGCTGCTGGCCCAGTCGCGCAGCCACCGGCTGCGGCAGCTACGCATCGACAGCGGCGACGGACAGGGCGCGGTCCTGCGCGGCCGTGCCCTGGAGGACGTGCTCGTCGCAGAGACCCAGGAGCTGGACGGTGTGGATCGCGCCGATGCCATCCTCACCGGCACCCGCACCGCGCCCCGGGCCCGGCTCACCCTCGGCCTGGCCCCGCACGCCGCCCCGGACAGCGTCATCTCCCGCCTGGACACCGACATCCTGCAGCGGGCCGGCGCGTCGGCGGGACTCCCGCACCTCCCCGCCGAGGCACGGCTGCGTGCGGTCAAGCACCGCGCCACCCGAGTCAGCTGATCAGCCGGCCGGACCGGGCGGCGGCTCCTGCGCAACCCCTCCGCGGCGCCGGTGTCCCGCCGCGCGGATCAGAAGCCGTGCCGGGCGCCGCCGTCCACAGGCAGCATGACGCCGGTCAGATACGAGGCGGCGGGGGAGAGCAGGAAGGCCGCCGCCCGGCCGAACTCCTCCGGGGTGCCGTAGCGGCGCAGCGGGATCGTGGCGCTGTGCCGGGCACGGGCGGCCCCGGGGTCGCCCGTGAGCGTGTCGAGTTCGCTCACCCGTTCGGTGTCGATCCGGGCGGGCAGCAGCCCCACGACGCGGATACCGCGCGGGCCCAGCTCGTTGGCGAGGTTCTTGGCGAACCCGGCGAGGCCGGGCCGCAGGCCGTTGGAGATCGTCAGGCCCGAGATCGGCTCGTACACCGACGAGGACAGCACGAAGCCGATCACGCCGCCCTCCCCGAGCACGGCCGCGGCGGCGTGCGCGAGCCGCACCGCACCGAGGAACACCGTCTCGAAGGCGTCCCGCCACTGGTCGTCCGTGATGGTCTCCGCGAGGCCGACGGCCGGGCCGCCGACGCTGATCAGTACGCCGTCCAGCCGTCCGAACCCGTCGCGCGCGGCGTCGATGAGCCGTTCCGGAGTGTCCGCGCCGGTGTTGTCCGCGGCCACGCCGAGCGCGTGTCCCCGGCCGCCCAGAGCGGCGGCCGCCGTGTCCGCCGACTCCTGCGCACGCCCGGAGACGACCACCTTCGCACCGTCGGCCGTCAGCTCGCGGGCGGCCGCCAGGCCCAGCCCGCGGGTCGCTCCGGTGAGGATGTACACCCGGTCCTTCAGTCCAAGATCCATGACCTCATACTCTCCTGCCCGCCCCGGAAAGGGTCAGTGCGGTGTTGACGAGTGCGATGTGGCTGAAGGCCTGCGGGAAGTTGCCGAGTTGGCGGCGGGCGACCGGGTCCCACTCCTCGGCGAGCAGCCCGACATCGTTGCGCAGGCTCAGCAGCCGCCCGAACAGTTCGCGGGCCTCGCGGTCGCGACCGGTAGCGTGCAGCGCGTCGCACAGCCAGAACGAGCAGGCCAGGAAGGCGCCTTCCCGGCCGGGCAGGCCGTCCACGGTCCTCTCGCCGAGGCTGTAGCTGTCGGGGGTGTAGCGGCGGACGAATCCGCCGTGGTCCAGCTCCCGGCGCACCGCGTCGACGGTACCGATCACCCGCGGATCCGAGGCGGGCAGGAAGCCGACCTGGGGGATGAGCAGCGTCGCCGCGTCGAGCTGGGTGGAGCCGTAGGACTGCGTGAAGGTGCCGCGCGCGTCGTCGTAGCCGCGCTTGCACACCTCCAGGTGCACCTGGGCGCGCATCGCCCGCCAGGCGTTCAGGTCGCCCTTCCGCTTCGGCTGAGCCTCCAGGGTGCGCACCGCGCGGTCCGCGGCGACCCACGCCATCACCTTGGAGTGCACGAAGTGCCGGCGCGGCCCGCGCACCTCCCACAGGCCCTCGTCCGGCTCGCGCCAGTTGGACTCCAGGAAGTCCATCAGGGCGCGCTGCAGATTCCAGGCGTGCTGCTGGTCGGGCAGCCCGCTGGTCCGCGCCAGGTAGAGCGAGTCGAGCACCTCGCCGTACACGTCGAGCTGCAGCTGCCCGACGGCGGCGTTGCCGATCCGGACCGGGGCGGACGCCTCGTACCCCTCCAGCCACGGCACCTCGTACTCGGGCAGCCGCCGCTCGCCCGAGATCCCGTACATGATCTGCAGGTCGGCGGGGTCGCCGGCGACCGCGCGCAGCAGCCAGTCCCGCCACTTCGCGGCCTCTTCGAGATAGCCGCTGGACACCAGCGCGTTGAGGGTCAGCGTGGCGTCGCGGAGCCAGCAGTAGCGGTAGTCCCAGTTGCGCACACCGCCGATCTCCTCCGGCAGCGAGGTGGTGACGGCCGCGGCGATACCGCCGGTCGGCGCGAAGGTGAGCGCCTTGAGTGTGATGAGGGAGCGCAGCACGGCCTCGCGCCAGGGGCCGTCGTAGGTGCACTGCGCCGACCACTTCTCCCAGTCCTCGATGCCGTGCGCCAGCGCCTCGTACGGGTCGACGCGGCGCGGCCGGATCTCGTGCGACGGGTGCCAGGTGAGGACGAAGGCGACGCTCTCGCCCGCGGAGACGGCGAAGTCGGCGTAGGTGCAGAAGTCCTTGCCGTACATCGGCAGCTGCGGCGGATAGCTGCGCAGCCAGACGGAGTCGGGTCCCGCCACCGCGATCCGGTGGCCCTCGGCGCGGCGCATCCAGGGCACGACGCTGCCGTAGTCGAAGCGCAGCCGCAGCTCGCTGTGCATCTCCACCCGGCCCGAGATGCCCTCCACGATCCGCATGACATCGGGCGCGCGGTCGCGCTGCGGCATGAAGTCGATGACCTTGACCGTGCCGGTGGCCGTCTCCCAGAACGTCTCCAGTACCAGGGTGTCGCCGCGGTAGGCGCGGCGGCTGCACTGGTCGGCCCCGGCCGGAGCGATCCGCCACTGGCCGTTTTCCTCATTGCCGAGCAGCGCCGCGAAGCAGGCGGCGGAATCGAAGCGGGGCAGGCAGAGCCAGTCGATGGAGCCGTCCTTGGAGACCAGCGCCGCGGTCTGCAGATCGCCGATGAGCGCGTAGTCCTCGATGAGTCCTGGCACGGTGCCGCCTTTCGTCTGCGCTCCTGTCGGTAGCGTGCCGGGGGCGGCGTTACACCGCGACCGGAACGCTCTTCCGGGACTGCTGCCCCGCGATCCGCTCCTTGCGCTCGCGCCGCACCAGAATGACCCAGCCGACCGGGACCATCGCGGAGAACAGCCACCACTGGACCGCGTACGCCATGTGCGGGCCGATGCTGGAGTCGTCGGGCTGCGGGATCAGTTCCGGCTGCGTGCCCGAGGGCTTGGGGGAGGTGGTGGCCAGTTCGAGGTAGCCGCCGAGGAGCGGCTGCGGGCTGGTCCCCGCCAGGTCGGCGGCGTTGATGAGCATGATCATGCGGTCGGGCAGACCGCTCTTGTTCCTGATCCCGGTGGACGAGCTGGTCTCGTCCGGGCGGAGCCGTCCGGTGACGGTGATCTCGCCGGACTCGGCGGCCGGGATCTTCGGCAGTGCGGTGAGACCGCCGCCGGCGTCGATCCAGCCCCGGTTGACCAGCACCGCCCGGCCGTCGTCCAGCACCAGCGGGGTGATGACGTGATAGCCGTTCTTCTGGCCGTCGGCGGCGGTGCGCTGGCGGGCGACCACCTCGTGCGCGGTGTCGTAGTGACCCGTCGCGCTGACCGACCGGTACAGGTCCCGCCGCGGCACGGCCTTGCCCGGCGCGGCGAGCCGCTCGACGGGGACGGCGGCGGCTTCGACGTTCTGACTGATCAGATGGTTGTTCGCCACCCGGCGCTCGTGGCGGTGCAGCTGCCAGTAGCCCAGCTTGACCATCGTGGGAATCATGACCAGCCCGAGCAGGGTGAGGATCACCCACTGGCGGGACAGCAGAAAGCGGTACACCCCACGACGGTACTCGGTCGTGGGGTGCCCGTCGGTAGGGGGTCGACGGGGGACGGATCAGGCGGTGGGGAGGGAGCCGACGCGGTCGACGATGCCGTGGGCGCCGTCGGCCTTGGCGCAGTGCGCGCCGCAGTACCAGCGGCCGTCGGCCTCGACGCCGTGGCCGACGATCCGCACCCGGCAGTGCTCACAGATGGGCGCCATGCGGTGGATGGCGCATTCGAAACTGTCGAAGACGTGCACCGCCCCCTGGGCGTGCACCTCGAAGCTCATGATGTAGTCGTTTCCGCACACTTCACAACGGGCCATAGGGCCCAGATTGCGCGGCGCGGCGGCGGCAGGCAACAGGTGGCCGGGCGCGTCGCCGCCGCGCCACTCGATCAGCCGTGTACCCCGTCGATCAGCCGTGTACCCCCGGCGCGGGGGTCACCGCCTTGAGGAGTTCCGCGAAGCGCTGCTCGTCGATGACGGGGGTGCCGACCTCGCGGGCCTTGACGGCCTTGCTGGTGGGTGAGTCCGGGTCATTGGTGACGAGCAGGCTGGTGAGCCGGCTGACGCTGGACGCGACATGCAGTCCCGCGTCGGTGGCGCGGTCCTCCAGCAGCTCGCGGTCGATGCCGGTGTCACCGGAGAACGCGACCCGCATGCCCTGCATCAGCGGGCCGTCGGGGGCCATCCGGCCGGGGTTGGGGTACGGGCAGGAGGGGCGCTTGCGCGCCGGGCGCCAGCTGCTGGGACGGTACGAGGAGCCGGAGGAGCCGTAGTACCCGGAGGGATCCGGGGACGGCGCGGGACGGGCCGCCGGCACACCGCCGTCGGCCCATTCGGTGAGCGGCCGGCAGGCGTGCAGCGGCAGCGGCAGTCCGGCGGCCGCCGCCAGGTGGAGGCTGGGGCGGAACGCCTCGGCGAGCACCCGCGCGTCGTCCAGGGCATGGTGGGCGCGCTGCTGGACGACGCCGTAGTGCGCGGCGAGGGACTCCAGTCTGTGGTTGGCCAGCGGCAGCCGGAGCTCCTTGGCCAGCACGATCGTGCACAGCCGCTGCTCGACGGGGGCGGTGGACTGCGCCCGCGCGTACTCGCGGGCCAGCATCGACCAGTCGAAGACCGCGTTGTGGGCGACGAGGACCCGGCCGGCCAGCCGCTCGGCCAGTTCCTCGGCGATCTCCGGGAAGAGCGGGGCGTCGGCGAGCATCGCGCTGGTCAGTCCGTGGATCCACACCGGGCCCGGATCGCGCAGCGGATTGACAGGTGAGTACCAGTGGTCCTGGACCTCGCCCCGGGCGTCAAGCCGGTAGACGGCGGCGGACACTATCCGGTCGTCCCGGCCGAGACCGGTGGTCTCGACGTCCACCACGGCATATCCGTCCGGGTAGGCGGCGGGCCACGGGGACGGGGAGACGGTCGGCTCGGTGCGGTTGTCCAGCATGGTCATTGAGAATAAGGGGCGCCACGGACACTCAGGTACGCAGCAGCGAGTCGACCAGGGCGCGCGTGGTGGTGGTGAAGAGGCGTTCGGGGTCGGGCGGGGCGGCCAGCGCGCGTGCCAGCGCCGGGTCGTGGCCCGCCGCGGCGGTGTCCCACAGGTCCTGCTCCGCGGGGACCTGGACGGGGGAACGCTCGCGGTTGCGCTCGACCAGGACGAAGCCGATGACATGGAACTCGATCGCCCGCAGCGCCTCGGCGGCCCGGGGGCCGCGCAGCCCGGCGGAGTGCAGCTCGTGCACCAGCGCCTGCTGGGCCGGGAGGAACATCAGCTCGGTGAGGCCGCGTTCGTGCACCATCGCGATCAGATGCGGCCGGTCGCGCAGCATCACCCGCTGGGCGCGGGCGATGGACACCACCCGGTCGCGCGGGCCGCGGCCGGTCGGCGCGATGGCGCCCATCTCCCGCACGGTGCGGGCCACCAGCTCATCCAGCAGCGACTCGCGGTTGCCCACGTGCCAGTAGATCGAGGTGACCGCGGTGCCGAGTTCCGCGGCGAGTTTGCGCATGGTCAGTGCCTCGGGGCCGAGCTGCCGGACAAGCGCGGCAGCGGCGTCGAGTACGTCGTCGCGGGTCAGGGCGGTGCGCGGCATGGTGCTCCCATTGTGGACCGTGCACGCCTATTTACCCTTCGAGCGTGTCGGTGTAACTGTGTTACAGAGCTCGTCCCGAATCTCTCATGACTGACACGCACGACCGGCACGCATGACTGACATGAACGAAGGGCGGCACGACATGGCGCGAGTGAGGTACGGCCCGCGGAGCGAAGCGGAAATGCTGGCGGCGAAGGCGGGCGGCGGCAAGCTCCCCGACATCTGGTCGACCGGAGTGGTAGCGGTCTGGGAGACCGACCCGGACGTGGTGGCGCAGGTCCTGCCGCCGCCGCTCAAACCGGGGGAACGGCCCCTGGTGCGGGTGAACATCAGCCGCGTCGACCTGTTCGGACACCCGCTGGGCGCCGGCTCGCTGGCGGTCTCCGCGCACCACGAGGGCATCGAGGGCTGGTACCCGCTGGTGATGCCCATGACCACCGAGCGGGCGCTGATCGGCGGCCGGGAGGTCTTCGGCGAACCGAAGAAGCTCGGCGAGGTCACCGTGGAGCGGGTCGGTGACGTCGTGATGGCGAAGCTCGCCCGGCACGGCATCGCGTTCGTCGAGGTCGCCGGAGCGGTCAGCGGCGCGCTCCCGCTTCCGGAGATGACCGAGAAGACCGACTTCTACTTCAAGTTCCTGCCCGCCGTGGACGGCAACGGCTTCGACGGCGACCCGGTGCTGGTGCGCTGCACCCGGCACGAACGGGTGCGCAAGCTCGAAGCGATGACCGGCAGCGTGGTGCTGCGCGAGTCCTCGTACGACCCGGTCGCCGACCTCGCCGTACGCCGGCTCGTGGAGATCACCATCGGCGAGAAGACCAGCGACCAGTCCGGCCGTGTCGTCGAACGGGTCAGCGCGCAGGCGCTGCTGCCCTACATCCACCAGCGCTACGACGACGTCCAGCAGCTCCTCGACGCGCCGCCCAGGGAGGCCTGATGGACCTGCTGGCCGGACAGACGGCCGTGGTCACCGGCGCCGCGAGCGGCATCGGCTACGCCATGGCGGAACGGTTCGCCGCGGAAGGGCTGCGGGTCGTCCTCGCCGACGTGGAGGAGGGAGCGCTCGGCAAGGCCGTCGCGCGACTGCGGGACGACGGCGCCGAAGCCGTAGGACAGCTCACCGATGTGAGCGAACGCTCCTCGGTCGAGGAGCTGGCCGACGCCGCGTACCAGGCCTTCGGCGCCGTCCATGTGCTGTGCAACAACGCCGGGGTCGGGTCCGGGGCCGAGGGCCGGATGTGGGAGCACGACCCCAAGGACTGGCAGTGGGCGTTCTCGGTCAACGTGTGGGGCGTCTTCCACGGCGTCCAGGCATTCCTGCCCAGGATGCTGGCGGCCGGACAGCCGGGGCACGTGGTCAACACCTCCTCCGGCGACGGCGGGATCGCGCCGCTGCCGACCGCCTCGGTGTACGCCGTCACCAAGGCCGCCGTGGTGACGATGACCGAGTCGCTCTACGCCCACCTGAGGGCAGAAGGCGCGCCCATCGGCGCCTCCGTGCTCTTCCCCGGCCCCCACATGCTGCGCACCGGACTGTGGGAGTCGCACCGCAACCGGCCCGAGCGGTACGCCAAGTCCGCGCCGCGCCGCACCCCTTACCGCAGCCTCGACCAGTGGGAGGCCGCGATGAGGGAGGCCGGGCACGAGGTGACGTTCACGCCCGTGGAGCAGGTCGCGGAACTCGTGGCGGACGGCATCCGCGCCGACCGCTTCTGGATGCTGCCGCCCAGCGAGCGCACCGACGCCCAGATCCGCGCGCGCTCCCAGTCGATGCTCGACCGGGCCAACCCGGCCTACCTGGAGAACTTCATTCTCGATTGATCGAGGGGACAGGAGACTTCCCAATGACGTTGTCAAGCCGCAGCGGTAGCTGGTGGTGTGGCTTGGTAGCACGCTCCGTCGCGGATCATGGCCCACAGGACGTTGGCCCGGCGGCGGGCGAGCGCCAGCAGCGCCTGCTTGTGTCCCTTGCCCTCGGCTCGCTTGCGTTCGTAGAACCGTTTCGAGGCGGGGCAACTCCTGAGGATGGCGAAGGCGGAGAGGTAGAAGGCCCGGAGCAGGCCGCGGTGATAGCGGCGGGGGCGGTGGAGGTTGCCGCTGACGCGTCCGGAGTCTCGGGGGACGGGTGCGAGGCCGGCGTAGCCGGCCAGGCGGTCGGCGGTGCCGAAGGCGTCCATATCTCCGCCGGTCGCGGCGAGGAACTCCGCACCCAGCAGGGTTCCCATGCCGGGCAGGCTCTGGATCACTTCGGCCTGCGGGTGCTCGCGAAACCGGGCCTCGATGAGAGCGTCGAGCTCGGCGATCTCCTCGTCGAGGGCCATGACCCCCTTCGCGAGTCGGGCCACCATGGTGGCCGCGAGTTTCTCGCCGGGCAGGGAGGTGGACTGGGCCTCGGCCGCCTCCACGACGGTCCGCGCCAGGGCTGCACTGCTCCGGACCTTGCGGTTCTTCAGCCACGTCGCGATGCGGGAAGCTCCGGCACGACGGATCGCGGCCGGGGTCTGGTAGCCGGTCAACAGCATGACCGGCCCCTTCTTCGTCAGCTCCAGCGAGCGTTCCAACGCGGGAAATATTTCCAGGAGTTGGGCACGGAGCCGGTTGATCTGCCGGGTCCGGTCGCAGACCACGTCGGTGCGGCGGGTGACCAGGGTGCGCAGGTCGATCGATATCTCGTCGCCGGGCCGCAGGATGCCGAGGTCCGTGCGCATGCGGGCCTGGTCGGCAATGACGAAGGCGTCCTTCGCGTCCGTCTTGGCCTGGCTCCGGTAGCCGGCCGAGGCGCGGTGGACGGCCAGGCCAGTGATGTAGGTGATGCGCTGGTCGTGGCTGACCAGCAGGCCGAGCAGGAGCGCGGCCCCACCGTGGTTGATGTCCACCGCCCACAGCACATCCTGCGACAGCTCCAGCACATCGGCCACGAGCTTGAGGAGCTCGGTCTCGTCGTTCAGCACCCGCCGAGACAGCAGCCGCTTGCCCTGGGCGTCGATCACCACGCAGTGGTGATGTTCCTTGCCGATGTCCACTCCGGCCCAGATCTCGGGCACGGCCACCTCCGCCAGCTCGTCGTACAGGAACCCAGCAGACGACCTCGCCGACGTTGTCCTACACAGCGATCGCGTCGCATCTCCCAATTAGCGGTCGAGTCGTCGCGGGGCTCCGGGCGGCCAAGTCTCCTGAGCCATCCAACGGCGACCCCATGAAAGCCATACCCGGAACCCCTGGGCCCACCGATCTTACGAATGACCAGTTCAGACCCACATCAAGAAGGTAGGACACCCATGACGGATCCGTACCTGATCATCTCCTCGGACTGCCACGCCGGGCTCCCGACGGAGCAGTACCGGCCGTATCTCGACAGCAGGTTCCACGCGGACTTCGACGAGTTCCTCGGGCAGCGCCAGGCGCGGCGCGAGGCGATGACGCGGCTCGGGGTGCGCAACGAGGAGTTCGCGCAGAAGTGGTTCAGCGACAACGAGGAGGGGCTGCGCGGCGGCTGGGACAGCGCGCAGCGCGACAAGGAGCTCGACGGTGACGGGGTGGCGGCCGAGGTCGTCTTCCCGGACGCCGACGCCGTCGACAGCCAGACCGCCGCGCCTTTCGGGGTGGGGCTCGGGCTCTCCGGCGACCAGGACCCCGCGTTGGGGATGGCGGGCGCGCAGGCCCACAACCGCTGGCTCGCGGAGTTCTGTGCCGAGCGCAGCCCGGAACGCCGCTGCGGGGTGGCGCTGCTGCCCATCACCGGCGAGGTGGACGCGGTGGTCGCCGAGGTCCGCAGGGCGAAGGCGTCCGGCCTCGGCGCTCTGATGATCCCCGCGCGATGGGTCGACAAGGCGGCGTACCACGAAGCCCGTTACGACCCGGTGTGGGCGGAGGCGCAGGCGCTGGAGCTGCCGATCGTCACCCATTCGGGTTCCGCCCCGCATCACGAGTACGGCGACCATCTCGGCATCTACGTCAGCGAGGTGACGTTCTGGCCGTCCCGTCCGCTGTGGTTCCTGCTGTGGGCCGGGGTCTTCGAGCGCTTCCCCGGCCTGAAGTTCGGCATCGCCGAATCGGGGTGCTGGTGGCTGCCGAACCAGCTGTGGTTCATGGACCGGCTCTACCTCGGCGCGCACGGCGGCAAGAAGCTGTCGCCGTTCGCCGAGCTGAAGCGGCCGCCGAGCGAGTACCTGGACCGCCAGGTCTTCATCTGCGCGACCAACACCAAGCGGCGCGAGCTGGCCCAGCGCTACGAAATCGGCGTCGGCAACATCCTGTGGGGCAGCGACTTCCCGCACCCTGAGGGCACCTGGCCCAAGACCCGGGAATGGCTGAGGAACACCTTCCACGACATCCCGGTGGACGAGACCCGCCGGATGCTGGGGCTGGCCGCCGCCGAGGTCTTCGGGTTCGACACCGAGGCGCTGGCGCCGATCGCCCGCCGGATCGGCCCGACCCCGGCCGAACTGGGCCAGCCGGACGACCAGTCGGCCGTCGAGGCCTCGTGGGCACGCGCCCGTGAGACCGGCCGGCACTGGCTGACCGGGCACGACTTCCCGTACGTGGGGATGGAGGCGGGCACATGACACCCACGGGTCCCGACGACCGCTACACGGTGATCTCGGCGGACTGCCACGCCGGCGCCGACCTGCTCGACTACCGGCCGTATCTGGCGAGCGGACAGCATGAGACGTTCGACGCGTGGGCGGCCACGTACGTCAATCCGTACCAGGACCTGATCGCCCCCGAGGCGTCCCGCAACTGGGACTCGGGACGCCGGCTCGCGGAGCTGGAGGCGGACGGCATCGTCGCCGAGGTGGTCTTCCCCAACACCGTGCCGCCGTTCTTCCCCAGCGGTTCGCTGCTGGCGCCCGCGCCCTCGAAGGAGGAGTTCGAGCTGCGCTGGGCCGGGCTGCGGGCCCACAACCGCTGGCTCGCCGACTTCTGCGCGCAGGCCCCAGGCCGCCGCGCGGGTGTCGCGCAGATCCTCCTCAACGATGTGGACGCGGCGGTACGCGAGGTGCGGTGGGCCAAGGAGCACGGGCTGGCCGGCGGCATCCTGCTGCCGGGCGCACCACCGGGCTCCGGCGTCCCGGAGCTGTACTCGGCGGTGTACGACCCGCTCTGGGCGGTCTGCGCCGAACTGGACGTACCGGTGAACCATCACGGCGGATCGGCGTCACCGCCGCTCGGCGACGAGCCCGCCGCCCGCGCGGTGTTCATGGTCGAGACGACCTGGTTCTCGCACCGGGCGCTCTGGCACCTGATGTTCGGCGGGGCGTTCCGCCGGCATCCGGGGCTGCGGCTGGTACTCACCGAGCAGGGTTCCGGCTGGATCCCCGGCGTGCTCGACATGCTGGAGTACTACCACGGGCGGCTGGTCAGCGCGGCCACCCGGGCGGCCACGGCCGAGGCCAAGTTCGGTACGGGGCTGGCCGATTCCATGGGCAAAGGGCCCAAGGAGGTATGGCGGGACAACTGCTACGTCGGCGCGAGCTTCATGCGCCCCCACGAAGTGCCGCTGCGCGACCGCATCGGCCTGGAGAAGATCATGTGGGGCAGCGACTACCCCCATGACGAGGGCACGTATCCCTATACCCGGGAGGGGCTGCGGATCGCGTACGCCGGGCTGCCGACCGACGAGATCGCCGCGATGGCGGGCGGCAACGCGGCCCGTGTCTACGGCTTCGACCTCGGTCTGCTGGACCCGATCGCCGCGAAGGCCGGCCCCACCGTGGCGGAGATCGCCGAGCCGCTCAAGGAACCGCCCGCCGACGCGACCAGCCCGGCGTTCGCGCCAGGGGGCTCGGTCCGCGTCTGGTGACGTGACCTCCGGCGGCGGGGCTCGGGGGAGTACCCCGCCGCCGGAAGAATGGGGGTGCCGCGGTACGCGGCCTGTCAGGCGCCCAGGGCCTGTCGGACTGGCCCTAATGCCGGGAGGGCGTTCCGAGCGTGGCGGGCCAGGGCGTGGTGGCGGGTCCCGCTGTGCTCTGGGTCGGTGACGGCCGCGCGGCGTCCTTGGAGGCGCCGCACGCCGTCACCAGCACGAACACGGAGAGGGCAAGCACAGCCAGGCTCACCGTGGTGGGCAGGCTGGGTCTGCGCATGAGGGGTCCCCCGGTGGATCGGCTACGGACTCCACAGTGCCGGGCCGCCGGGCGCCCGGGCATCGTGGACCACCACGAGATCAACCACGACAACACCACGACAACACCACGGCATATCCTGGGGCCGCAGCGGCGGAAGGGGCGTGGTGGCCACGGTGGGGGAGCAGCTCGGCCTGCGCGAACGCGACAGCCAGCTGGCCGTCGCGGGATGCCTCGCACAGCGGGCCGAGGCGGGAGCGGGAGCGCTCCTCGTGGTGCGCGGAGGCACCGGCAGCGGGCGTACCGCCCTACTGGACGCCGCCGCCGAACTCGCCCGGCAGCAGGGCCTGGACGTCCGCCGTACCCGCTGCTCGGAGTACGACCGGGACGGCGGCTCTGCCAGCGGCTCTGCCAGCGGCTCCGACGGCGGCCGGGAGCCGGCCGTCGTGCACCGGCTGCTCGACGGCGCGCCCGAGGCCGCGTCCATCGACGAGCTGTCTCCCGGCGGCGTCCCGCTCGCGCTGGCCGTCGACGACATCCACCTCGCGGACCCGGCCTCCCGTGCCTGGCTCGCCCGGCTCGTGCCCCGGCTCGACCGGCTGCCCGTCCTGCTGATCCTGACCGAGCGTCACCAGTACGACATGACGCCGGCTCCGCGCGGCATCGCCTGGGGCCTGGCCCCCTCACTCGTCCACACGGTGCGGGTGCCGCCGCTCAGTGAGCGGTCGGTCGACGCGATCGCCCGCGCCCGGCTCGGCGGCGAACCGCCGCCCGGCCTCGCCGCGGCGACCGCGGGCAACCCCCTGCTGCTGCACGCCCTGCTGGAGGACCTGGCCGAGCTCAACCCCGGGCAGCCGCCCGGACGGTCCCCGTCGAGCGTCGCGGAACTCCACCCCGGGGCCTACGCCGACGCCGTCTCCTGGTGGCTGGCCGCGGCCGGCCCGCAGACCGCCGACGCAGTCCGCGCGCTGGCCATGGTCCAGGACGAACACGACCCACTCGGCCTGCTGACCGGATGGCACCTGCGCGGCGCGGCGGAAGCGGGACGAGAGGCTGCCGCCCGCAGGGGTGCGGAGGCGGAGCGCGTCCAAGGGAGTGGTACGGCTGAAGCGGGACGCGACGGTAGGTGGAACGAGTGTCGGGCAGCTGCCCGCGAGGGCGTCGAGATGGAGCGCATCCTCGGGAGTGGTACGGCCGAAGCGGGACGCGACGGTGGGTGGAGCGAGCACCGGACACCCGCCCGCCGGAGTGTCGAGATCGCGCGCGGCCAGGAGAGCAGCGGAACCGGCGCGGAGCGGCGTCCGCGCGAAGCCGCCGATCCCGCGCGGCTCGCCGGCTGGGCGGCAGCCCTGCGGCACCACGGCTTCCTGGCGGCCGGGTCCGGCGGAGCCGGCGAGCCGGCCCGGTTCGCCCACGCGCTGCTGCGCGACGCCGTGCTGCACACCCTGTCGCGGGAGCGCCGGGACGCCGCACACCGCACCGCGGCCCGGCTGCTGCACGAGCGTGGCGACCGGGCCGGCGCCGTCGCCCGGCATCTGCTGCCGGTTCCCCCGGTCGGCGAGGCGTGGGCCGCCGATGTGCTGCTCGCCGCCGCGCAGGAGGCCCGCTCGGAGGCGGACGGCGTTCCGCGCGCCGTCGCCCATCTGCGCCGGGCCCTCGACGAGCCCCTCAGCACCGAGCGGCGTGGCGGCGTACTCACCGAGCTTGGCTGTCTGGAGGTCAGGATCGAGCGGCCGGCGGGGGTGCGGCGGCTCGCCGAGGCGCTGCGCGTGCAGCAGGACGGTCACGGCCGGGTACGGGTGGCCAGCGCGCTGGGTACGGCGCTCGCCGCGCACGGCGAGGTCCTGGCGGCGATCGCCGTGCTGCGCGATCTCGCCGACGGCTTCGCCGGCCGCCCCGACCTGCTGAGCGCGGTCCAGGCGGCGACCGCGCTCATCGCCTCGCACGACGGTGAGAGCTGGCGGCAGATGATCTCCGAACTGCTGCGGCTGCGGCATCTGGGCGACCCGGATCCGATGGCGGAGACGATGCTCACGGAATACGAGTCCGCCGCCGGACTGCTCTCGGCGGAACAGGCCTGGGAGCGGGTGCGCCCGCTGCTCGCGCAGGGCGCGGTGGACCCGCTGCTGGAGCCGTACGTGCTGGGTTCCGTGGCCACCGTCGCGCAGTGGGCCGACCGGCTCGACGAGGCGGAACGGCTCGCCGCCCGGGTCCCGCTCGGCGAGCCGGTGCTCCATCCGGGACATGAGTGCCTGGTGAGCGTACGGGCCGAAGCGGCCGTCATGCGGGGGGACTTCGCCCGGCTCGCCGACGACCCGGACTCCGCCGCCAATGTCCACGTCGGCGCCCAGACGGTGATCGCGCTCACCGAGCTCGACCGGCTGGACGAGGCCTGCCGGCTCGCCGGGAAGCTCGCGGGTCCCGGACCCGACAACTCCTGGCAGTGGTGCGAGTTCCTGTACGCGCGTGGTGTGCTGCGGTCGGCGCAGGGCGACCCCGCGAGTGCGCTGGCGGACTTCACCGACTGCGGGCGGCATCAGGTCGGCCGCGGTGTGGTGAGCCCCGTCGTCACCGCGTGGCGCTCGGCGGCGGCCGACTGTCTGGTCCGTACCGGCCGGGGCGGCGAAGCGGTGCCGCTCGCCGCCGAGGAGCTGCGGCTGGCCCGGATCTGGGGGACGGCCAGGACCGAGGGGCGCGCCCTGCGCGCGCTCGGCTCGGCCACCGGTGGCCGGCGCGGTCTGGAACTGATCGAGGAGGCCGTCACCGCGCTGCGTGAGGCGCCGGCCGCCGAACCCGAACTGATCGCCGCGCAGCTCGACCTGGGCCGCTCTCTCACCGCCGCCGGGCATTCGGGACAGGCACGCGATGTGCTGCGGGAGGCCGCCGCACGCGCGGAGCGGCTCGGCGCCGTACGCCTGGGACGGCTCGCGCGGCAGGCGCTGCGGGACGGCGGCGCCCGCCCGCGCCGGATCCAGCACACCGGAACCGGCGCCCTGACGGCCAGCGAGCGCCGGATAGCGGATCTCGCCGCCGCGGGCCACGGCAACGCGGGGATCGCGGAGCTGCTGCACCTGGCCCGACGTACCGTGGAGACCCATCTGACCAGCACGTATCGCAAGCTCGGCATCCGTCAGCGGGCCGATCTGGAGGCGGCTCTGGCGGCGGCCCCCGTGGCCCCGGCCGGCCGGTGAGCCGCCGCCGGAACGCGGGCAGAACGCCGCCGGAACGCCGCCGGAATGCCGCCGGAACCCCGTTGGACCGAGTGCGGCCGTAACGGTTGCCGTAACAGCCGGCGTACTTGTCGGTAACAACCTCTAGCGGTGACCGCCCGAGCGCCCCTATCGTGCGGTCATGCCGCAACTGCCCGATGTCGTGCTGTGGTCGATACCGGCCTTTGTCCTGCTCACCGTCCTGGAGATGGTGAGCTACCGCTTCCATCCCGACGAGGACGCCGCGGGTTACGCCGCCAAGGACGCCGCCACCAGTATCACGATGGGGCTCGGCAGCCTGGTCTTCGACCTGCTGTGGAAGATCCCCATCGTCGCGGTCTACACCGCGGTCTACGAGCTCACCCCGCTGCGCATCCCGGTGCTGTGGTGGACGCTGCCGCTGATGCTGCTCGGCCAGGACTTCTTCTACTACTGGTCGCACCGGGGGCACCACATGATCCGGCTGCTGTGGGCCTGCCATGTGGTGCACCACTCCAGCCGCAACTTCAACCTCTCCACCGCGCTGCGGCAGCCCTGGACCAGCCTCACCGTCTGGCCGTTCTACGTCCCGATGATCGCCTGCGGAGTGCACCCGGCGGCGCTGGCCTTCTGCTCCTCGGCCAATCTCGTCTATCAGTTCTTCGTGCACACCGAGCGGGTCGACAAGCTGCCCCGACCCTTCGAGTACCTGCTCAACACTCCCTCCCACCACCGGGTGCACCACGCCTCCCAGGGCGGCTACCTGGACCGGAACTTCGGCGGCATCCTCATCGTCTGGGACCGCCTCTTCGGCTCCTTCGCACCGGAGACGGAGCGGCCGGTCTTCGGCCTCACCAAGAACATCAGCACGTACAACCCGCTGCGCGTGGCCACCCATGAGTACGCGTCCATCGCCCGCGACGTGGCGGCCGCCACCACCTGGCGGGCCCGCTTCGGCCATGTCCTGCGCGGCCCCGGCTGGCAGCCGGCCCCGGCCACCGCTGCCGCCACCACGACGTCCGCCGCACCAGCCGCTGCGGAGCGGACCGCGTGAGCCGTGCCCGAACGGCGCGGACGCTGCTCGCCGCGTTCGCCGTCATCGGAGCCGTCCACCTGGTCGCGGTCCTCGCGGGCTGGGACCTGGCGCGGCACCTCACCAAGCCCGCCCTGATGCCCGTCCTCGCCGGATGGGCGGCGGCCCGCGGCGGCCCCCGGCCGCTGATCGCCGCGCTCCTCTTCGGCTGGGGCGGCGATGTCGCACTGCAGATCGGCGGCGACCTGGCGTTCCTGGCCGGAATGGGCTCCTTCGCCGCCGGGCACGTCTGCTACCTGGTGCTCTTCGTACGGCGCGGGGCCTTCGCCGACCGCCGGGCGACGCTCCGGCGCGCCGCCGGGTACGCCGTGGTGTGGCTCGTGGTGATAACGCTGCTGTGGGGCGGGCTGGACGCGTCCCTGCGGATCCCGGTCGCGGGCTACAGCCTGCTGCTGACCGCGATGGCCGCCGGGGCCGCCGGGCTGGGTGCGCGGGCGGCGGCGGGCGGCGCCCTGTTTCTGCTCTCCGACACGCTCATCGCCGCCGGTATCGCCGACTGGCCGCTTCTCCCGGCCCATGACTTCTGGATCATGCTGACCTATCTCGCGGCCCAGTACCTGCTGGCCGCCGCCCTGACCGGGGACCCATCGCGCGCGGCGTCCCGGCCACAGGCGTACCGTGAAGTCACCCCATTGAGCTGAGCAGCAAGGACACCCCCATGCGCGCCACCGTCATCCACGCCCCGTTCGACATCAGGGTGGAGGAGGTCCCCGACGCGGCGGTCCGGCTGCCCGGCGACGCCGTCGTCCGGGTGGTCCGCGCCTGCGTCTGCGGCAGTGACCTGTGGGCGTACCGCGGTGAATCCGCCCGCGAGCCGGGGCAGCGCATCGGCCATGAGTTCCTCGGCGTCGTTGAGGAGACCGGCTCCGAGGTGTCCGGCCTCACGGCCGGCGACCTGGTCGTCGCCCCCTTCATGTGGTCCGACGGCGTGTGCGAGTACTGCGCCGACGGGCTGACGACCTCCTGCGTGCACGGCGGTTTCTGGGGCTCGGTCGGCTCCGACGGCGGCCAGGGCGAGGCCGTCCGGGTCCCCTTCGCCGACGCGACCCTGGTCAAGCTGCCCGCCGAGGCGCTCTCCGACGATCACCTGCTGTCCGGGCTGCTCGCGCTCTCCGACGTCATGGGCACCGGCCACCACGCCGCCGTCGGCGCGGGCGTCGGCCCCGGTACGACGGTGGCCGTCGTCGGTGACGGCGCGGTCGGCCTGTGCGGTGTGCTCGCCGCCAAGCGGCTGGGCGCCGACCGCATCATCGCGCTCGGCCGGCACGAGGCACGGACCGACATAGCCCGCGCGTTCGGCGCCACCGACGTCGTCGCCGAGCGCGGCGAGGCCGCGATCGAGGCCGTCCGCGAGCTGACCCGGGGCCAGGGCGCCCACGCCGTCATCGAGGCGGTCGGCACCGAGCAGTCCATGCGTACGGCCGTGGGCATCACCCGCGACGGCGGCGCCATCGGCTATGTCGGCGTCCCGCACGGCAGCGGCACCGGCCTGGACCTCGGCGAGATGTTCAACCGCAACATCGCGCTGCGCGGCGGCGTCGCCCCGGTCCGCACCTACATCCCGCAGCTGCTCCCCGACATCCTGTCCGGCGCCATCGACCCGTCCCCGGTCTTCGACGTCGCGGTCGACCTGGACGGCGTTCCCGGCGGCTACAAGTCGATGGACGAGCGCACGGCCCTGAAGGTCATCGTCAAGCTGTAGTCCGGCCGGCCGGGCTCGTTCTTCAAGCCCGGCCGGCGATTGCGGCCTAGAACGTCACTTGGTGACGGCGTCCAGGGCGTCGACGATGCCGAAGCCGTAGAAGCTGTTCACGCGCTGGGGCCCGGTGCACGTAGCGTCCTGCACGCCGTTGCCGTCCGGGTCGTACAGGCCCGTCGGGCAGCCGGGGTTGTCGGCCTCGGCCTTGAGGATCCACTGGATCTGCTCAGGCGTGGCGTTCGGGTGCTTGCTCTTGATCAGTGCCGCGACGCCGGCCACGTGCGGGCTGGCCATCGAGGTGCCCTGCAGATAGCCGTACGTGTTGCCCGGCAGGGTGGACAGGATGCGGCCGTTCTTGCCCGGGGTGTCCGGGATCTGGTACTTGTCACCACCGGGGGCGGCGACGTCGATGACGCCCCGGCCGTAGCTGGAGTAGTACGACTTGAGGTTCTGCACGCCGGTCGCGGAGACCGTGACGACACCCGGCAGCTGGGTCGGGATGTCGAAGCACTGGTGCGGGTCGACGGTGCGGGTGACCGCGGTGCTGTCGTCCGGGCTGGACGCGTCGGTGAGCGCGTGGGAGTCGAGGTCGTTGTTGGAGTTGCCGGCCGAGGCGACGTTCAGTACGCCCTTGCGCTCCGAGTACTTCGAGGCGCGGTTGACGGCGTCGACGATCGCCCGCTGGTCGGGGTCGTCGAGGCAGTTGTAGAGCCACGGGTCGATGTAGTAGCTGTTGTTCGTCACCGAGATGCCGTGGTCGGCGGCGAAGACGAAGGCGCAGACCACGCTCTCCGGGTAGAACAGGCTGGTGACGGGTTCGCTGACCTTGATGGCCGCGACCTTGACGCCGGGTGCGACACCGGCCACGCCGATGCCGTTGCGCGCGGCGGCGATCTCGCCCGCCACATGCGTGCCGTGGTAGTCGGTGGCCGGGTTGTAGGGGCGCCAGGCGCCCGGGGTGGTGTCGGCGACACCACCGACGCAGTTCGCGGACTGCGAGGCGGAGAAGTTGGCGGCGAGATCCGGGTGGGTGTCATCGATGCCGGTGTCGATGACACCGACCGTGACCTTACTGCTGCCCGGGTTGACCATGGCTGCCTGGTCGGCCTTGATGGCCCGCAGATCCCACTGGTTGGGCTCCAGCGGCTCCTGCCCGGCGCCGGCCTTCGCGGTGGCCGCGGCGACCTGGGCGGCGGTGAGCTTCTCCGGCGCGCCCAGCTCGGTGGTCGAGGCGGGGGCGATGGCCGAGGTGCGGGTCGCGCCCGCGGTCTCCACTCCATGGGCCTCACGTATCGCGGCGGCGAAGCCCGGGTTCGCCGAGTGGACGACGATGACGCCTATCTTCTCGTACGAGATGACGACCTGGCCGCCGGCTTTGCCTATCGCACGCTCGACGCTCTTGATGGTGCCGTGGTCCACCTTGGTGTTCACCACGTACGACAGCAGCGGGCCTTCGGCCGCCGCCGTCCCGTCCGCCGCGACCGCCGAAGCGGCGCCGGGCAGGACAGTGATGGCCGCGGCCATCGCCATGCCGACGGTCGCCGCGAGTACGCGCCGCCGTCCGGACCGTCTGTGAAGCGGAACCATGGGATCTCCAATCGTCCAACGACCCGTCCGGACGGCGGGGTTGCCGTTGGACGGGTACATGACGATGGAAGCTATCGTCGTACTGTCGGCCCCATCAATGGATTGCGGTAGAAATCCCGGATTCCTACCGGATTTCTGTTCGGACCGGCGGCGCGTCAGCCACCGCTCCGGCCGGACCGCAGCGCCTCGAAGCTCAACAGCGGTATGACCACCCGCGGTCCGTACCAGCGGCCGGGTGCCGCGCGTCCGGTGGGCCGCGGCGCCGCCACCACCGGGCCGGTCAACCGAACGGCCCCGTAGGGCAGCCGGTGCGGACCGGGTGGCGGGGAACTCGGCGTGGTGTTCACGGGCGGTGTCCTCGGGCTTACGTCACGGCCGCGTCAGGGCCGCTTCACGACGGTGCTGGGCGTTCTGTACAACGAACCGCCCGGGCCCCGGTGTCGGTCCTCCGCCGGATGGCGGCAGTTTTCACCCATGGCCTGTTGAACACCCGCCGTCACACCTCTAACATGCGGTCTCCGATCATCGCGTGACGCAGATCACTCATGGAGGCACCGTGGATCCCGCACCACCGTCCGCCACTCCCGGCCCGCCGAGCGCCGCTTCGTACTCCGAGGTGGAGGCGACCGCGGAATTCGGCGAACTGCGCCACTCCTACCGGACGTTCGCCTTTCCGGTGACCGTCGCCTTCCTCGCGTGGTATCTGCTGTACGTGTTGCTGTCGAGCTACGCGGGCGGGTTCATGGCGACCAAGGTCGTCGGCAACATCAACGTGGCGTTCGTCTTCGGCCTGGCCCAGTTCCTCACCACGTTCCTCATCGCCTGGATATACGCGCGGTACGCGAACGCCAAGCTCGACCCGCGCGCCGCGGCCATCAAGGCCCGACTGGAGAACGGCGCCACGCTGGAGGGCGGCTCATGAGCACCGGCACGATCACCCTGGCCGCGGCGGCGGCGAGCGAACACCGCGCGCTGATCATCACGCTCTTCTCGGTCTTCGTCGTCGCGACCCTCGGCATCACCGTCTGGGCCGGCCGTCAGACGAAGGACGCCACCGACTTCTACGCGGGCGGCCGCGGCTTCACCGGGTTCCAGAACGGTCTGGCGATCTCCGGCGACTACATGTCCGCCGCCTCGTTCCTCGGCATCGCCGGCGCCATCGCGCTCGTCGGCTACGACGGCTTCCTCTACTCCATCGGCTTCCTGGTCGCCTGGCTGGTCGCCCTGCTGCTGGTCGCGGAACCGCTGCGCAACTCCGGCCGCTTCACCATGGCCGACGTGCTCGCGTACCGGCTGCGCCAGCGTCCGGTGCGCACCGCCGCGGGCACCTCGACCATCATCGTGTCGATCTTCTATCTGCTGGCCCAGATGGTAGGCGCGGGCGCCCTGGTCTCGCTGCTGCTCGGCGTGACCGGTGAGGGCCCGAAGCGGCTGATCGTGGCGCTGGTCGGCGTCGTCATGGTGCTGTACGTGACGATCGGCGGCATGAAGGGCACGACCTGGGTGCAGATCATCAAGGCCGTGATGCTGATCCTCGGCACCCTGCTGATCACGATCCTGGTGCTCAACAAGTTCCACTGGAACCCGTCCACACTGCTGGGCGCCGCGGCCGAGAAGAGCGGCAAGGGCTCCGCGTTCCTGGAGCCGGGCCTGAAGTACGGCATCGACAGCACCAGTAAGATCAACTTCATCTCGCTCGCCCTGGCCCTCGTGCTGGGCACCGCCGGGCTGCCGCACATCCTGGTGCGCTTCTACACCGTGCCCACCGCCAAGGTCGCCCGCAAATCCGTGAACTGGGCGATCGGCATCATCGGCGGCTTCTACCTGATGACCATCGCCCTCGGCTTCGGCGCCGCGGCCCTGGTCGGCGCCGCCAAGATCAAGGCGAGCGACAAGTCGGGCAACACGGCGGCGCCGCTGCTCGCCGAGTACGTCGGCGGCGGTCCCGGCACCACCGGCGGCGCGATCTTGCTCGCGGTGATCTCGGCGGTCGCCTTCGCCACCATCCTCGCGGTCGTCGCCGGCCTCACGCTCGCCTCGTCCGCCTCCTTCGCGCATGACCTGTGGGCCAACGTCATCCGCAAGGGGAAGGTCAGCGAGAAGAACGAGGTCATCACCGCCAAACTCGCCGCGGTCGCGATCGGGGCGGTCTCCATCGGGCTCGGCATGTACGCGACCAAACTCAACGCGGCGGCCCTGGTCGCCCTCGCCTTCGCGGTCGCCGCCTCCGCCAACCTCCCGACCATCCTGTACAGCCTGTACTGGAAGCGGTTCACCACCTCGGGTGCGACCTGGTCGATCTACGGCGGCCTGGCCTCCTCGGTCCTGCTGGTGGTCTTCTCGCCGGTCGTCTCCGGCGCCCCGGACGCCCTCTTCGCCGGCAGCGACTTCCACTGGTTCCCGCTGTCCAACCCCGGCATCGTCTCCATCCCGCTGGGCTTCCTGCTGGGCTGGCTGGGCACGATGCTGTCCAAGGAGGAGCCGGACCTGGAGAAGTACAAGGAGCTGGAGGTGCGCTCCATGACCGGTGCCGGCGCCCACTGACCGGACCGCCCACAGCTCATTCAACAAACTGTTGCAATGAGGGCCCATCGCGTACGCTGCGGCGATACGCGGTGGGTCACCGTGGTCCTAAGCTGGAGACGGCGGGTGCACCGGGTGCCCGCGAGGGAGGCGGAGCGCGTGCTCATCGACACCTACGGACGCGTGGCCACTGATCTGCGGGTCTCGCTGACCGACCGGTGCAATCTCCGCTGCACGTACTGCATGCCCGAAGAGGGCCTGCAGTGGCTGGCCAAGCCCGAGCTGCTCACCGACGACGAGATCGTCCGGATGGTACGGATAGCCGTCACCGACCTCGGCGTCAAGGACGTCCGCTTCACCGGCGGCGAGCCGCTGCTGCGCCCCGGCCTGGTCGGCATCGTCGAGCGGGTCGCGGTCCTCGAACCCCGCCCCAAGATCTCGCTGACCACCAACGGCATCGGCCTGGCCCGCACCGCCGCCGCCCTGCGGGACGCCGGCCTGAACCGGGTCAACGTCTCCCTGGACACGCTGAGCCCCGACGTCTTCCAGACCATGACCCGGCGCAAGCGCCACCATGACGTCATCGGCGGTCTGGAAGCGGCCCGCGCCGCCGGCCTGACCCCGGTCAAGATCAACACCGTGCTGATGCGCGGACTGAACGACGGCGAGGCGCCGGACCTGCTCCAATGGGCCGTCGACAACGACTACGAGCTGCGGTTCATCGAGCAGATGCCGCTGGACGCGCAGCACGGCTGGCAGCGCAGTGACATGGTCACCGCGGAGGAGATCCTGGAGAGCCTCCAGGCCCGCTTCTCCCTCACCCCCGAGCCCAACGGGGTCCGCGGCTCCGCCCCCGCCGAACGCTGGCTGGTGAACGGCGGCCCGGCCCGGGTCGGCGTCATCGCCTCCGTCACCCGCCCCTTCTGCCGCGCCTGCGACCGCACCCGGCTCACCGCCGACGGCCAGGTGCGCGACTGCCTCTTCGCCCGCACCGAGTCCGACCTGCGCGCCCCGCTGCGCTCCGGCGCCACGGACGCGGAGATCGCCGGACTGTGGAAGACCGCGATGTGGGGCAAGAAGGCCGGCTCCGGGCTCGACGACCCGACGTTCCTGCAGCCGGAGCGCCCGATGTCGGCGATCGGCGGCTAGCGCCGGACCGGCCCTAGCGCCGGACCGGGCTGGGTCACGGGAGTCCTAGGACGCCGCGGGAGCCTCGGGGTTCTCGGGCGTCCCGGGGTTTTCGGGGTCCTGCCAGTCCTCGAACGGCACGACGTCCTTCAGGAACCCCCGCATGCCCAGGAACTGGGACAGGTGCTCGCGGTGCTCAGCGCACGCCAGCCAGGTCTTCCGGCGGTCCGGAGTGTGGATCTTGGGGTTGTTCCACGCCAGCACCCACGCGGCGGTGGTGCGGCAGCCCTTGGCCGAGCAGATCGGCGTCTCGTCGTTCATGCCAGCCAGTAAACATGGCGACGCCGGGCAGCCACGGGGGGAGCTGCCCGGCGTCGGTCCGTCGCTCCGACGGGGGATGCGGAGCGCGTACGAAGTATGTCACGCGAGCACCCCCGCGGTGGAGTGGATCCTCATGATTGATCTGAGCTTTTCTTGAGCTTTGAGGATTGGTACGGATCAACTCCGACCTTGGTACGGACCGCCCAGATGTTCCGTTCCGGGTTCCGCGGGAACCTCCACGACGGCCTGTTCCAGCATCGGCAGGGTGGGCGGCGGAACGAAGGACGACGGCAGTGAGGGCGCGTTCTCCCGCCCCGCGTTCGCGATGACCACCGCGACATACGGCAGCAGCGCGCCCAGGACCAGCGCGACCCAGGCCAGCGGCCGCTGCACATTCCACAAGGTCACCGTCGCGATGACCGCTGCGGTACGGACCAGCATCGAGATGACGTAGCGGCGCTGTCTGCCCTGTACGTCCTCGGTGAGGCTCGTGCGGGCCCCGGTGATCCGGATGACCTCGCCGCCGCTGCGCTTCCACATCACATTCCACCGCCTGCTCGGCCCGCCGGACCGTACCGAATTCCGCCGCGGGACCCCGCCCGCGACTCTTCCAACGGTACGCCGCGAGTCCGCCGCATTCGAGACCGGGGGCGTACCGCGAGTGGCGCGTCCACCCCGTCGTACAGCGTATGGACGCCCCCGACATGCGGCGTAGCCCGCCCCGGATCAGACTGACGTCACGAGTGCACCGTCACTCGGAATCGAGGAGGCGAGCGACATGAGTTGGTTGTGGGCGATCATCCTCGGTCTCGTTCTGGGTCTCATCGCGAAGGCGATTCTTCCCGGAAAGCAGGCCATCCCGCTGTGGCTGACAGCGATCTTCGGCATGCTCGGCAGCATCCTGGGCAACTCGGTGGCGACCTGGATCGGCGTCAACGACACGGCGGGCATCGACTGGACCCGGCACCTGCTGCAGTTGCTCGGCGCCATCGCGGTGGTGGCCGTGGGCGACGGACTGTGGGCCGCGGTCAGAGGCAAGAAGGAAGCCGCCTGAGCCTGAGCCCGGTCCGGCGGCCCCCGGACTCAGACTGGGCGCTGCCGCAGACGTGCCGGCGGCACCCGGTCCGTCAGCCACACTCCGTTGGCGCTCACCCGGAACACATGACCATCGGCGGCCAGCGCCGCCGCGTCCACCTCGATCACCGCAGGACGGCCGTGCCGTGAGCCCACGCGCACGGCCGTCTCCACGTCCGCCGACAGATGGACGTCCTGCCGGGTCATCGGCCGCAGCCCCTCCCGGAGGATCCGCGGCAGGGTCGTGGTCGCGGTGCCGTGGTAGAGCACAGCGGGGGGCTGCGCGGCGGCCAGGCCGAGGTCCACCTCGACCGAGTGCCCCTGGCTGGCCCGTATGCGGCGGCCGTCCGCCGAGTACTCGAAGCGCTTCTTGTTGTTCGTCGCGACGACATGGTCCAGCTCGGCGCGTGAGAACCGGCGGCCCGCCCGGCCGCAGGCGGCGATGAGCGCGTCCACCGCCACCCAGCCGCCCTCGCCGAGCGTCATCCCGATCGCTCCCGGGTTGTGCCGCAGCACCAGGGCCAGGAGCTTCGAGACGTTGACCGTCCGCTTCTCGTCCATCGCCGCCATCTCGGTCATCTCCGGGTCAGACCCCCTGGCTGACCGAACTCATGTTGAAGTCCGGGATGCGCATGGCCGGCGCCGCGGCCCGGGTGAAGTAGTCGCTCCACTCGCGCGGCAGCGTCCGCTCGGTGCGGCCCGTTTCGGTGACGCGGCCGAGCAGGTCCACCGGTGACTCGTTGAACCGGAAGTTGTTCACCGCGCCCGTCACCTCGCCGTTCTCGACCAGATAAACGCCGTCCCGGGTGAGGCCGGTCAGCAGCAGTGTGGCCGGATCCACCTCGCGGATGTACCACAGGCAGGTCAGCAGCAGGCCGTACTCGGTGCCGGCGACCATCTCCTCCAGCGACTTGGTGCCGCCGCCGTCCAGGATCAGGTTGTCGGCGGCGGGGGTCACCGGCAGGCCGGTGAGGCCCGCGCTGTGCCGGGTGGTGAGCAGATGGGTGAGGACCCCGTCACGGATCCAGTCCACCGGGCCGACCGGGAGGCCGTTGTCGAACACCGAGGAGTCGTCCCCCGAGGCGTGCGCGATCACGAACGGCGCCGACTCCAGGCCGGGCGCGTGGGGATCGCTGCGCAGCGACAGCGGCAGCTCGGAGAGCCGCTCGCCGACCCGGGTGCCACCGCCGGGCTTGCTGAACACGGTGCGGCCCTCGGCCGCGTCCCGGGCGGCGGACGACCACATCTGGTAGATCGCCAGATCCGCGACGGCGGTCGGCGGCAGCAGGGTCTCGTACCGGCCGGCGGGCAGCTCGATACGGCGTTCCGCCCAGGCCAGCCGCTGCGCGAGCTCCGCGTCGAGTGCCGCCGGGTCGACGTCCTTGAAGTCCCGGGTCGAGGCCCCGGCCCAGGCCGAGCGGGAGCGGTCCGGCGACTTGGCGTTGAGCTCCATGGTGCCGTTCGGCTGGTCGTGCCGCAGCCGCAGTCCGGTGGAGGTGCCGAGGTAGGCGGAGGTGACCGAGTGGAACGCGAAGCCGTACAGCTGCCGTCCGCCGGCCCGCGCCGTCGCGAAGGACTCGCCCAGCGCGGGGGCGAACGACCCGAAGACCTCGGAGGAGGTCTCGGCGGGCGGCTCGGTGAAGCCGGCGGAGTGCGGGGTTCCCTCGACCAGCGGCTGGGCGTCCTCGGCCGGCTCCGCGGCACGGGCCGCCGCCTCCGCGGCACGGACCAGCGGCTCCAGGTCGTCGGCGGTCACCGCGGACCGGGACACCACACCGGAGGCGGCGCCCTGCGAGCCGTTCACCGTCGCGATGACGGTGAGGGTACGGCCCCGGGTCACCCCGTTGGTGGTCAGCGCGTTGCCCGCCCAGCGCAGGTTGGCACTGGACTCCTCATCGGCGATGACGACGCAGCCGTCGGCGCGGGACAGCGCCAGGGCGCGCTCGACGATCTCGTGCGGCGCGGTAGTACGCGGGCTCATCGGCCGGCCTCCTGCGTCGTGTTGAGGCTGTGTCTTCCCGGGGGGCGACCCCCGGACCCCCGGCTGGGGGCTGCGGCGGCAGGGGTCGCCCGTGGCGGTACCGCGTTCATCGGCCTGCCTCCTGCGTCGTGTTGAGGATGTTGACACCGCGGAACAGTGCGGACGGGCAGCCGTGGCTCACGGCCGCGACCTGGCCGGGCTGGGCCTTGCCGCAGTTGAAGGCGCCGCCGAGCACATACGTCTGCGGGCCGCCGACGGCTTCCATCGAGCCCCAGAAGTTGGTGGTGGTGGCCTGGTAGGCGACATCCTTGAGCTGGCCCGCGAGCCGGCCGTTCTCGATCCGGAAGAACCGCTGGCCGGTGAACTGGAAGTTGTACCGCTGCATGTCGATCGACCAGGAGCGGTCGCCGACGATGTAGATGCCGCGCTCGACGCCGCCGATCAGCTCCTGCGTCGAGGGTCCGTCCTGCGCGGGCCGGAGCGATACGTTCGCCATCCGCTGGACCGGCACATGGCCGGGGGAGTCGGCGTAGGCGCAGCCGTTGGACCGCTCGAAGCCGGTGAGCTTCGCGATCCGGCGGTCCAGCTGGTACCCGACCAGGGTGCCGTCCTTCACCAGGTCCCAGGACTGCCCGGCCACGCCCTCGTCGTCGTATCCGATGGTGGCAAGGCCGTGCTCCGCGGTGCGGTCACCGGTGACGTTCATCAGTGGGGAGCCGTACTTCAGGGTGCCCAACTGGTCGAAGGTCGCGAAGGAGGTGCCCGCGTAGGCCGCCTCGTAGCCCAGCGCGCGGTCCAGCTCCGTCGCGTGGCCGATCGACTCGTGAATGGTCAGCCACAGATTGGACGGGTCCACGACGACGTCGTACGAACCGGCCTCCACCGAGGGCGCGCGCATTTTCTCCGCGAGCAGGGCCGGGATCTCCGCGAGTTCCGTGTCCCAGTCCCAGCCGGTGCCGGTCAGGTACTCCCAGCCGCGGCCGGCCGGCGGGGCGAGGGTGCGCATGGAGTCGAATTCGCCGGAGCCGGGGTCCACCGCGACCGCCGTGAGCTGCGGGTGCAGCCGCACCCGCTGCTGGGTGGTGCTGGTGCCCGAGGTGTCCGCGTAGAACTTGTTCTCCTGGACCGTCAGCAGGGACGCGTCCGCGTGCGCGACGCCTTCCGCCGCGAGCAGCCGGCTGCTCCAGTCGGCGAGCAGCGCGGTCTTCTCGGCGTCCGGCACGTCGAAGGGGTTGATCCCGTACTCGGAGACCCACACCTTCTCCGCGTGCACCGGTTCGTCCGCGAGCTCGACCCGTTCGTCGGATCCCGCGGCCGCGATCACCTTCGCCGACAGCCGCGCCATGGCGACCGCCTGGCCCGCCACCCGCGCCGCCGCGTCCATGCTCAGGTCGACGCCGGACGCGAAGCCCCAGGCGCCGCCGTGCACGACGCGGACCGCGTAGCCCGTGTCCGTGTCGTCCGACGAGCCGGCCGGTCTGGCGTCCCGCAGCCGGCAGGCGGCGCTGCGGACGCGTTCGAAACGGAAGTCCGCGTGATCCGCGCCGAGCGCGCGGGCACGGGCGAGCGCCGCGTCGGCCAGCGCCCGCAATGGCAGCGCCAGGAATGACTGATCGACCTCGTGCGGCACAGCGGCCTCCCCCTTCGCCCAATTCGACAGGTCTGCGCAGTGAATCATGCCCGTCGGACAGTCCGGACTGCCAGGGCGTTTCCGGTGCGCCTCCGGATTCCATGATGCTCCGTCAGAAGGCGATGGGAGCAGGCCTCTTGTTGTTGGTCTAGGCCAATCCTATGCTCATGGCTGCTGTCCACCCTCGCCCCTGTCCGCAGTGCACGAGAAACAGCACGAGAAACAGCACGAGAAGGAGCCCCCCCCATGCCAGCACCCCACATGCCAGCACCCCACCTCCCCGCACTTCCAGGAATCCCCGCACTCCCCGCACTCCGCCGAGCGGCGGCGATCGGTGCCGCGGGCGCCGCCTCGCTGATGCTCGTCGCGCTCACCCCCGTACCGGCCAGCGCGCACGGCGCCCTGAGCAGCCCCGTCAGCCGGATCTCCGCCTGCTACGCGCAAGGCCCCGAGCACCCGCAGTCGCAGGTCTGCAAGGACCTGGTCGCCATGAGCGGCACCCAGCCGCTATACGACTGGAACGAGGTGAACATCGCCAACGCCGACGGTCACAGCCGGGAGATCATCCCCGACGGCAAGCTGTGTTCGGCGAACCGCGACAAGTACAAGGCCCTCGACATGGCCCGCACCGACTGGCGCGCCACCAGCGTCGCCCCCGGTGCGTTCAACGTCGGCTTCCGCGTCACCGCGCCCCACCGCGGTGTCATGACCCTGTACATCACCAAGGCCGGCTACGACCCGACCCAGCCGCTCAAGTGGTCCGACCTGGACACCACCCCGATCGCCACCTACACGACCACGGCCTCCGCGCCGAGCGGCTACTACAACTTCACCGCGACGCTGCCCAGCCGGTCCGGCCGGCACCTGATCTACCAGGTCTGGCAGCGCACCGACAGCCCGGAGGCGTTCTACGGCTGCTCCGATGTCGTCTTCGGACAGGGCACCGCCGCCGCGGCCCCCGCCGCGCCGAGCGACCAGCAGATCGCCGCCGGAGTGAGCCGGTCGACGGTCAGCCACCACGGCCACGGCGGGGACACGTCCCTCGTCACGCGGAACGCGGCAGCGAGCGGCCGGACCGCCGGCACCCTCACGACGGCACTCGGCGGCAGCGCCGTCCTCGCCGCGGGAGCCGTCGGAATGATCCTCCGCGGCCGCCGCCGGACGGCGTCCGGCACGAAGGCGTAACGAGCTGCCCTGCGATAGGGAGCGGGGCCGGTCGTAAGCCCTCGACTGTCGGGACCCGACAGGGACAGCCTTATGCCCCTGTCGGGCCCGGTTCCCTGTAACGGTGCCTGGAACGATAGTTTTCGTGGAGATAGCCACAACTATGGGAAAGGGTGATCCGTTGAGCCGCTCGGTTCTCGTCACCGGAGGAAACCGGGGCATCGGCCTCGCCATCGCCCAGGCCTTCGCCGACGCCGGCGACAAGGTCGCCATCACGTACCGCTCGGGCGAACCACCCCAGGGCTTCCTCGCGGTGAAGTGCGACATCACGGACGCCGAGCAGGTCGAGCAGGCCTTCAAGGAGATCGAGGAGAAGCACGGCGCGGTCGAGGTGCTGGTGGCCAACGCCGGTGTCACCCGCGACCAGCTGTTGCTCCGGATGACGGATGAGGACTTCACCTCCGTCCTGGACACCAACCTCACGGGCACCTTCCGCGTCGTCAAGGCCGCCGCCCGGAAGATGCTCCGCGCCCGCAAGGGACGCATCGTGCTCATCTCCTCGGTCGTCGGGCTGCTGGGCTCTGCGGGCCAGTCGAACTACGCCGCCTCCAAGGCAGGCCTGGTCGGCTTCGCCCGCTCCCTCGCCCGCGAGCTCGGCTCGCGCAACATCACCGTGAACGTCGTCGCCCCCGGCTTCGTGGACACCGACATGACCCGCTCGCTCAGCGACGAGCAGCGAACGAACATCGTCGGCCAGATCCCGCTGGGCCGTTACGCGCAGACCGCGGAGATCGCCTCCTCGGTCCGTTTTCTCGCCTCCGACGAGGCCGCATACATCACTGGTGCCGTCATTCCCGTAGACGGCGGATTGGGCATGGGTCACTGATCACCATGAGTGGAATTCTCGAAGGCAAGCGCATCCTGATCACCGGCGTGCTGATGGAGTCCTCCATCGCGTTCCACACCGCCCGGCTGGCACAGGAGCAGGGCGCTGAGATCATCCTCACCGCCTTCCCGCGGCCCACCCTGACCGAGCGCATCGCCAGGAAGCTGCCCAAGCCCACCAAGGTCATTGAGCTGGACGTGACCAACGCCGAGCACCTCGGTTCGCTCGCGGACACGGTCCGCGCCGAGCTCGGCAGCCTGGACGGCGTGGTGCACTCCATCGGCTTCGCGCCGCAGGACGCGCTGGGCGGCAACTTCCTCAACGCCCCGTGGGAGTCCGTCGCCACCGCGATGCACGTCTCGGCGTTCTCGCTGAAGTCGCTCACCATGGCGTGCCTGCCGCTGATGAGCAACGGCGGCGGCTCGGTCGTCGGCCTCACGTTCGACGCCCAGTACGCGTGGCCGCAGTACGACTGGATGGGCCCGGCCAAGGCCGCGCTGGAGGCGACCTCCCGCTACCTCGCCCGTGACCTGGGCAAGCAGAACATCCGCTGCAACCTGATCTCGGCCGGGCCGATCGGTTCCATGGCCGCCAAGTCCATCCCGGGCTTCTCGGAGCTCGCGGACGTCTGGAACCACCGCTCCCCGCTGGAATGGGACATGTCCGACCCCGACCCTGCCGGCCGTGGTGTCGTCGCCCTGCTCTCCGACTGGTTCCCGAAGACCACCGGCGAGATCGTGCACGTCGACGGCGGTCTGCACGCTGTCGGTGCGTAGTGCCGTTGTCCTCAAACGCCGGACGGGCTGATTTCAGCCCGTCCGGCGTTTGAGGAACCGGCAGTGGAACGCGTGCGCGCCCGCCTCGGCGGCGGCCGCGTCACTGTCACCCGCGCGAATCGCCTCGACCAGCCGGGCGTGGTCCAGATGGTCCTCGGGCCGCAGCTCCTCGCCGACGTCCGCGCGCAGGAAGGCCCGCAGCACCTCGCCGAAGTCCGCGTAGAGCTCGACCAGCACATCGTTGTGCGAGGCGCCGACGACCGCCAGGTGCAGCGTCGCGTCCGCGTCGACGAACGCGGCGGAGTCACCCGACTTCCAGGCCCGCTCGCGGCGCTCCAGCAGGGCGTCGAGATGGAGCAGATCACGTTCGGTGCGGCGCTGTGCGGCCAGCCCGGCCGCCGATGCCTCCAGGGCGCTGCGCAGTTCGGCGACATGCCGCGGGTCGGCGTCCGCGAAGCGGCGGTGCATGACGCCCGCCAGCTCGCTGGTGGCCCGTACATACGTGCCGGAGCCCTGCCGGATGTCGAGCAGCCCGTTGTGCGCCAGGGCCCTGACCGCCTCGCGGACGGTGTTACGGGCGACGCCCAGCTGCTCCACCAGCTCGGGCTCGGTCGGGATGCGCGAGCCGACCGGCCACTCGCCCGACGTGATCTGGGTACGCAGCCGGGTGATCACCTGGTCGGCGAGCGTGGACTGCCGGGGGAGTGGATCCATATTCATCCCATCATTCTATGATGGGCGCATGCGCGAAGACGAACCCCTCACCCTCGACCGCACCAGGACCGGGCCCATAGCCGGGCCCACCACCGAGTCCGTACCGGAGCGGAACGTCCCCGCGGCGCCGCTGCCGGTATGGACCCGGCGCCTCGTCGTCGTCGGGCTGATCCTCGCCGCGCTCAACCTCCGCCCCGCGATCACCAGCCTCGGAGCGCTGCTGAAAGAGGTGCGGGACGGCCTGGGGATGAGCGGCGCCGTCGCGGGGTTCCTCACCTCGGTGCCCGCGCTGTGCTTCGCGCTGTTCGGCATCGCCGCCCCGCGGCTGGCCCGCCGCTTCGGCCCGGGCGCCGTGGTGTGCGCGGGCATGGCGGCCATCGCGGCGGGACTGGCGCTGCGCCCGTTCGCGGGCGGCACCGTGGTGTTCCTCGCCGCCAGCGCCGTCGCGCTCGCCGGCATCGCGGTCAGCAACATCCTGATGCCGGTGATCGTCAAGCGGTACTTCCCCGACCGGGTCGGCCCGATGACCGGGCTCTACTCGATGGCGCTCTCCCTCGGAACCGCGGCCGCCGCCGCGGCGACCGTGCCCATGACCGCCGCCATGGGCGACAGCTGGCGGCTCGGACTGGGCGTCTGGGCGGCACTGGCGGTCGTCGCCATCGTGCCGTGGCTCGGTCTCGTACGGGACCGCAGCGCCGCCGCGCGGCCCGCCGCCGGGGTCACCGCCGGCACCGCCGGCACCGCCGGCACCGCCGGCACTGACGGGGGCGCGGGACGGATCACCCGCAGCCGTACGGCCTGGGCGCTGGCCTGTTTCTTCGGCCTGCAGGCCACCGCCGCCTATGTCGCCATGGGCTGGATGCCGCAGATCTTCCGTGATGCCGGGGTCTCCGCCGGCACCGCCGGGGTCCTGCTGGCCGTCACGATGGTGATGGGCGTCCCGCTGTCCTTCGTGCTGCCCTCGCTCGCCGGGCGGATGCGGCACCAGGGCCCGCTCGTCGTCGTCCTCGGCCTCTTCGGCCTCGCCGGATACACCGGCCTGTGGCTGGCCCCGGCCGCCGCGCCCTGGGTGTGGGCGCTGCTGCTCGGCGTCGCCAACTGCGCCTTCCCGCTCGCCCTGACGATGGTCGGGATGCGCTCGCGCACCGGCGCGGGCGTGGTCCGGCTGTCGGCCTTCGCGCAGAGCACCGGCTATCTGATCTCGATCCCAGGACCGATCCTGGTGGGCACCCTCTACCAGCGCAGCGGCGGCTGGGACCTGCCCATCGCGCTGATGGCCGCCCTGATGGTGCCGCAGATCGTCGTCGGCGTCCTGGCGGGCCGCAACCGGTACATCGAGGACGAACTGTGAGCCTCCCGCCGGCGACCCCGCTGCCGCCGGCGCCGGCGCCGGTGGGAGACTGAGCCCATGCCCGTACTCGAGCCCAACCCCCCGCACAGCCAGAAGCGGTTGATGATCATCATCGGCCTGATGCTCGCCGTTCCGGCCTTCGTGGCGGTCATCGCGACCGTCGCCGCCAACTTCGGCTGACCGCCGCCCCTGAGGCCGATGGTGGGGACAACCCCACCATCCTTAGGGGGGCCGGGTCAGGGTGAAGTGGGTGGCCCGCCCGATGGGATCATCCGCCCCCCTTCCGTAGTTTCGAAGTGCCAGCACATCCCAGCACTTCACGGAGGCGGTCACCGTGTCCTCGCAGTCCATCCAGGCGTACAACCGGTCCTCGCGGCACGCGGCCGGCCGGCCGGTCCGCGGGGTGCAGACACGGCTTCCGTGGTGGGCCGTCGCCCTCCCCGCGGTGGCCTTCGCCGCACTGCTCATGCTGATCGCGGGACCTGGCCGGACCAACACCTCGGCTGCCGCACCGGCCGGTCATCTCATCGCCCGCATCGCCGACGCGCTCCCGGGCATCGCGCAGCACATCCTGTGACGGGCCGGGTGACGAGCCGCGGTGACCGGCGGGGCCTGCGACCTACCCCTACCCCGCGCCCGATCGCGGGTTTTCTGGAAAGCTGAGGGGCATGAGCGTCGATTCGCCCCGTACGATCGTCCTTCTCCGTCACGCCAAGGCCGACTGGCCCTCGGTCGCCGACCATGAGCGGCCGCTGGCCGAGCGCGGCCGCACGGACGCCTCTGTGGCCGGCCGCCGGCTCGCCGACGCGGGACTCGCCCCCGGTCTGGTCCTCTGCTCCACCGCCGCCCGCACCCGTGAGACCTGGAAGCTCGCCGCGCACGAGATGCCGCAGCGTCCCAAGACCGTCTACGAGGAGCGGCTGTACGAGGCGAGCCTGGGCGATCTCCTCGCCCTGCTGAACGAGACCCCCGACGAGATCGGCTCCCTGCTGGTCGTCGGCCACAACCCCGGTATCCACGCCCTCGCCGACGCCCTCGCCGGTGACGCCGAGGCCGGCGCCCTCGCCCGGATGAACCGCAGCGGTTTCCCGACGGCGGCCTTCGCCGTTCTCACCTTCCCCGGGTCGTGGAAGTCCGTCGAGCACGGCGTCGGCAAACTGGCCGACTACTGGGTGCCGCACGAGGGATGACCGGTCCTGCACCGGCCACCCTGCTGGGAACTGAGACCTAACGGGCGTCCGTCGGCGCGACGTCCAGCGCGTCCGCCGCCTCGACCTCTTCCCGCGTGATGCCGAGCAGATACAGCACCGTGTCCAGGAACGGCACATTGACCGCCGTGTCCGCCGCCTGGCGGACGACGGGCTTGGCGTTGAAGGCGACACCGAGCCCGGCCGCGTTCAGCATGTCGAGGTCGTTCGCCCCGTCGCCGATCGCGACGGTCTGGCTCAGCGGCACCCCGGCCTGTTCCGCGAAGCTCCGCAGCAGCCGCGCCTTACCGGCCCGGTCCACGATCGGGCCGGTCACCCGGCCGGTGAACTTCCCGTCGACGACCTCCAAGGTGTTGGAGGCCGCGAAGTCCAGCCCCAGCCGCTCCTTGAGGTCATCGGTGACCTGGGTGAAGCCGCCCGAGACGATCCCCACCTGGTAGCCGAGGCGCTTGAGCGTGCGGATCAGCGTACGGGCGCCCTTGGTGAGCCGGACCTCGGCGCGGACCTTGTCCGCCACCGACTCGTCCAGCCCAGCCAGCAGCGCGACCCGCGCGTGCAGCGACTGCTCGAAGTCCAGCTCGCCGCGCATCGCCGCGGCGGTGACCTCGGCGACCTGCGCCTCGCACCCCGCGTGCGCGGCGAAGAGCTCGATCACCTCGTCCTGGATGACGGTGGAATCCACGTCCATGACCACCAGCCGCTGGGCCCGGCGCTGCAGTCCCGCCGGGACCACCGCCACATCCACCCCGCGCGCGGCGGCCTCTGTCGCCAGCGCGGAGCGCAGCGCCAGCGGGTCGGCGCCCGAGACGGCGAACTCCACGGCCGTCACCGGATACTTCGCCAGCCGGAAGATACGGTCGATGTTGCCGCCGGTGGCGGTGATGCGAGCCGCTATGGCGGCTGTCGACTCGGCGGTCAGCGGGTGCCCCAGGACCGTCACATGGGAGCGTCCCTCGCCACGCGGCTGGTTGTCGCCGAGGCCGGAGATGATCTCCGCCTGCATCTTGATCGACTCGGCCCAACTGTGCACGGTGGAGCGCAGTTCGCCTTCGGCACCGGGGCCGGCCGGCACGGTCACCAGCGCGCAGAGCACCATCCGGCCCCGGGTGACGACCTGCTCGATGTCCACGACGTCCACGCCGTACGCGGCGAGAGTGTCGAAGAGTCCTGCGGTGATGCCGGGGCGGTCCTTGCCGAAGATCTTGACGAGGAGAGTGGGCGCGTCCGCGGAGGGAACGGCGGCGACAGGGATGGGCTGCGTGGCGTCGTTCATGGTGACACCACCGTATCCGGCGGACTCGAGGACACGACGAGCCGTCCCGCGTGGCGGACACCCTCGTGCCCCGCGGTGGCCGGAACATTCCTTGCGGCCAGACCCTGACTGGCCCTAGCGGCGTCCCCCCGGTCGTCCCGGCGGCGGTGGCGGTTCGCCCGGCGGGTCGGGCCACTTGTCGGGCCGGGCCCGGCCCTGGGGCCGGCGCGGCAGGGGCGGCGGCACGAACGCCCCGGCCACGGTCGGGGCCGCGTGCGGCGAGTCACCACCGGCCCCGGCACCGGAGCCGCCGCCCGGCGCCGATGGCAGCTTGTACGGGTTCGGCTCGGTCTCGTCCGGGTGGAACGCCGGGCCGGGCAGGTACGGTCCCGGCTCGTAGGCGATGTCGGGGTACGTCCGCGAGGAATCGCCGCCCGCGGCTCCCGGGGCGCCTCCCCGGGCGAGCGGCGCCGCCCGGCGTCCCGCGGCGCCGGTCGCCAGGGCCAGCAGCGCGCCGACGCCGCCCGCCCCCGCGCCCCAGGCCGCGCCCAGCAGCAGCGCCACGGGAACGCTGCCGTGCAGGTCGATCCCGGCCCCGACGGCGTCGAACCCGAACACCGACAGGTTCGCGTTCACCGAGATTCCGGTGAGCCACACCAGTAACGGGAACGCGACGGCTGCCGCCACCCCCAGGCGCAGCGCGCAGCGTCCCACGTATCCGGTGCGCGGCCCGGTCCCGACCGGGGTACGGGTCGCCGCGAGCACCCCGGCCGTCAGCATCATCAGCGCCGCGGCGACCGGCAGCAGCCACACCCGGTGGTCCAGCTCGGCGAGCCGGCCCGGCGTGATCGGCTCGTTGAGCCCGCCGCTCAGCAGCCGGTCGATGGGGTCGGGCAGCAGTTTCGCGAGCTCTCCGGTCGCCGCGCCCTTCCATTGGACGAACAGGCCCAGCGGCACCGCCAGCCAGACCCCGTTCGGCGCGCCCAGGAGCGCTGCTCCCATGATGCGGCCCGGCTCCTTGCCGGTCACCGCCGCGTACCCGGCGGCGGCGAAGCCCGCCACGACCGCGAGCACCAGCACCGCGCACAGCGCGGAGACGGCGGGCCGCACCACCCGGTGCACGGCCTGCCAGCCCGGCGGCAGCGGCGTACGGCGTGAGCCGAGCAGCGCGATCAGCAGCACCGCCAACACCCACACCAGACCGCGCAGCAGTGTGGGGACGGTGTCCACATGGAAGCCGACCGAGGTCTTGGCCTTGATCAGACCCTTCAGCCCGTCGGTGAGCCCGCCGCCGATGTCGCCGATGCCGGGCAGATCGAGGCCGCCGCCCGTGGGGGCGCCGAGTGAGGCGCCGTCGATGGCGATGGTGTCCTGCCCGGCCCAGGCGAGCCCGCCGAGCAGGGCGGTGAAGAGCGCCGCGACCGCGATCACCCGCGCGGCCAGCTCGCCCGCGGGGACCACCGCCCCGGACCACGGCGGCTCCGTCGCGCGCGCTCCCTCGCGGCTCCGCCCCGGCTCGCCGGCGCCGCGCAGCGACCGCAGGAAGACCCATGTCAGCAGCAGCGCCCCCACCAGGCTCACGCCCAGCGGCATGACGCCGATGGCTCCCGTGGTCCCGGCGCTGTCGAGCCCGAACACGGCGACGTCGCCCGACGGGCTGACCCGGCCGCCCGCGGCCATCGCCACCACCGCGGCGGTCATCGGTCCCAACGAGCCGGCGGCGTCGGCTCCGAGCAGATGCAGGCCGAGCGCGGCTGTGCCCGCCATGGCCAGAAACGCCCAACTCACAGACGCGATGGCGGAGAGCAGTACGCTCGCCGAGGGCATGGTCCGTACGGTCATCCCGGCCCCCCGAGGTCGTGTCCTTGGGCGGTTACTACTCTCCGGTGGCTTTTGGACCCAGTCAACGCCTCCCGGGGGCGCACTTATCGGAGGGCGCCTTCCGGTTCGACAGTCGGGCCTGAAATAGTTCCTCCCGATGTTCGCAATCCCTAGACTCCCCGCATGGGGAAATACTCGGGGGACAACTTTTGGGGCTTGGGGTGCCTGAACTCGTACTCGAATTGAACGGTCAAACCTGGACGCTCGATCCGTCCAGGTCGTACAGCCTCGGACGTGACCCACAGGGGGACATGGTGTTTGACGACGCCAGGGTCTCCTGGCGTCATGCCACCATCCGCTGGGGCGAACGCAGTTGGGTCGTCGAGGATCTCGGCAGCACCAACGGCACGTATGTGCAGGGTCAGCGGATCCACCAGATGGAGGTCGGACCGGGCGCCGCCGTGAACCTCGGCAACGCAACCGACGGCCCCCGCCTCAACTTCAGCGCCGGCCAGCAGGTCAGCGCCGATCTCTACAGTGCGGAGACGTCGCTGGCACAGCCGCAACAGGCCCAGGCGGGTCAGGCGGCGCCCTTCGTGCGGCAGAATCCGCCGCAACAGCAGCCGCCCGTCCAGCCGCAGCCGCCGCAGGGCGGCTGGGGCCAGCAGCCGCCCGCACAGGTTCCGCAGCAGCAGGGCTGGGCACCGCAGCCGCAGGGCCAGCAGCCGCAGGGCCAGCAGCACCGCAGCCCGACCACCATGCACCACATCGCGATCAACCGGGTCATGAAGATCGGCCGTGCCCTGGAGAACGAGCTGGTCGTATCCGACCTGCAGGTCTCCCGGTTCCACGCCGAGTTCAGGGCGAGCCCGGACGGCCGCTACGAGATCGTCGACCTGGGCAGCCACAACGGCACCTACGTCAACGGTCAGCCGATCCAGCGTCATCTGCTGGGCCCGAACGACATCGTCGGCGTCGGCCACTCCACCTTCCGGCTGGTCGGTGACCGGCTCGAGGAGTTCGTCGACACCGGTGAGATCTCCTTCTCGGCCCGGCGGCTGACCGTCACGGTCCCGCAGGGCAACACCACGAAGACGATCCTCAAGGACGTCTCCTTCGGTGTCCCGGAGAAGTCGCTCGTCGGGGTCATCGGCCCGTCCGGTTCCGGCAAGTCCACGCTGCTGCGTGCGCTGACCGGCTACCGCCCGGCCGACCAGGGCGAGGTGCTGTATGACAACCGAAACCTGTACAAGCAGTTCGCCGAGCTGCGCCAGCGCATCGGTCTGGTCCCGCAGGACGACATCCTCCACAAGGAGCTGACCGTCCGCAAAGCACTGCGGTACGCGGCCAAGCTCCGCTTCCCCGGTGACACCGCGACCGACGAGCGCAACCACCGGATCCAGGAGGTCCTCCAGGAGCTCAAGCTCGACATCCACGCGGACAAGCGCATCACCTCCCTCTCGGGCGGCCAGCGCAAGCGTGTCTCCGTCGCGCTGGAGCTGCTCACCAAGCCGTCGCTGATCTTCCTGGACGAGCCGACCTCCGGTCTCGACCCGGGCATGGACCGCGATGTCATGAAGCTGCTGCGCGGTCTGGCCGACGACGGCCGTACCGTCCTGGTGGTCACCCACTCGGTGGCCGAGCTGGCACTGTGCGACAAGCTGCTGGTGATGGCGCCGGGCGGCTCCGTCGCGTACTTCGGTCCGCCGGAGGAAGCGCTCAACTTCTTCGGTTACGAGACCTGGGCCGACGTCTTCTCGGCGTTCGAGAACTACCGCGACTACGACTGGTCGGGCCGCTGGCACGGCTCGCAGCACTACCAGATGTACGCGGCCGACCTCGACGCCGCGCCGCAGGCCGTGGCGGTCGTCCCGCAGCAGGCCACCCGCCCGCCCAAGCCGCAGAGCTGGGGCGCGCAGCTGTGGACGCTGGTGCGACGCTATCTGTCGGTGATCGCCTCCGACCGCGGCTTCATCGGCCTGATGTTCATCCTGCCCGCGGTCCTGGGCATCGTGAGCGTCGTCATCCCGGCCGAGGCCGGGCTGGGCCCGGGCCCGATCAAGAACCACCTGACAAACAAGGACGCGGGCACCATCCTGCTGATCCTCGCGGTCGGCGCGTGCTTCTCCGGCGCCGCCAACTCGGTACGAGAACTGATCAAGGAACGGGTCATCTACGAGCGGGAACGGGCCACCGGCCTGTCGCGCTCCGCGTACCTGATGTCCAAGGTCATCGTGCTGGGCCTGATCACGGCCCTGCAGGGCGTCATCATCTGCGGCATCGGCTTCGCGCCGAGGGCGCTGCCCACCGAGGGCGTGATCTTCAAGGACACGCCGGCGATCGAGATGACGCTGGCCGTCATCGCGCTCGGGTTCACCTCGATGATGTTCGGCCTGATCATCTCCTCGCTGGTGAAGACCGCCGAGAAGACCATGCCGCTGCTGGTGATGTTCGCGATCGTCCAGGTCGTCTTCACCGGGGTGCTCTTCCAGATCTACAACTCGATCGGGGTGGAGCAGATCGCCTGGCTGATGCCGTCCAGGTGGGCCATCTCCGCTCTCGGCACGACCGAACAGCTGAACGTGCTCATGCCGTGGGACCCGGGCAACTCCACGGACCCGTTGTGGGCGCACACCGCGACCCAGTGGTTCGTCGACATGGGCGTCCTGGTCCTGCTCGCCGCGATCTGCGGCGTCGTGGTCGCGCGGCTGCTGCGCCGCCACGAGCCGGAGGTCATGCGCAAGTAGCGCGGAACCACCCGGCCACCGGACACCCGGACACCCGGGCACGTCCGGATACCCGGGTACGCGAAAGGGGCGCCCCACCCACCCGGGGGCGGCCGCCCTTTCGCGTCGGTCACGTCGTTCAGCGGCTCTTAGTAGGCCGAGTTGACGTTGTCGATGGAGCCGTAGTTCGCGGCCGCGTAGTTGCACGCGGCGGTGATGTTGGCGACCGGGTCGTAGATGTCATTCGAGGTACCCGCGACGTGGTACGCGGCGAACGTCGGGTCGATGACCTGCAGCAGTCCCTTGGAGGGGATGCCGGCGGCGGCGTTCGAGTCGGTCAGGTTGATGGCCTGCGGGTTGCCCGAGGACTCCCGCATGATGTTGCGGTGGATGCCGTCGTAGCTGCCCGGTATGCCCTTGGCGGACATGATGGACAGCGACTGCTTGATCCAGCCGTCGAGGTTGTTCGAGTACGACGCGGCGGCCGGGGCCGCGGGAGCGGGAGCGGGAGCGGGAGCGGCGGAGACTGCCTTGCGCTGGGTGGAGCGGTTGGCGGCCTGCGTCTCCTGCTGGCGCTTGGCGGCCTCGTCGGAAGCCTTCTTCTTGGCGGCGTCGTCAGAAGCCTTCTTCTTGGCGGCGTCGTCGGCCGCCTTCTTCTTCGCGGCCGCGGCGGCGTCGTCGGAAGCCTTCTTCTTGGCCGCGGCGTCGGCTGCGGCGTGCTGGGAAGCGGCGCCGGCCTGTGCGGAAATGCCCTGGTTCGGGCCGGCGGTGTTCACGACGGCGAAGTTCGCGGGCTCGCCGGAGGCGAGTGCCGTCCCGCTGGATCCCTGGGCACCGGCGGTGATGGCCAGAACCGTCAGGGCGGCGGTAGCGGTGCCTGCTACGGCGAACGTGTGCACCTTGCTCAGTCGGCCGAGCTTAGGGAGCGTGGGGAGCTGCATGGGGGAGTTACCTCTTCCAATCGCGGACTCCAGCATTGATAGCTGGGTAAAAATCGCAGGGCAAAGAGGCGCATTACTAACCAAAGTCGTAGCTGCGGGTTGAACGGCGTGGGGTGTTTACCCGTCCCTTACGTGCTGCCTTGCGCGCTGCGGACGCCCGCGCGGTCCACTAACCGGCTTCGTAAGTGACGTACGTCCTATCGGCGAGGTCACACACCACCACCCCCGCCATCGACGGATCGTGATGACGGGGGTGCGCGGGGTGACGGCTATGGGAGCAGCAGATTCACGTCGCCGAACTCGTGCCACAGATAGCCGCCGCGGACGGCTTCGGCGTAGACCCGTTCCAGCAGTGGGGCGCCCGCCACCGCCTCCAGCATCAGCAGGTGGGAGGCCGCCGGCTCATGGAGCCCGGTCAGCAGTCCGTCCACGGCGCGCACCCCGCGTTCCGGGGTCAGCACCAGGTCCGTCCAGCCCCGTGCGGCGCGCACCGTGCCCCGGCCGTCCGCGGCCGACTCCAGCGCCCGCACGGCCGTCGTGCCCACCGCGATGACCCGGCCCCCTCCGCTGCGGGCCGCGTTCACCTGCCATGCGGTGCTCGGCGGCACCGCGAACCGCTCCGGGTACGGCGGCTCATGTGTCTCCGCCGAGGAGACCCCGGCGTGCAGCACGATCGGCGCGAGCTGCACACCCCTGCTGACCAGGGCGGTCACCATCCCGGCGGTGAACGGTCGGCCCGCGCTCGGCATCTCCGCCGAGCCGAGACCGTCGGGGGTCGGCACCGAGAACACCGTCTGATAGGCCGCGAGCGGCTGGTCCCGCTCCGTGTAGCCGTACCGGATCGGCCGGCCGTGGCGGTGCAGATACGCCGCCGGGTCCGCCATGGACGGCCGCGCCACCCACAGCCGGTCCCCGCGCGGCGACAGGGGCTCCTCCAGTACCAGCCGCTCCCCGCCCGGCAGCTCCACGACGGCTCCGGCGGGTCCCCCGGCCCGGGGCAGCGTCGTGCCGCGCTCATCGGGGGTCCGCAGCTCCACCGCCCAGCGTCCCCCAACCTCCGGCCGGGGGTGCCCCCTGTCGTCCTGCCGGGTGGAGAAGTGCACGGTCACCGGCTCCCCGGCGAGATGCCCGCCGACCGCGGCGGGCAGCGTCCGCGAGGTGTTCACCACCAGCACGTCACCGGCCCGCAGCAGTCCTGGAAGCTCCCGGAAGGCGTGGTGCGACACCTCGCCCGCCGCCGCGCGGCCGACCAGCAGCCGGACGCCGTCCCGCTGCTCGGCCGGCGCCCGCGCCGACAGCTCGGGCGGCACCCGCAGCCCCCGCAACCCCTCCACCGTGGTCACCGTGGCTCCAGCAGCGCCGGAGCGGTGTAGCGCCCGCTGGGCGCGACCTCGTCCAGCAGCCGCAGGAAGGCCGGGGCCACGTCCTCGGGCAGCGGGCGGTCCGACAGGTCGTCGCCGGGGCAGGCCGCCGCGTACAGCTCGGTGCGCATGTCACCCGGGTCGACCCACCACACCCGCAGCCCCGGCTCCTCGACGGCCAGGACGGCGGACAGCTGGTCCAGGGCGGCCTTGCTCGCTCCATAGCCGCCCCAGGTCCCGTACGCCTCCACGGCCGCGTCGGAACTGACGTTCACCACCGAGCCCCCCGAGGCCCGCAGCAGCGGCAGCGCCTCCCGTATGAGCCCCAGCGGCGCCACCACATTCGTCTCCAGTGCGGCGCGCAGGCCGTCCAGCGGAAGCTCCGCCAGAGCCACCAGCGGCTCGGCGCCCAGCGCGCTCGCGTTGTTCACCAGCAGATCGAGGCCGCCGAACGCCCGCGCCGCCGCGATGAGCGCGGTCCGGTGGGCGGCGTCGGTGACATCGCCCGGCACGGCCGCCACCCGCGCCGTGCCCTCCTGCCCGAGCCCTGCCTCGGCGGCCTTCAGCGAATCCGCGGATCTCCCGTCGAGCACCAGGTCCCAGCCGCGCCGGGCGAGTGCCCCGGCCACCGCCCGGCCCAGCCCCCGTGACGCCCCAGTGATGATTGCTACGCCCATCGTCCCGCCCTCCGAGCCGCCGTCCGGCCCGGTGCCCGACGGCTGCCTTCACCGTAGGAACACCGGTGCGTCCCGCGCCTCGGCCGTCCGCCGCACTCAGGGGGGCACTTCGCCCTAGGTCCGCGGCCCGATCCGCCGGACCCGCGGCGCCGGTAGGTTGAATGCATGTCCAACCGTTCGCCCCGGGGCGGAATCGAAGCGGTCAGCTCCGCGGTCCTCGCGATGAGCCGGCACCTGGAGGTCCGCGAGGTCCTGCAGACCATCGTCGCGTCCGCCCGTGAGCTGCTCGACGCCGAGTACGCCGCGCTCGGCGTGCCCGATGATCACGGCGGGTTCGCCCAGTTCGTCGTCGACGGAGTGAGCGACGAGCAGTGGAAGGCGATCGGCCCGCTGCCCCGCCAGCACGGCATCCTCGCCGCGATGCTCCATGAAGCGACCCCCCAGCGACTGGCGGACGTCACCCAGGCCGACTGCTTCGGCGGCTGGCCGCGCGCCCACCCCGGCATGACCGACTTCATCGGCATGCCGGTCGTCGACGGCGAGGAGATCCTCGGCGCGATCTTCCTGGCCAACAAGCTCGGCCCCCGCGCGGAACCCGCCACCGTCTGCGCCTTCACCGAGGAGGACGAGACGCTGCTGCGCACCCTGGCCGCGCACGCCGCCATCGCCCTCACCAACGCCCGTCTCTACGAGCGCAGCCGCGAACTGACGCTGGCGGGGGAGCGGGCGCGCATCGCCCACGAGCTGCACGACGCGGTGTCCCAGAAGCTCTTCTCGCTGCGGCTCACCGCCCAGGCCGCGGCCGCGCTGGTCGACCGCGACCCGGCGCGCGCCAAGGAGGAGCTGAAGCACGTGGCGGCGCTCGCCGCCGAGGCCGCCGACGAACTGCGCGCCGTCGTCGTCGAGCTGCGGCCCGCGGGCCTGGACGAGGACGGCCTCGTCGCGACCCTGCGCACCCAGGCCGAAGTGCTCGACCGGGCCCACACGGCCCATGTCACCTTCTCGTCCTGCCAGGTGCGGGCGCTGCCCGCCGCCCAGGAGGAGGCGCTGCTGCGCGTCGCGCAGGAAGCCCTGCACAACGCACTGCGGCACGCGCACGCGACCACCGTCACCGTCTGTCTCACCGGCCGCGGCAAGGGCGCCGTCCTGCGGGTCGGCGACGACGGTACGGGCTTCGAACCGTCCGCGGTGCGCCGCGCCGGCCGCCACCTCGGCCTGGTCTCCATGCGGGACCGGGCGAGCGGCGCCGGCGGGCATCTGACAGTGACATCGGCGCCCGGGAAGGGCACCGTCATCGAGATGGAGGTGCCCGGTGGCTGAGGAAAAGAGGGACAGCACGGAGCGTTTCGTTGCAAGGGTGGTGGCGGGCGACGGGCGGGCAATTCGCGTCCTGCTGGTCGACGACCACCAGGTGGTGCGCCGCGGTCTGCGGACGTTCCTGGAGGTCCAGGGCGACATCGAGGTCGTCGGCGAGGCCGGCGACGGTGACGAGGGCGTGGCCCGCGCCGGGGAACTGCGCCCCGACGTGATCCTGATGGACATCAAGATGCCCGGCACCGACGGCATCTCGGCCCTGCGGAAACTGCGCGAGCTCGGCAGCCCGGCCCGGGTGCTCATCGTCACCAGTTTCACCGAGCAGCGCACCATCGTGCCCGCCCTGCGGGCAGGCGCCGCCGGCTACGTATATAAGGACGTGGACCCCGAGGCGCTGGCCGGCGCGATCCGCTCCGTGCACGCCGGTCATGTACTGCTCCAGCCGGAGGTCGCCGACGCGCTGCTCTCGCAGGAGTTCCCCGGCCACGGCCAGGGCCGGGGCAACGCCCTCACGGAACGGGAGCGCGAAGTCCTGACGCTGATCGCCGACGGACGGTCCAACCGGGAGATCGCCCGCGCGCTGGTGCTCTCCGAGAAGACCGTGAAGACCCATGTCTCGAACATCCTGATGAAGCTCGATGTCTCGGACCGCACCCAGGCCGCCCTGTGGGCGGTCAGGCACGGTATCGGGGCCTGACCGGAACGTCGTGTTCCGGTGTGAGATTCATACTGTCGGGTGGATGTCGCCCGCGTGGCGCCCCCTGACCGGCCGTGACCCGTTCTGTATGACGTACTGCGGCGGTTGGCCGCGGTGCACCATGCGAGGAGGAAGTTCGAAGTGAAGATCCTGAAGACGGCCGCGGCCATCACGTTCGTCGCGGGCGGGCTCGCCATGGCCGGAGCCGGTGTCGCCTCCGCTCACGGCGCCGACGCCCACGGCGTGGCACACGACTCACCCGGTGTCGCCTCGGGCAACCTGGTCCAGGTTCCCGCGCACGTCCCGGTCAACGCCTGTGGCAACACCGTCAGCGTGATCGGTGCCCTGAACCCGACCTTCGGGAACGTGTGCGTCAACAAGTAGTCGCACCCAGCGGTTCGCACCGCGACGACCGGCCCCGGAGGCACTGCCTCCGCGGCCGCGGCGTTCGGGGACGCGGCCTTTACGGCGTCCGGCGCTCCGCCTCCTCCACGTAGGCGTTGTAGGCCGCCACCTGTGCCCGCCGGGCGGTGCGCTCCACCGGCCGCAGCAACTCCGCGCGCGCCGCGATCTCCGAGGCGCTGACCGCGGCCCCATGCCCGTCGGCGGCGATGGCGACCAGCGCGCTGACCCGCTGCGCCATCACCAACACCCGTACCGCCCGCGGCGGATAGCCGGGCGCCAGCACGTCATGGCCGCGCTCGGCGCGCGCCCGGTAGGCGTCCAGGGCCGCCTGCGCGGCCGGTCCGGTCCCGGCGACGTCCAGCCGGGTCAGCGCCTCGGTGGTGTCCCGCAGCGCCTCGGCCAGCTCCCGCTCCGCCTCGCCGAGCGAGGGCACGTCCGCCGGCGGGGCGGACCGTACCTTCAGGCACTGCCACTCCACCTCCACGTGCACATCGCCGCGCGGCCCGGCCTCGGTCACTTCGGGAACGAGGCCGAGGGCCGGGCCGCCGACCGCGATCACGGCCTCGCCCGCGGCCAGCGCCCGCGCGTTGAACTCCGGCGGGCCGCTGAGGCCCAGCGGATGCCCCGGCGCGGGCAGCGCGATCCGCAGCCCGGTCGTACCGAGCGCGCGCAGTCGTCCGAGGCCGAGGGTCAGACCGACCGGGCCGTTTTCGCCCGGCAGTCCGGTCATCCGGTGAACGGCGTCCCCGCCCAGGACCTCCTGGGCGACATCATCCGGTGCGGCAAGTCCGGCAAGTAGGGCATTTCCCCATGCCGCCAGCCGTCCTGATCGAGGTTCATCAAGCATCCCCCCAGCCTAAGGACTGGACCGCCCGACGCGTGGCGTAGGTTTTCCCTCGGGGCTCTGCCCGTGACAACCGAGACTGCAATGGGAGACAACGCGCTCATGAGCGATGTGCTGGAGCTGGTGGACGTATCGGTGGTCCGCGACGGACGGGCTCTGGTGGACCAGGTCTCCTGGTCGGTCGCCGAGGGCGAACGCTGGGTGATCCTCGGACCCAACGGCGCGGGCAAGACCACGCTGCTCAACATCGCCTCCAGCTACCTCTTCCCCAGCACCGGCACCGTCCAGGTGCTCGGCGAGAAGCTCGGCAGCGTCGACGTCTTCGAACTGCGCCCCCGAATCGGCATGGCGGGCGCGGCCATGGCGGACAAGATGCCGAGCGGCCAGACCGTCCTGGAAACCGTCCTCACCGCCGCGTACGGCATGACCGCGCACTGGCGGGAGAGTTACGAGCGGGTCGACAAGGACCGCGCCCGCGCCTTCCTCGACCGGCTCGGCATGTCCGACTACCTGGACCGGAAGTTCGGCACCCTGTCCGAGGGCGAACGCAAGCGCACCCTGATCGCCCGCGCCATGATGACCGACCCGGAGCTGCTGCTGCTCGACGAGCCGGCGGCCGGCCTCGACCTCGGTGGCCGCGAGGACCTCGTCCGGCGTCTTGGCCGGCTCGCCCGCGACCCGATCGCCCCCTCCATGATCATGGTCACCCACCATGTCGAGGAGATCGCCCCCGGCTTCACCCATGTCCTCATGATCCGCCGGGGCAAGGTCGTCGCCGCGGGCCCGATGGAGCTCGAACTCACCTCGCGCAATCTCTCGCACTGCTTCGGCCTCCCGCTGGTCGTCGAACGCAGGGGCGACCGCTGGACCGCCGCGGGACTGCCGCTCTCCTGATACCCCGTCCGGTACGGCATACCCCGCCCGGTACGGCCTGTCCGTACCTGGCAAGGCCTGTCACAGATCACCCCCACCCCCCTACGATGGGGAGGTGGACCCATGGGTGTGGTGGCTCATCGCCGCCGTAGGACTCGGCATACCTCTGGTGCTGACCGCGATGCCCGAATTCGGGATGTTCGCGGTCGGTGCCGTCGCGGGAGCGGTCACGGCCGCGCTCGGCGGCGGCATCGTTCTCCAGGTCATCGTCTTTGTGATCGTCTCGGTCGCGCTGCTCGCCGTCGTCCGCCCCATCGCCTACCGGCACCGCACGCAGCGCCCCGAGCTGCGTACCGGGATCGACGCGCTGAGGGGCCGGCAGGCCGTCGTCCTCGAACGGGTCGACGGTGGCGGCGGACGGATCAAACTCGCCGGTGAGATCTGGTCGGCGCGCTCCCTCGACGATGAGCGGATCTTCGACCCGGGCGAGAAGGTGGATGTCGTGGAGATCGACGGAGCGACCGCCGTCGTCATGTGACCGAAGCGACCGATACGGCCGCCACGGCAGCGCTCCGGGAATTCGCCGAACCCTGGGCGCACCGCCGTAGTGGTCTGCGACAATTGATCATGTCGAAGTACATCCGGTACATCCGCAGTCAAACGGCGCGGGAGTGGACATGCAGCCGATCATCATCGTCCTGATCATCCTGGTGGTGCTCGTCTTCGTCGCGCTCATCAAGACGGTCCAGGTCATTCCACAGGCGAGCGCCGCCATCGTCGAGCGCTTCGGCCGCTATACGCGCACTCTCAGCGCGGGCCTGAACATCGTCGTGCCCTTCATCGACACCATCCGCAACCGCATCGACCTCCGCGAGCAGGTCGTGCCGTTCCCCCCGCAGCCGGTGATCACGCAGGACAACCTGGTCGTCAATATCGACACCGTCATCTATTACCAGGTGACCGACGCCCGGGCGGCGACGTACGAAGTCGCCAGTTATATCCAGGCGATCGAGCAGCTCACCGTCACCACGCTCCGCAACATCATCGGCGGCATGGACCTGGAGCGGACGCTGACCTCCCGGGAGGAGATCAACGCGGCACTGCGCGGCGTCCTCGACGAGGCCACCGGCAAGTGGGGCATCCGCGTCAACCGCGTCGAGCTCAAGGCGATCGAGCCGCCGACCTCCATCCAGGACTCGATGGAGAAGCAGATGCGCGCGGACCGCGACAAGCGCGCCGCGATCCTCACCGCCGAAGGCATCCGGCAGTCCCAGATCCTCACCGCGGAAGGTGAGAAGCAGTCCTCGATCCTGCGCGCGGAAGGTGACGCCAAGGCCGCCGCGCTGCGCGCCGAGGGCGAGGCGCAGGCCATCCGTACGGTCTTCGAGTCCATCCACGCGGGCGACCCGGACCAGAAGCTGCTGGCGTACCAGTACCTCCAGATGCTCCCGAAGATCGCCCAGGGTGACGCCAACAAGCTCTGGATCATCCCCAGTGAACTCAACGACGCGCTCAAGGGCCTCGGCGGCATCGTCAACCTCCCCGGAGCTCCCGGCAACGGCGGTGGCGGAGGCGGCGGCAACAACGGTGGCGGGGGCGGTGGCGGCAACAACGGCGACGACAACGCTCCGCGCCGCGAGACCCCGCGCTTCGACAAGGACTGACCCTCGGGCATGATCGGTGTAACCGACACCGGTCATCGAGGGGTACAGCGTGACGATCTGGGAGGCACTCGCCGTCTTCGCGGCGGGACTCGGCGCGGGCACCATCAACACCATCGTCGGCTCCGGCACCCTGATCACCTTCCCGGTACTCCTCGCCGTCGGCCTCCCGCCGGTCACCGCGAATGTCTCCAACGCCCTCGGCCTGGTGCCCGGTTCACTCAGCGGGGCCATCGGCTACCGCCGCGAACTGCGCGGCCAGCGCCGGCGGGTCATCCGGCTCGGCTCCACCGCCCTGGCCGGCGGCCTGTCCGGCGCGATCCTGCTCCTGACGCTGCCGTCCACGGCGTTCGGCGCGATCGTCCCCGTACTGATCGGCCTCGCCGTGGTCCTGGTCGTCGTGCAGCCCCGTCTCGCCCGCGCCGTCAAAGCCCGCCGCGAACGCGACGGCACGGACGTCCCCACCGACGGCGGCCCGCCGCTGCTGACCGGCCTCTTCCTCGCCAGCATGTACGGCGGCTACTTCGGGGCCGCCCAGGGCGTCCTCTATCTGTCGCTGATGGGCCTGCTGCTCCATGACGACCTGCAGCGCATCAACGGCGTCAAGAACATCCTGGGCATGCTCGTCAACGGGATCGCCGCCGTCTTCTTCCTCTTCGTCGCCGACTTCAACTGGGCCGCCGTCGGCCTCATCGCCGCCGGCGCCACCCTCGGCGGCATCTTCGGCGCCCGCATCGGCCGCCGGCTGCCGCCGGGCGCGCTGCGGGGTGTCATCGTCGTCGTCGGCATCGTGGCGATCGTCCAACTCGTGCTCAAGTAATCCGGTGCTCACGTGATCCGGGTCCGAACCCCCATCACGTGAGCACCGGACCCGGACGGCGGGCCGCCACCCCTGGTAGGCCCGCCGTCCGTGCACCGCCGGGATCAGGCCGGCAGAGCCAGCCAGTCCGGCAGCACGGCATGATCCCTGATCCCCAGCGCCAGCAGCAGCGTGTCCGCCGGCGTCGGCTCGAACGGCTGGGCCAGCAGCCGCATCCCCGCCTGCTCCGGCGTCCGGTCCGCCTTGCGGTGGTTGTCCTCCGCACACGCGGCGACCGTGTTCAGCCAGGTGTCCCCGCCACCGTGCGAACGCGGTACGACATGGTCCACCGTGCTCGCCCGGCGACCGCAGTACGCGCACCGGTGCCGGTCACGCACCAGCACACCCCGCCGCGACCACGAGGCCCGTTGTCGGAACGGCACCCGGACGTATCTCCGCAGCCTGATCACCTGCGGAACCGCGACCTCGACGGCGGCGGCGCGGATTCGCAGCCCCGGATGCGCCTGCTCGACGACGGCCTTCTCCTGCATCACGAGCACGACCGCACGCCGCAGCGACACCGTCGACAGCGGCTCGAAACTCGCGTTCAGCACCAGCGTCTCACGCATTCCGCCCACCTCAACGATCCGTCCCCGCCCCATGGCGAAGTGGATCCACTGTGCCTGGCAGACCCCGCGCGGACAACGCAATATCCGTGCGGGGAAAGGGACGTGAGGGTGTGGGGGAGCCGCTGCCGGGCAGTGGGGAGCGCGCAGTGGACAGCGGAAATTCCGGACGAAAAGGGCCGGACGAAATGCCGAACGCCCCGGACGCTTCCCCCCGTGCGTAACGGAAGCGTCCGGAGCGTACGGCAGCCGGCGCGGACACCGGGCGGGGAACGCCCGGTTCCGGCAGACGACTTGCATCGCGCGGGCGAGAACCACCACAACGCGACGCCCCGCCGCCCCCGCTACCGCGGTACCGACTGCCCGGTGATGGTGGGCCACCACCAGACAGGTACCACTGTGCGATTCGGGGCGCCGGGGCGCAACGCAATTAATCGAGGTGCGACGGCGCTCAGCTCCCGGCCGGTGCCTCGTACTCCCCGATCAGCTGGGCCCTGCCCAGCGCGTGGAAGCGCAGGTTGAAACCGATCGCGGCCGGCGAGGCGTCCGCGTCGGGTCCCAGTTTCCCGGCGTCCACCGCGTACACGGTGAAGACATAGCGGTGCGGGCCGTCCCCCGGCGGTGGAGCGGCCCCGCCGAAGTCCCGCGTCCCGTAGTCGTTCCGCACATGGAGCGCGCCCTCGGGCAGGCCCTTGAAGTCCCCGGTGCCGGCACCCGTCGGCAGCTCGGTGACCGTCACTGGGATATCGATGAGCGACCAGTGCCAGAAACCGCTGCCGGTCGGCGCGTCCGGGTCGAAACACGTCACGGCAAAGCTCTTCGTCCCCTCGGGGAAGCCCTCCCACCGCAACTGCGGCGAGGTGTTCCCGGCCGCGTACACCTGCTCGTCCTTCAACACCGCGCCCGGTGCCACGTCATCGCTCACCACCGTGAACGACGGCACCGGCGGATGGAACTCGTGGGGGAGCGGCCGCCGCTTCTGCTCGGTCACCTCGACACCTCCTGATCGCGTGAACTGCTGGGGCTGTTGCCGGCTGCGACGGGCGCATGCCTCGGCGCACTGAGCCTAGAACCAGTTCCGCTTGCCGCCGACATTTACGGTCTCTACGAACGCGGAACCGCGGCGAACGGTTCCGGTACCCTCGTACCGCATGATCGCCGATGCCGAAAGGACCCCGCTCGTCCGGTCCTTCTTCGACCGCCCGGTCCTCGACATCGCACCGGACCTGCTCGGCCGGATCCTCGTCCGCCGCACCGCGGACGGCCCGATCGAGTTGCGCCTGACCGAAGTAGAGGCATACGCGGGCCCCATCGACCCCGGATCGCACGCCTACCGGGGACGTACCGAACGCAACGCGGTGATGTTCGGACCGCCCGGCCACACGTATGTGTACTTCACCTACGGCATGTGGCACTGCCTCAACCTGGTGTGCGGCCCGGAGGGCACGGCCAGCGGTGTCCTGCTGCGCGGCGGCGAGATCACCCGGGGCGCGGACCTCGCCCGCAAGAACCGCCCCACCTCCCGCAAGGACACCGACCTCGCCCAGGGCCCGGCCCGGCTGGCCACCGCCCTCGCCGTCGACCGGTCCCTCAACGGAGCGGACGTCTGCGAACCCCCGGACGGTCCGCGCGCCGATTCGTCAGCCGGTCTGTCCGGCGATCCGCCCGCCGATCCGGCGGGGAGTCCGTTCCGGGTTCTGGCCGGCGCTCCGCCGGCCGCGGAGCTGATCCGTACCGGCCCCCGTACCGGCGTCGGCGGCGACGGCGCCGTCCACCCCTGGCGTTTCTGGATCGACGGCGACCCGACCGTCAGTCCCTACCGGGCGCACGCCCCGCGGCGCCGTAGTTAACGACTGGCCGCGACCGCGTACCCTCGGACACGCTGTACGGACGCTGCGCGGACCGCCGCTGTGCGGCCGCGGAGAACCGACTCATCGCACTGACCCAAGGAGACAAGAGACCCGTGACGGACATCGTCGACGAGCTGCAGTGGCGAGGGCTGATCGCCGTTTCCACTGACGAGGACGCATTGCGCAAGGCGTTCGCGGACGGCCCTGTCACGGTCTATTGCGGCTTCGACCCCACGGCGCCCAGCCTCCACCTGGGCAATCTGGTGCAGATCCTCACCATCCGGCGGCTGCAGCGCGCCGGTCACCGGCCGCTGGGCCTGGTCGGCGGTGCCACCGGTCTGATCGGCGATCCCAAGCCGTCGGCGGAACGGACGCTCAACGCCCCCGAGGTCGTCGCCGACTGGGTCGAGCGCGTCCGCGCCCAGATCGAGCCCTTCCTCTCCTTCGAGGGCCCGAACGCCGCCACGATGGTGAACAACCTGGACTGGACGTCCGGCATGTCGGCGATCGAGTTCCTGCGCGACATGGGCAAGCACTTCCGCGTCAACAAGATGATCGCCAAGGAAGCCGTCGCCCGGCGCCTCAACTCCGACCAGGGCATCAGCTACACCGAGTTCAGCTACCAGATCCTGCAGGGCATGGACTTCTTGGAGCTCTACCGGCGGTACGGCTGCACCATGCAGACCGGCGGCAGCGACCAGTGGGGGAATCTGACGGCCGGCATCGACCTGATCCATCGCGTCGAGGGCGCCTCCGTGCACGCGCTCGCCACCCCGCTGATCACCAAGGCGGACGGCACCAAGTTCGGCAAGACCGAGGGCGGCGCGATCTGGCTCGACCCCGAGATGACCACGCCGTACGCCTTCTTCCAGTTCTGGCTGAACGCCGACGACCGTGACATCTCCAAGTTCCTGCGCATCTTCAGCTTCAAGACTCGCGAGGAGATCGAGGAGCTGGAGCGGCTCACCGAGGAGCGCCCCCAGGCCCGCGCCGCCCAGCGCGCCCTGGCGGAGGAACTGACCACCCTGGTGCACGGGGCGGATCAGTGCCTGGCCGTCACGGCCGCTTCCAAGGCTCTTTTCGGCCAGGGGGAGCTGACCGACCTGGACGAGGCCACGCTGGCGGCCGCTCTCTCCGAGCTGCCGTACGCCAAGGTCACGTCGCTGGAGCCGGTTGTCGACCTCTTGACCGCGGTGGAGTTGGTGGCGAGCAAGTCGGCCGCCCGGCGCGCCATCAAGGAGGGCGGCGCCTACCTGAACAACACCAAGGTGACCAGTGAGGACGCCGTCCCCGCCGACTCCGACCTGCTGCACGGCCGTTGGCTCGTCCTCCGTCGTGGCAAGAAGAGCCTGGCCGCCATCGAGGTCGGCTGAAACCCATGCGTTTGAGCGGCGGCAGAGCTTGACTCTGCTGCCGCTCCTACGTAACGTAGTCCGAGCCGCTGGAAACGGTGCGTCCGGTTCGTCCGGATCCCCGCAGAGGTGGCCACCCACTACTACGACTTCCCGTCAGGGTTGCTTTTCGGTGCGCCGAAATTCAGTCCGAATAGCTCGATTATGAGCGGGGCGGGAAATGCGCTAAAGTAGTGGACACGCCGCAAGGCGCGAAACAAAAACCCGCCTCAGCGGGTGGCAGAAACGGGAAATCGGATCTGCTAAGCTGAGAAAACGAAGGGAAGCCCGGAGGGCGCCGGTTACGGCACCGAAGGAAGCGTCCGTTCCTTGAGAACTCAACAGCGTGCCAAAAGTCAACGCCAGACTTATATACCCCGGGCAGGGCCGATTCCGGTTCTGCTTGAGGTTCCTTTGAAAAACAAAGTCCTTCCGCCGCC
>NZ_JASISZ010000049.1 GCF_030063355.1 Streptomyces sp. PH10-H1
CCTCATCAAGCTCGAAGCCCGCAACGCCTTCGGCTTCCGCAACCGAGAGAACCAACGCCTCCGCTCACGCTGCGCAACCACTCGACGCAGCCGACGACAGGCGTTGCCCGGATAAATTCGAAGACCCGGTATGGCTTCGGCCGGTCGAAGACCTGCGTTCGTTCTTCCCGCATGAGGCATCCAACCTCACTCCATGGATCGCCAAGCGGCTCCAAATCATCAGGCGTGCGGCATGGTTTGAAAATCCGCTTACCCTTGTCGGCACTGAGCAGAAGATCGCTGGGTACCGAATCGATATTCTCGCCAAGACTTTGGTGGGCGACCGTGAGCGATTCGTCGTGATTGAGAATCAAATGGAACGGACCGACGCGGATCATCTCGGTCGACTCATCACCTGCGCTGCCACGGTGGAAGCAAGTCACGCTGTATGGATCACCACGGAGTTCAGGGATGACCATCTGAAGGTGATGGAAGCCCTCCAGCGCAACCACAGGGACTGCTCGTTCATCCCACTGGTGATTGACGGCGCGTTCCTGGACGCTGAGGGGAGCGCCAGCTTCAAAATTGGTGATCCCGCCAACCTACTCAAGCCCGGACGATCACCTTCGAGAGAAGCTGCATGAGGCACTGAGGCAGGCACAAGAGGTCAACTACACGCTGGATCGCCTCGCCGGGCTGGTGGCCAAGCACCCTGACGTGGACTTCTCGAGATACCGCGACACCATCGAAGAATCCGGATGGTGGAGCAATCGTGCGGATCGCAGGGTCGATAAACTTCTGGAAGCGATTCCGGTGGAGCGGCGGAAGCGAAGGCTGTAGGAGGCTACCGTCGAGGAGACGATGGGTCCGCCGGGAGGGTCCTAGCGGAAGGGGTTTTCGTTGCCCACATCGTGTTCGGTTGCGGCGTCGAGGAGTTCGAGCAGGTCGGAGCCCTCCGTGTCCCGTTGGTCGAGCCACCATCCGGCCCGGGTGATCGCGCGAGCCTTCTCCTCTAGTTCCGCCCAGTCCGCCTCGTCCCAGGTGCCCTCGACGACCAGGGCGGTGTGCGCGGCTGTCATCAATTGATGACGGGATCGTTCGCCCCAGTCGAGGGCCCGCTCCGGGCCCTCCAGCGGCGGCATATCGAATCGCTTCGCCCACTCGACAGCGGCCTGCTGTTCCTCAGCGCGCTTGCCAGCCAGCCACTCTTCTCTGGATTCCGTGTTGGAGTCGCGGGCTGCCTTCCAGCAGTTGGTGCAGTCCCGACCCGCGAGCCAGCGAGCGAATCCGGATCTTTTGTCTGCGGCCCTACCGGACAGGTCGTGGGTGATCGAGTGGCCACAGGGATGCTCGATGATGAACTGCGTGCGGACAGCCATATGTGGATCTCCTAAAGGAATGACGGACGGGGGTTGAGGCACGATTCCAGGCGGGTGCGCGACGGTGCCGTCGAGAGAGGGCAGGTGCTGGCCAGGGCGGGCGAGAAAGGAGAGCGGTGAGGGCAGCAGCGGCGCCGGCGGCGGGGAGGGCAGCGCTGGCGAGGGGGTGCTCGGCGAGGTACCCGGCGAGTGCGGTGCCGGCGGACTGTCCGACGCCGATCGACAGGATCAGCCACGCGTACGCCTCACTGGTACGGCCTGCCGGAGCGAGGACGTCCGCGGTCACGAAGGCGCAGGCGACCACGACGGTGAGGAACGCGCCGGGCACGACGACCGCGGCGGTGGCCGCGTACGGACCCAGGAGGGCAAGGAGCGGCAACCACCCGACCAGGAACCCGGCTGTGGCAGCGATCAGTCGCCCGGTGGTGGTGCCCGACCAGGTGCGGCGTCCGTAAAGGAGGCCGCCGACGAAACTGCCCATCGAGAACGCGGCGGGGATGACCCCGGAGAGCAGGTCCTGGCCGTGCTGCTCAGCCATGGCGATCGACCACACGTTCATGGCCCCGATCGCGAACCCCACCCCGGTGAGGGAGACGAACAGCAGCACCAGGCCCTGACAGAGCAAGCGGCGCCCTCGCTTGGTGTCCGAGTCCGCAGACTGTGGAGGACGCCAGCTCCGAGAGGGCGGTGCGCAGGCGACGGTGACGGTGCCCGCGAGACCGAGAGCGGCGGTGACGGCGAGCGCCAGGGACGGGTTGCATGAGAAGGCGAGCGCGGCGACGAGCAGCGGGCCGAGGACGTACAGCAGGCCCTGCATGCCGGTGTCGAGGGCGAGCGCGGCGTGCCGCAGCCGGGGGCTGGGCAGCACGGTGGGCCACAGAGCCCGCAGCCCGACCTCCAGGGCCGGCGTCGTCAGGCCCGCGGCGAGCACGATCACCGTGGCCGTGGTCGGCCCACCGTAGGGTCCGGCCACTGGCAGGACGGCCACCAGTACGGAGTTCAGCACAGCGGCCGGCAGGTGCACGCTGGTCTGCCCGTAGCGGTCCATCAGACGCCCCATGACCGGCTGGGCCAGCGACGACGCCAAGCCGTACAGGGCGCTGAGCAGCCCGCCGAAAGCGATACTGCCGCCGGTAGCGGTGGCCCACAGCACGATGGCGACGGGCGCCATAGCGTTGGGCAGGCGGCCGGCGAGCGTGCCGCCGAGCAGTCGGGCGACGTACGGGGTGCCCAGCACCGCGCCGTAGCTGATGCGCGGTGCCGGGGCCGGGGGAGCGGTCAGGGACAACGGGTGCTTTCTCGTCGGGAGCGGCGCCTACCGGTGGCGGGTGGTGGTGGTGGTGGTGCGAGGCGCCGCCGCCGGTGGTGTGGTGTCCACGGCGGGGCGCGGACGGGCTCGCAGCACGGGGGTGCGGTGCGGCGGCAGGACGGAGACGGTCGCGCCGAGGTCCTCGGCCGCCTCGTGTACTTCGCGGGTGAGGAAGTTGATCTGCCGGCCCAGTGCTGACAGGCGGGCAGCGATCTGTCGGCCCTGCGCGGTCTCCAGCGCGCTGGCGAACTGGCCGGCGGTCTCCACGAGCTCCTGGAGCTGGACCATCGGGCCCGCGCCGTGCCCGCGCTGGGTCGCGGTGAGCAGGGCGTTGGATGCGTCACCGGCGTGCTGGGCTTCGACGACATCCCGGATGAGTTCATGCAGCGGCACCTCGGGGTCAGGTGCGGGTCGGTTGAACCGGGAGGCGTCCGCCCGCAGCACGCCGGGCGGGACCGCGGCGGGCAGTGCCTGCCCGGCCTCGTATTCGTGGGCGTAGTGCCCGATCACCTGCCAGCCCGGTGCGTCCGGGTCTCCTCGCAGCGCGATCACGGTCGAGTCGTCGCCCTCGATCAGATGGGCGAGGGTGATCGGCTGGCCGTCAGCGGCGTACCACGACTCGGTGAGCTCCAGCTCACCTCGCCTTTGTGCGGCCTGGGCCCGCTCGGTCCACACCTGCTGCTCTTCGTCGGTCAGCGGCGCCTGGTGGTGCTGGCGGTGTTCCTGGTCGGCGAGGTCGCTGGCGATGAAGCCGTATTCCGCCCAGGCGGCGAGGTGAGGCCACAGGGCCGCATGCTGCGCGCGTTCGGCTGCCGAGCCGGCAACAGCGGGCCGGTCGAGCGCCCGACGGACCTCACGGGCGGAGGCGGCGAGGTCATCCAGCACGGTCCGCCACCCACTGAGGTGCCGGGCGGGCGGCAGCGCGTCGAGCGACAGGCGGGCGGCGTCGAGCAAGGGATCCGTGTGCGGGGCGAGGTGCGTGACGTACGCCTCGACGGCTGCCCGGTCGCGACGGGTCCAGGCAGCCGCCGCGGCTTCGGGGTGAACGGTGTGCCCGTAGCGGTCGCGTGTCAGGTCGAGCGCGGTATCGGCCTCGGCGTTGATGACCGACATCCGTAGCCGGAAGTCACGTGCCTGGTGCGCCAGTTCGGGCACCAGCGGCCGGGGGCTTTCGGGGGTCGGGTTGCTGGGACTCGTCATCGGGATCGCGCACCGCCCGAAGACGTCAGGTGGACGGTCGGCGCGTAGGAGGGCTTGGGTGGGATAGGCCGGGTCGAAGGCGACGATGCGGTCGGCGGCTTTGCGCGTTGTGTCGTTCGGCCGGCAGCAGCTTGGGCGAGGCGGCTGCGGCGCTCCAGTAGCCCGTGCGGCAGCACCGGATCAGCTAGGCCAGGGGAGAGCGCGGGGTCGAGGACGATGTCGGCGTGCACGGCATATCCGTGACGGCGCAGGTCGGTTACCGCCTGGCGTGTACGGCGGTGGCCGTCACGCTCGGGTTCGCTGAGTCGATACAGCCCGGGACGGGCGGGTACGGGTTCGAACTGCTCGCGGGTCAGAAACCACTCGGCCAGATGCGGGGATATCTGCGGCGTCGCGGCGGCGACGAAGCCCAGGTCGGGGTGTGTGCCGAAACGGAAATGGTCAGGCAGGGGGAAACCTCTTCTTTGGGGGTGTCAGCGGTGCGCGTTCGCCGGCCGGGGAGTGGCGGGCTGGGGCGGGCGGGTGGTGAGCAGACGCGGGGTGGGCGCGGACAGCGCCACCTGTCCACCGGGGACAGCGGCGCGGGCCTGGCGCTCGAACGCTTCGCCGTCGGCGAGCCAGGTCGCGATCTGCGGCAGGACGGTGGCCCCGAGCTGGCTGCGTACCTGGCTCCACTCCGGGGCCGACAACGTCGCGGGAATGGAGTACAACTCCGCGCGCAGGTCCTGGAATTCGGCCCAGGCATCCTGGCTGCTGGCGAGCGCGTCGCGCAGCCGGGCCAGCGCGGCAGCGTCCTGCGGCCAGGCACTCGCGGAGGGCCGGCAGCGGCTGAGCAGGAGAGGCGCGTGCTGCAGGACATCTTGGAAAGAGCGCCAGCCGCGGTCGGCGTACGATCGCTCCATCTCTTTCAGCAACCGCGGGTTGTCGAACGGCATGCCGTCGCTGTACCGGCCGGACTCTGCAATCGCCTGCAGGGTCTCGTGGTCCGGGCGGATCCGGTTCAGCGCGGCCATGACGGTGTCGAGCCGCCGGTGGTGCAGGGCGCTGCGGTAATCGGGCAGGAAGGTGTGGGCGACGGCCTGCGCGGCGAGCTCCGCCTCGGCGGGCAGCACGATGCTGCGGGGCGCGTGCGGGTCATCCAAGTTGTCGTCGTACTCCTCGGCGGCGAAGGCGCCCAGGAGATAGCCGCTGGCGTGCCCGGGACGCTCGATCAGGAGCAACGCGGTGCCGGCTGGGTTCTCCAGCACGATTGCGCACCGAACGTGGTCGTGGACCATGGCCTGGAAGAGGTCGCCGCTGTCCCACAGCGAGCCGACGATGTCCTCCTGCCAGTGTCGGCGGGGGTAGGTCTCCACCGTAGCGGTCCAGGCGCCGGGCAGCCGTGCGGCGATGTCCTGGCCGGTGTCGCCGAGGTAGGGGCGGCTGCTGGTGGTGATGCTCACGCCGTGGTCGTGGGCCCGGTGCACCAAGGCGCTGGCTGTGTCGCGGGCTGCCTGCGCCCCACGCAGTGGGGCGGCGAAGGCTCCACCGGGTAGGTCGCTGAACCCGGCTTCGTGCAAGGCGGCGCGGGCGTCGAGGAACCTCTCGCCGGAGGTGATGGCGACGAGGCCGTGGGTGTGGCTGGTCGAGAGAATGATTTCCGCGTCGGGCGGGGTGCTCATGTCGGTGATCCTGAGTGTCAGCGGTGCGCGCGAGCCGGCAGCCCTGCAGCAAGCGCCGGCGGGCGGGTGCGGGCAGCGGGCTTGGGCTGCTGGTTGCGGAGGGCGGAGCGCAGGCTGCGGCCGTACTGCCAGGCATGCTCGCGAGCTGCCGCCTCCAACTCGTCATATCCGGGCTGGGCTGTGAGCTGGCCGGCGTGCTTGCGGTACCTGTAGACCGGGACGGGCAGCAGGATTCCGGGGGCAAGATTTGATATGCCGACGGCCGTGCAGTAATCCTCCCCCTGGACGAGGCCGCCCATCGGTGCGGCGCGTACGAGGTCGGTACGGGCCAGGATCGTGGTCGGCCCGATCGGGATGGTGTCCGCCGGGGACTTCCAGTACGTCCACACGTCGCCGGCCTCGTGCCGACCCGGTGGGGTGGGGCAGCGCCACAGGCTGGTCGAACCGTCCGTTTTCCGGCTGGGGTGAGGGTTGTTCGGGATGTTCGCCGAGCCAGTGACCGCGTACGTCACGTGCTCGTTTGCCGACCGGTGCCGTGATGTTCGCCATGTCGGTGGACGGGTCGGCTCGGAGGAACTGTGGTGCGGACGCTGTCGGTTGGACAGCTCAGGGTTCAGTCGGTGCGGTACGGCGATGGCCGTGAGGCGTACACCATCTTCGACTCGGTGCGAGGAGTGCACGGCGGGGCGGCCCGGTATCTGGCCGACTATGCCTGCACGGGGTCGGATCGGACGTACGCCTACCTTCTCGTCGATCACCTTCGGTGGCTGGAGCACGAAGGACTGACGTCGGAGGACGTCGGGTTCGGTGACCTTGAGCGGTACATGGGCGCGATCGGAGCGAAGATCGCCGGGCCGTACGGTCGCCCGTGGCGGGTGGGGAAGCGGCCCTACGGCAATGACGCGCTGCGCGGCGCCGCGGCGTGCCTGAAGGGCTTCTATCTGAAGCAGGCCGAGGTGGGCATCAACACCGAGCTGGTGGGGGCGCTGAAGCTGCACCGGATGCCGACCCAACGGGATCGGGACCGGTCGCTGCTCGGTCATCTGCAGCGGAGCATGCAGGTGAATCCGCTGGCGCCGCAGTCGGTGCGGCGTCGGCACAAGAAGATGCTGCCGGACGGCGCGCGGGCGGTGTTGCTGGATGAGGTCAACTCCTTGCGGGATCGGCTGGTGGTGGAGTGGCTGAGCGATGGCGGGTTCCGTGCGGGGGAGATGTGCGGCCTGCATCTGTGTGACCTGCACCTGCGGGAGGAGGCCGCGTGCGGGGAGTGCCGTGGTCCGCACGCTCACGTCTGCCATCGGGACGGATTGGTCAACGGGGCCCGGGCGAAGACGAAGTGGGAGTGGGAGCTGCGTGACGGGGTGATCCACGGCGGGCTGATCAAGCGGGTCAGTCCGGCCATGGTCCATGCGTACTTCGACTACCTGACCTTGGAGTACCCGCGCGGTGCTGCCCACGGCATGCTGCTCGTTCAGCAGCACGGCCCCGGGCGAGGTCTGCCATGGGCACCCGAGGGGGCGCGCAAGATGCTCAAGAGGGCCGGCCGACGGGCGGGCCTGGGGCTCATCAAGCCGCACATGTTCCGGCACACCTGGGCCAGCGCGGTCCTGGAGGCCGCCGACGGGAATCTGGCCATCGTGCGTGATGCGGGCGGATGGGCCTCGACCGAGGTCGTCGATGAGATCTACGCGCACGTCGACGTGAATGACCCGGTGTTTCACGACGCCCTCCTGACGACGTGGGGTGAGCTGCGGTGAGCGAAGCGCGGCGTGTCCCTTTGCAGTTGCTGGTCAGTACGTCGGCTCGTGCGCGACGTGATCGGCTGGAGATCCTCACCGCCCTTCTGGCGGCGCCGGGCGTCGAGCTGGTCTATCGCGAGGCCGTATTGCGCTGGCCCGGTGACCACCCGGTCTACGGCTGGTTCTGTCGGGTCAACGGCTGCCGCAGTCCCCGCACCAACACCGTTGACCTGTGCCATCCGCACCGGGCGGAGTGGCGCAGTGCGAAGCAGGAACCGGGCGCCACGCGGCGGGAGTTCCTGCGTACAGCCCGGCCCAAGGTCCCCGACCTGCGACTCACGGAGCCACCGGACTGTCGGTTCTGCCCTGAGCGCCCGTCCCGCCATCTCGGCTTGCGACTCTGCTTGACCCACTTCAGCCGGTGGAACAAGGTCCTGTTCAGGAAGCGGAACCTCACCTACGACGAGTTCGTGGCGCTGCAGTCCGAGGCCCTGCCTGGCTACGGCGACTGCCTGGTTGCCGCGTGCGTCGGCAGAGCCGATAGCCCGCTGCGGCTGTGCTACGTCCACGACGAGCGCTACCGCAGTGACGGACGGCCCGGTGGAGCCCAGCGAGCGGCAGGGTGGGGCGGCGACCGGGTCGTCGGACGCGATCCCGTCGAGATCAACTTCACCGATCCCGATGCCTTCCAGCACTGGTGCCGCACCGCCCGCCCCGCCTCGCGCGCCGGCACCGTCGATCTCCTCGGCCTTGCGCCGCTGGTCCAGGCCGAGATCCGCTTCGGACTGCTGGCCCACGCCCAAAAGGCCCAGCGCACGGCCTGGCCGCTGTGGCACATCCAGGCCGTGGCGAACCTGGCCCGCCTGCGCGGCGTCAACTCCGTGCTCGACCTGCTGTCCGACCCGGCAGCGCTCGCCGAGCACGAGCGGCGGATCCTGCGCGAGACCGCGGACGAGCTGCGGATCGTCTACGTCACGAAGCAGGAGGCCAAGGAGGCCGGCTTCGTGGAGACCGAGCACTACGGCATCCGCTACAAACGCCGCTCCAGCCACTTCGACTTCACCGACGTACCGCAGCGGTGGCTGCGTGATCTGCTCTGGGACCGAGTGGACCGGCGCCTGCGTTCCCCGCAGGCACCGCGCAGTCCGCAGCACATCGAAGGCGGACGCAAGGCGTGCGTCGAGCTCGGAGTGTTCCTGACTGCTGTCGCGCCCGAGGGCGGCCACGATCCGGCGGTGCTCACTGCGGATCACATGCAACGCTTCGTCGCCGATCACAACAAGCGGGCGCGTGAGGGCCTGCCGTCGTTGGCGATCAGCCGTGACGGACGGCCGATGAAGGTCACCGGCTACACCCGCCGCCAGACCTTCAACGAGGCTCGGTCGATTCTGCGCGACGCGATGGAGACCGAGGAGGCTGAACGCATCGGCTTGCCGCGGGAGTTCATCATCGCCCTGCCGAAGGCTCAACGGGCCGACCGTACCCGCAACCCGTTCCCCGACCCGGTGGCCCGGGCCCTGGCCGACGAGGCGAACCTGCAACTGCTCGATGACCGCTTCGACCCGAACGACATGGGCTATCGCGACATCTGGGAGGCCCTGGTGTTCACCGGCCGCCGGGCCTCGGAGATCACCGAACTGCGGCTGGAATGCACGTCGATCCACCGCAAGGTTCCCTTCCTCTGGCACGACCAGACGAAGGTGGGCAACCTTGACGAGGCGATCCGCATCCCGCATCGCCTCTACGAGCGGCTTCAGCTGCGCAAACAGCGCACGGTCGAACGCTTCGAGGACCTCTACGGCCGCAGCCCCAGTGCGAAGGAGCGCAGGACGCTCGCCCTGTTCCCCTCGCCGCACAAGAACCCGGACGGCACGGTCGCGATCACGTACAGCATCTTCGGTGACGCCTTCCGCGACTGGCTGGAGGCGCTGGACATCGGCGCCTGGGTGCCGCATCAGGCCCGCCACACGCTGGCCACGAACCTGCTGAAGAACGGCGCCGGCCTGCACCACATCAAGCAGTACCTCGGCCAGATCTCCGTACGGATGGCCGAGCACTACGCGAAGGTCGCCTCCTCGGAGGTCGACGACGCCCTCGAGCGAGTCTGGGTCAGCGGCCCGGGATCGGCCGAGCCGGGCCTGCTGCTCGCCTCGCCGTCCGAGCACATGACGCGGGCCGAAGCCCAGGCCATGGCGATCGACCTCGCGCGCCGCAGCACCCCGGCCGAGGGCGGCTTCTGCACCTACCAGCCCGTGGTGCGAGGGGACGCGTGCCCGTGGGACCTGGACTGCCACAACTGCGACAAGTTCGTGATGTCCGGCGCCGACCTCTTGTACTGGCGCCGCAAGGCCGAGCAGTGGGCCTCGCTGGCCGAACGCGCCCCGGACGACCGCACCGCCGACTACCTCCACACCGTCTTCGAGCCTACCGCCCGCGCCATTGGCGGACTGGAGAAGGCGCTGGCCGGCCTCGGCATGCTGGAGGACGCCCTCGCCTTGGACTTGCGCCGGCCCCAGGACTACTTCGACCGCATGTGGACGCTCGCCTTCAAGGCAAGCGACCTCGCCGCAATTGACCCCGACGACGCCGACTCGTACGAGGAACCCGCATGACCGCCTCATCGCACCGCACCGCCCAGGCTCTGAGGGCGCGCAGCCAGAAGACCGAAGCCAGCCTCGTCCGCATCAAGAGCGTCGTCGACCAACTCGCCAAGAGCGGCAGTCCGATCACCGTGGCAGCGGTCGCCCGGCAAGCGGACGTCTCGCGCACCTTCCTCTACGAGCACACCGAGGCACGAACCCTCGTCACCCAGGCCGCCGCCCGGGCTCGCGGACTGCGAACGCAGACCGACCAAGCCCAGCGTGACGCGGTGGAGGCGTCCTGGCGGGAACGCGCACTCAACACCGAGGAAGCCCTCAAGAACACCAACGCGGAGGTCGTCAACCAGCGAGAGCGCATCGCTGAACTCCTCGGCCAGATCGCCGCACTGCAGGGCGAGTGGACCGACGCGGACGTCGTGCGCATCACCACCGCGAACGTCGCCCTGCAACGGGAGGTCAGATCGCTGACGGCCGAGCGGGAGCGCCTCACCAAGCGTCTCGCCGCGGCCCGGGACAACGCGCGGTTCGCGGACAAACGCATCGCCGCACTCGAAGCCCAGATTGCCGAGCAACTCACCGTCCCACCCACCTAGCGACGCTTCGCCTTCGTCGCCGGACTTGCAACCGGTACCCAGGTACAGGTTTACCGTCGAGGTGTCTCCACCACCGGGGACGTGACGACGGGAGCGAGTGCGATGAGTGATCTTTCGTGGGTGCCGCAGTCCTGCACGCTGCCCACTGAGGAGCAGCCACTGCGGGTCGCCGAGTGGGATGCGCTGTTCGCCGAGCGCCTGCAGGCGCTGTCCCGGCCGCAGCCGCTCCACCTGCGCCTTGACCTGGCGGACGGGGACGGCGTCGAGGCCCAGATCCAGGACCTGGCGGAGCGTGAAAGCGGCTGCTCGTTTTTCACCTTCACCATCACCTCCCGCAAGGACCTGATCCATCTGGACATCTCGGTGGGTCAGGCGCACGAGGCAGTCCTGGACGCTCTGGCCGCGCGCACCGCCGGCGGGCAGCAGCGGTGAGCGAGGGCCTGCGCAGCGGCCAGGTCGCCGAGGCGGCCGGGGTGAACGTCCAGACGCTGCGCTACTACGAGCGGCGCGGCCTGCTGGCTGAGCCGGACCGCAGCAGCGGCGGCCACCGCCTGTACGGCGAGGACGCGGTAACCGCGCTGCGGGTGATCAAGGCCGCCCAGCGGCTCGGATTCACGCTGGACGAGGTCGCCGAGCTCCTCGAGGCAGGCCGCCACCGGCACGGCCGCCCCGTGGCCGGGCTGCAGGACCGCGCCGCGGCCAAGCTCGCCGAGGTCGATGCGAAGATCGCCGACCTCACCACGATCCGCACCGCCCTGGTCGCCGCCGTCGATGCGGGCTGCGACGACCTGACCGCGTGTGCATCGATGGCCTGCTGCCCCATTCCCTTCACCGACCTCGCCGAGGAGAACCGTCATGCCGGGCCCTGCTGCTGACCACCGACCCGGGCGCGCTCCGACGGCCTTGGGAGCTCTGGCCGCGCTCGCCTGCGTCGCGTGCTGCGCTTCAGCGAAGATCCGACTGGACCTCGGTCAGTCGATGCCTTCGATGATGCGGAAGTCGCGCTCGACGCCGTCGGAGAGGGCGACCAGCGCCTCCTGGTATGCCGCGCTCTCGCGTGCCGCGACCGCCTGCTCGAAGGTGTCGAACTCGATCAGGACGGTGCGCTCGGCGATTCCGGCGTCGTGGGCGACGACCCGACCGCCGATGGCGAGCCTCCGCCCGCCCCCGGCCTGGACGGCCGGACCGGCCAGCTTGTTGTAAGCAGCCAGCTTCTCAGGGTCCGAAATGGTGCGGTAGGCGCTGACCCAGTAGCCCTTGGGCATGGAACCTCCAGTGTTGGGATGAGTGCATCTGACTTACGGGTTGGTCTCGGACGAGCGTCGGCGGGCGAGAGCGAGGCTTGTCAGCGTCGTGATCGCCATCGCGCCGATGCCGACCAGCGCCGCGGTGGTGTAGGCGCTGTCGTCGGGGAAGAGGTGGCCGGGGCCGGTGCCCGCGGCGAGGATCAGGCCGCCGATGGCGCTGCCCAGGGAGTACCCGACGCTGCGGACAACGTAGTTGAAGCTCATGGCGCTCGACGTCTCGCTCTTGGGGGTGACGGCCAGGATGACGCCGGGCATCGCGGCCGAGAAGCCGCCGACGCCGAAGCCGAGCACGCCCATCGCCGCGAACAGTTCGGCCAGGTCCGACCGGGCCGCCGCGAACAGGGCGAACCCGCCGCCGACCACGACGGCGCTGCCGGCCAGGAGCAGGGGGTCGGCGATCCGCGTCCGGACCCGCGGCGTGAGCTTGCCGGCGACGAACCCCAGCACCGAGAACGGGATGAGGACCAGCCCGGCGACGAAGGTCGTCAGCCCGAAGCCGTAGCCGGCGCCGTGCGGCGTCTGCGCGTACCGGGTGATGAGCGTGAGCAGGAGGTACATGCCGATCCCGCCGACGAACATGGCGAGGTTCGCCCCGGCGACCGCCGGGTGCCGCACCGCCCGCACATCGACCAGGGGCGTCGTGCTGCGCAGCTCGATGACGGCCCAGACGCAGAGCAGCACCACCGCGACGACGGCGAGGCCCGCCGCCACGGCGAGGTGCCGGCTCCACAGATTCCGTTCGCCGGCGAGGAACAGCACCAGGAGCAGCGCAGCGGCCAGGACGACCGCGCCTGCCACGTCCACGTGGGCGGAGCGGCCTTCGGGGGCTTCGGGCATGGAGCGCCACGCGGTCAGGAGGGCGGCGGCGGTGACGACCAGGCCGAGGCCGTAGGCGGCCCGTACCCCGCCGAGCTCGGCGAGCAGTGCGGCCAGCGGGTAGCCGACGCCGGCCCCGATGATCGAGACCACCGAGATCAGGGCGATCACGGCCGCGCTGCGCTCCTCGGGGAGGTGGTCCCGGGCCACGCCCATCATCAGCGCCGTCAGCCCGAGCCCGACGCCCTGGGCCGCCCTGCCGGCCAGCAGCCACGCGAACGGCAGCGGCAGCACGGTGAGCGCGCTGCCGGCGACGACGACCGCCAGCGTGGCGAGGATCGTGGCCCGCCGGTGCGGGCCGGCTCCGAGCCGGCCCAGGACCGGCGTGGCGACGGCGCCGCTGAGCAGCGCGACGGTCAGCGTCCACTGCGCGCTGCCGAGCGAGACGTGGAACGAGGTCGCCACGCTGGTGATGAGCGGCGTCCCGAGGCTGGCGACCGCCGCCACGACCAGAGCGATGAACATCAGGGCGGGGACCAGCAGCCGCGCCTCGGAACGCGCCACCGGGAACGCCTTCACCGCGACCCCGCCGACCGGCTGCCCGGTCACTGCTTCGGCCCTTCGCGGTCCTGGCTTTCGAGCTCTGCCAGATGCTTCAGCGCCGGAAGGGCCGCCACCAGCGCCTCGACCTCGTCGCCGGTGAGCTCGCCGATCAACCGCTCGAACGCGTGGACGCCCGCCTGGCGCCGCGTCCGGACATGGGAGGCGCCGGCCTCGGTCAGGCACACCAGCGTGACCCGCTTGTCGGACGCGTCGCCCCGCCGCTCGACCAGGCCGGACTCCTCCATCACCCGGACCAGGGCGGTAATCGCGGGCTGGGTGACGCCCTCGACCGCGGCCAGATCGGTGATGCGCCGCGGGCCGGTCCGGTCCAGGGTGGCCAGGGTGGCGGCGGACGTCAGGCTCATGTCCCGGGGCAGGCGTCTCGCGGCCCTGGTGGCCAGGCCGTAGAGGGCTGCCCCGATGGCGGCGGACGCGCCAGGAGCGGTGTTTTGACGACTCATGCTCGAAGCATAGCATTTTTATATTCATAGTTTATGGAAATGGTCGACTGGCGCCGGCTCTACGGGCTGCGCTCGGGGGCCGAGGGCAGCATCGAGGAGTTCGTGGACGGCCACCGCGGACGCCGGTGCCGCTACCGCGGCCTCGCGAAGACGCACGTCAGCACGTCCTGACCGCACTCGCGATCAACGTCGAGCGGCTGAGCCTTCAAGAACCCGCCGACGGCCCCTACCGGCCGCGCCCGCCCACGGCGTTCCAGCAGTACCTCTACAAACGAGGACTGCCCCGGCCCCTGTGGTGGAGGCAGGGTAAATGACCCCGAACCTCAAGATTCCCGACAGAGTCGCTTCTTCGCTCACGAGGCTGACGCGCATGTGCACTGTAGGGTCCGCGATTGAGCGAGCACTGCCTCCTGCAGGAACGCCCGAATCCGGACTCGATAAGCACAGGCGGTTTCGGTCGATCATGAGCAATCGGGGCCACTCAGTCGTTGGCCACCCTCACGGACAGCAACGGCGCGTCAGACCTGTCTGCGGCTGTGTTAGTGGCTTTGCCCGGATCAACGCCCCGTTAGCTGGGCACCGATGGCGCGACCTCGGAAGGCGTCATGACGTAGCGGTACCAGGTCGCCCCGGGCGCTGCGACAGGCTGCCAGCGGTCAGCAAGGAGCGCGGTGACCTCGCCCGCGTTGATACCGCGGGGCCCGATGCTGCGGCGTTGGCGCGGCGCGGCGCGTACAAGGAGGATGGCTCCTGGCGCGGCAAGGGTGTTGACGGTGGCGGCCCAGCCCGGCCGGCGCCGCGCCGGGATCCCGTGCAGGCAGCCGTTGTCGAGCAGGAGCGAGGTGGCGCCGGCAAGCCGGCCGTCGGGGTCGACCGCGTGCGGTTCGGTCACGTCGGCGACACGCCAGACGACTCGACCCCGCGGATCCCCGTGCCGGGCGGCGGCGATGGCTTCGGGTGTGTAGTCGACGGCCGTGACCGACCAGCCCTGCCCGGCGAGGTAGCGTGCCTGACAGCCCGTGCCGCACCCGAGGTCGACGGCCTGCGCGGGCGCCAGCGGCGGAGAGCCCTCGACGATGTCGACCAGCGGGGCCGGTATCCCGGTCCCGTCCCAGGGAACGATGCCGAGACGGTAGAGCGCGCGGTAGGTGCGGCGCATGTGGACTCCATCTGTGGGCGGTCGGCTGTTCAGGGCTGGACCGGCAGCCGGCGCGGATGGAACCACAGGAGCGCGCCGATGAAGAGCACCGGAGCGAATGCGGCAGTACTCACCTGGCGTAGAGTCAGCTCACTGGCGGCCAGGTAGGCAAGGGTGGCCGTCCAGTCGATGGCTTGGACCACGATCATCGTGTCGATCCATCCCACCCGTTCGCGTGGTGCCCGCGCTGCCGCGAACATGCCGTAGGCGTAGCCGAGGAATCGGGCGGCCATCATCGCGAACAACCAGTTCGCCCACGCCGGCGCCGCCGGGCGCAGACCCAGCACCTCGGCGCTCGCGCCTGGCGCCACCAGGAACAGCGCCCCGAGGGCCAGTTGGAAGACTCCGACGGTGACAAGGGTGACGCGTAGTGCTCGCACGGGTGGTGCTCCGTTCAGCCGGTCGACGATGCCGTGACAGTAGGTGAGCGCCGAGGCTGGTTGTCAAAGAGTGAACTAGTATCCCTTCTTGAACCATTGGCTCTGACCAGCGGAGACGTCATGAACAGGGAATGTGCCGACGAGACCTGCCCGGTGGCCCTGGCAGTGAAGATCCTCGACGGCAAGTGGACGATGCTCGTGATCCGTGACCTGCTCGGCGGCACGAAGCGCTTCTCCGAGCTGCGTACCTCGCTCGCCGGCATCAGCCCGAAGACCCTCACCGACCGGCTGCGCTCCCTGGAGGAGCACGGGCTCGTGCAGCGTGTCGTCCACGCTGAGATCCCCCCGCGAGTGGAGTACACGCTGACCGACACGGGCCTCGGCCTTGAGCCCGCTATTCGCGCGCTGGGCGCCTGGGGTACCACGATGGCCACGACACCGGCAGGTACCTCGGCCGGGGGCGCCAGCTAGCGGCTCGGCTCGGACCGTTGCCACCGGACATCAGCCGTATGGACCACTGGGGATTGAATCGCCTGGAAGGTTCACACGAGGCCGTCAGCTGCCCGCTACTCAGCGTGTCCAGTGCTCATGATCCCCCGGATTTGCCCGGGCAGTGCTCATGATCGGCCAGCGCTGCTCACGAAATGGCGGATCCTATACCGGCTGTAGGAAGCGCGATTTCATGAGCACTGGCTCCTGCGGAAACACCAGATTCCGCGCCTGATGAGCAGTGCGCGTAGCCGGTGATCATGAGCAGAATCGCTCATCAGGCTCTGAGCGGTGGTCACCGCGGGTAGCGGGCCCTTGGCCCTGGTTGTCTCATGATGAGCCAGTTGACGTGCTTCTGGGGGCAGCAGGGCTGGATGAATTCGCGATGCCGTGATGGGCGGGGTGAAGTGGGGAACGCGTGCTGTGTAGGGCTCATGTCTTGTGAGTCGGCGGAGAGGACGGACGGTGGCCATCAGCGCAGGTGAGACCCGCACGGGGGTCGGGCCCAGGAGTATTCAGCTGCCGGGGATCGTGCTGGGGGTGGGGCTGGGCGGGTTCGTCGACGGGATCCTGCTGCACCAGCTTCTTCAGTGGCATCACATGTTGACGAGCACGAACGATGACCGGATCGGGGTGAAGTACTACTCGCCGAACACGGTCTCCGGCCTGGAGATGAACACTGTGTGGGACGGCATCTTCCACGCGATCTGCTGGGTGGCGGTGCTGCTGGGGCTGGGCATCCTGTATTCGCGCGTGACGCACAACCGGCGGCGTGTGTGGACCTCCCGCGTGCTGTGGGGCTGGATCCTGGCGGGCTGGGGTCTGTTCAATATCGTCGAGGGCCTTTTGGACCATCAGGTCCTCGGCATCCACCACGTTCACGGCGGCCCGTACCAGATCTGGTGGGACATGGGCTTCCTGCTCCTGGGCCTCATCCTCCTGATCGGCGGCTACCTGCTGCAGCGCAGCGGGCGGCCCTTCGACCCTGAGGCCCCTGACGTCGCCGAGCGGGGCGGGCGGCAGGTCTGATGGGCGGCGACACGCACCACATGCACGGCGAAGGTGCGGGGGGCGGCGTGTGGGAGGTGCTGCTGCCCGCTGTGGCGGTCGCGCTGCTCGCGGGCATCTACCTTCTGCTCGCCCGCAGGGCCGGTGCGCGTAATCCCGCGCTGGGGTGGGGGCGCTGGCGGACGGTGAGTTTCCTGAGCGGATCCGCGGTCCTGGCGGGGGCGCTGCTGCCGCCCGTGGCTCCGTTCGCACACGCGGACTTCCGCGGTCACATGCTCCAGCACATGCTCATCGGCATGTACGCCCCCCTTGCCCTGGTGCTGGGCGCCCCGATCACGCTGCTGCTGCGGACACTGCCCGCCGCACGAGCCCGCCGTCTGGCCGGCCTGCTGCACAGCCGGCCATTGCGCGTCGTCGCCCATCCGGTCATGGCCCTGATGCTGAGCACCGGCACGCTGGCGGTGCTATACTACACGCCGCTGTTCAACGCGACCATGGACCGACCGGTCCTGCATTGGCTCATGCACGCTCATTTCCTGCTGTCGGGGTGCTTGTTCGTCTGGGTGATCGCCGGTCCCGACCCCGCGCCTGCCCGGCCCGGGGTGCCGGCTCGCCTGGTGGTCCTGGGTGTGGCGGTGGCCGCGCACGCCACGATCTCCCAGTTGATGTACGGCGGATTCCTCATCGACGTGCACGCTCCGATTCCCCAGCTGCGGGGCGGGGCGGAGATCATGTACTACGGCGGGGACATCGCCGAGCTCCTGCTGGCCGCGGCCCTCGTGGCGACCTGGCGGCCGGCCCGCCACCGGCAGCGTCCCGCCGTGCGCCCCGCTGCGGCATCCGTGGCGAATCCGGTCACTGGTTGATCCCACCGCTCGCGAAGCGTCCGGCCCCGGCTCACTCTGCGCCGGACGCTTCGCGGGTCGTCTTTCAGTGGGTGAGGGCGTGGAGGGCGGCGTCCAGGCGCTGGGCGGCTTCGGTTGCGATGGGCTCCAGGGCGGGCAGGCCGGTGAGGGTGACCATGGTGGCGGGGTCGAGAGCCTGGACGAGCGTGCTGTCGCCGTCGCGGCGCACGACGACGTTGCACGGCAGGAGCAGTCCGATACTGCGGTCCGCCTCCAGTGCCTGGTGGGCCAGGGGCGGGTTGCATGCGCCCAGGATCAGGTAGTCCTCCATCTCGTGGCCCAGCTTGGCCTTGAGAGTGGCGGTGACGTCGATCTCGGTGAGGATCCCGAAGCCCTGCTCGGCGAGAGCGGCGCGTACGGCGGTGACGGTGTCGTCGAAGCCGGTGGTCAGGCGGACGGTGCGGTCGTAAGACACGGCGTGAGTTCCTTCTTCCCAATGTGGACGGGGACGGTTCCTTGATACCCCGGCGGGGCGCAGGCGTTGCCGCTGTGTGGATCCCCAGGCGTCCCTGCACCCGGAAAAATACCCCGGGGGGTATGACTGTTACAGTGGAATCAAGATACCCCCCGGGGTAAAGCGTTTGGGGAAGGAGCCGTCCGTGTTCTTCGTGGACATCCTGGAGACCGAGGGTTTGGGCAACCGCAGCTACCTGGCCGGCGGCCGGGAGGCGGCGGTGGTGATCGATCCGCCGCGAGATGTGGAGCGCGTGCTGGCGGCAGCCGCCGGGCGCGGTGTGCGGATCGTGTACGTGGCCGAGACGCATGTGCACAACGACTACGTCAGCGGCGGCCTGGAGCTGGCCCGGCTGACCGGCGCGCAGTACCTGGTGCCGGCCGCGGCCCGGGTCTCCTTCGACCGCGCCCCGGTCGCCGACGGTGACAGCGTCACCGTGGAGGCGGGCCTGACGGTGCGGGCGCTGGCCACCCCCGGCCACACCCCACACCACACCTCCTACGTCCTGGCCGAGGACGGGGCGGAGGTCGCCGCCTTCACCGGCGGGTCGCTGCTGATCGGCAGCGTGGGCCGCCCGGACCTGGTCGAGCCCCGGCTGACCGAGGAACTGGCCCGTGCCCAGTACGCCTCCGCCCACCGCCTGGCCTGCGAGCTGGACGACGCGGTGCAGGTGCTGCCCACCCACGGCTTCGGGAGCTTCTGCTCCTCCTCGCAGGCCCAGGGCGATGCCAGCACCATCGGCCAGGAACGCACCACCAACGACGCGTTGACGAAGCACGTGGACACGTTCATCGCCGACATGCTCGCCGGGCTGGAAGACGTGCCCGCCTACTACGCCCATATGGGCCCCTTGAACGCCGGCGGCCCCGCGCCTGTGGACCTCACCGCGCCCAGGACGGCTGACGCCGCCGAGATCGCCGAGCGTCTGGCCGCGGGGGAGTGGGTGGTCGACCTGCGCAGCCGCACCGCGTTCTCGACCGGGCATGTGGCGGGCACCTTCAACTTCGAGGCCGAGGGCCAGCTCGCCACCTACCTGGCCTGGCTGATCCCCTGGGGCAAGCCCGTCACCCTGCTCGCCGACAGCCCGGCCCAGCTCGCACACGCGCAGCGGGAGCTGGTGCGGGTCGGTATCGACCGGCCCACGGCCGCAGCCACCGGCGACCCCACCGACTGGCTGCGCAAGGGCGAGAGATTGCGCTCCTTCCCCCGCGCGGACTTCGCCGCCCTGAAGAAGGCCCAGGAAGCCGGCGAGACGGTGGTGGTACTGGACGTACGCCGCGACTCCGAGCGCATGAAGGGTTACGTGCAGGGCTCGGTGCACATCCCCGTGCACGAGGTGCACGACCGGGCCGGTGAGATTCCGGCGGGGACGGTGTGGGTGCACTGCGCCGGCGGAATGCGCGCGGCGATCGCCGCCTCGCTGCTGGACGCGGCCGGCCGGGACGTGGTCGCCGTCGACGACGGCTTCGACGCCGCAAAGAGCGCCGGACTCACCCTCACCCGCTGACTTCGCACCGAGCACACAAGGAGACGGCGATGTTCCTCTTCCGACGCAGCCAGGCCCGCCTGAGCCCAGGCCAGGCCCATGAGCGCACCAGCGGCGGGCAGGCTGTGCTGCTGGATGTACGCGAAGGCCCCGAGTGGAGGGCCGGGCACGCACCCACCGCACACCACTTGCCCCTGTCGCGCATGCTTGCGGGCGCCGCCCTGCCGCCCGAAGCGGCCGGGAAACCGGTGGTCGCGATCTGCCGCTCCGGGCACCGCTCCCAGCAGGCCGCCAAACTCCTCGCCGAACGCGGCATCGACGCGCAAGACGTCAAGGGAGGCATGACCGCCTGGGCGCACGAGGGCCTGCCCGTCATCGACGAGCGCGGCAAGGGCGGCTCGATAGCGTGAGTGCCCTGATCCTGGCCCTGATAGCCGGGGCCGTGGTCGGTCTCGCCCTCGGCGCCCTCGGCGGAGGCGGCAGCGTCCTGGCCGTCCCCGCCCTGATCTACCTGCTCGGCTTCACCCCGGCAGCGGCCACCACCGCGTCCCTGATCATCGTCACCGCCACCTCCGCCACCGCCCTGTACGCCCACGCCCGCGCCGGCCACGTCCGCTGGAAGATTGGTGCCGCGTTCGCCGCCGCCGGAATCATCCCCGCAGCCCTGGCCGGAGCCGCCGCCACCCGGCTGCCGCAGCCGGTCCTGACCGCCGCGTTCGCCGCAATAGCCGCCCTGGCCGCACTGAAAATGCTCCGTCCCGCCCCACCGTCACATCCCGCCGGACAACGCGTGCGGCCGGCCAAGGCCGCCGCTACCGGCGCGGGACTGGGGGCCCTGACCGGGCTGCTGGGCGTCGGTGGGGGATTCCTCGCCGTTCCCGCCCTGGTCACAGTCCTGGCCTTCGAGATGCAGGCAGCCGTCGGGACCAGTCTGCTGGTCATCACCACCAACTCGCTGGCGTCGCTGATGACGCGCGTCGGTGGTGCGAACGCCCTGGACTGGGCCGTGATCGCTCCCTTCGCCGGGGCGGCGATCCTCGGCGCCTGGGACGGCAAACGCCTGGCCATGAAGGTCTCCGGGCCTCTACTGCAGCGGCTGTTCGCCGGAGTGCTGCTGGCCGTGGCCGCGCTCATGCTCATTGACGTCTTCGTATGAACGACCCCGTCAGGCCAGGGAGAGGAACAGCTTCTCCAGCCGGGCCCGCATCTGGTCCCGGTCACCGGCCGTCCGGCCGCCCTCGGCCATGCAGTGCTGGAGCCCGGTCGCGATGATCGCGAAACCGGCCCGGTCCAAAGCCCGCGACACCGCGGCCAGCTGCGTGATGACGTCCTCGCAGTCCCGGCCCTCCTCGATCATCTTGACGATCCCGGCGATCTGCCCCTGGGCCCGGCGCAGCCGGTTGAGCACCGACTTCAGCTCATCGGCCGCCATGTCCAGCTCCACGCTTCCTCCTCCATTAATACCCCTAGGGGTATTGTACCGTGTCGGGGACGACTCACCCCGGCCCCGCGAAAGGACAGCACCACCATGAACACCCCCACCGCCGTCGTGCCCGCCCAGGCGGCACCCCGCCTGGAGCAGTACACCGTCATCGACGTCCGCACCCCCGGCGAATACGCCGCAGGCCACGTCCCCGGCGCCCACAACATCCCCCTCGACCACCTCCACACCGCGCTGCCCGCCCTCAAGTCCGCCGCCGCACGCGGTGACCTGCTCATGGTCTGCGCCACCGGAAACCGCTCCACCACCGCCTGCGAGCAACTCGCCGCCGCCGACATCCACGCCGCCACCCTCACCGGCGGCACCACCAGCTGGTCGGAGCAGGGCCACACCCTCCACCGCCTCGAAGGCGCGGCCACCACCTGGGCGATGGAGCGCCAGGTCCGCCTCGCCGCCGGCGCCCTCGTCGTCCTGGGTCTCGCCGCAGGAGCCCGCTACCGGCCCGCCCGCTGGCTCTCCGCCGCCATCGGCACCGGCCTCGTCTTCTCTGCCGCGACCAACACCTGCGGCGTGGCCGCCGTCCTCGCCAAGCTTCCCCACAACCAGCCCCGCACCACCGACCTCACCGACACCCTCGACGCGCTGCAGCAGTAGCGTCCGCCAAGAGGAACCGTCGACCCCGCAGGTGTGTATGCGCACACGCCCCTTCGTCCGTCGCAAGACCAGGCGGCCCGCGTGCCGGCCTGGGGGTCGGTCGTCACGCGCCGCGCAACCTTCCGCCCCCGCCAGGAGGGATTCTGGAAACATGGACATCGAACTCGTCGTCGTCGCGGACTGCCCGAACGAACGGCCCGCTGCCGACCTCATGCGCCAAGCACTGAAGGCCGTCGGAGAGGACAAGGCCAGCTTCTCAACACGGGTGATCACTACACAGGCCGAGGCGGAGCAGAGCGGCTTCACCGGATCGCCGACCTTCCTCATCCAGGGACGGGACCCGTTCGCCGATCCGGGCCGACCTCCGGGCCTGTCGTGCCGCCTCTACACCACCCCCAGGGGCGTCGCCGGTCTGCCCGACATGGACCAATTGCAGCAGGCCCTGATCGCCACCCGATCCACCTGAACCAGGAAACTCAGAACAGTGCGAGGGGCCAGTAATGCGGCAGGCAGCCTTCGCGAGCTGGCACCGCCATGGGCCCTGCCCAGCCCCGGCCCACCGTGCTCCTGAAGGCGAGAAGAGGTCGGTGTCGCCAGGTGAAATCCGAAGTCGCTTGCGCAGTCAGACCGGATTCTGCCGCACCCATCACCGACATTGCGCGTCGGCTCGCGGATCCTGGAATTGTGGGGAGTGCGGCTGCACGAGCACTGATTCCTGCGGAATCACCAGAATCCGCGTCCCAAGAGAGGGCAGCAGCCTGGCGACGGCGCGCTGAGCGGTTCCCCAGCAGCGCTGGGCTGTGGGTTGAACGTGATCAGTGGGCCCCTCGCATGCAGGCCCAGATTCCCCAGCCGGCTTCTGCTTCTGTTGCCGGCCATCGTCCGGGCAGGGCTGCGGCGACGTCTTCGGGTGGCAAGTACAGCGGCCCGTCCTGTCCGAGCTGGTTGATCCACAGCAGGACGCCGTCCGCGGCCAGTACGCGGGCAGTCTCGGTAGGGAAGAGCAGCATGTCGATGGCGGCGACGGCAGCGATGGAGGCGTCGGCGACGGGCAGGGCGCTGGCGTCGGCGCGTACGCGGGACGGGGAGCGGCCGGCGGCCTGGCGGAGCATTTGTTCGGAGAGGTCGAGGCTGATGACAGTCGGGAATGCGGATGTGAGGCGGCGGGTGAACTGGCCCGTGCCGGAGCCCACCTCCAGACAGGGGCCGTAGGTGAGGGGTCGTGCGCGGGTGAGGGCGTCGCGCAGCGGGTCGGCGCGGCCGGTGGCCTGGGTGGTGTCCCATTCGGGGCGAGCCGGTCGAACAGCCCGGCGAGGAAGTCGGCTTCTGCGGCGCCCCAGGTCCGGCGGCCGGCGGCCAGGTCGCGGGCGAAGGCCCGGAAGGCATCTGCGGTGTATTTCGGCGGCAGCGGTTTGCCTTCCGGGCTGGACAAGACGCGCGGCAGCAGAGGACTCATGGGTCCAGTTGAGCATCTGCCGGGCAGCGTTGGAATCGGCTTGCGGGTGGAGAGGATGCCCTACCCCCGGGCGGACGCGTCGGCGGTGGTCAGTTGTGGCTGTGGTGCTCGCCGTGGGTGTGGTTCTGGTTGGTGTCGGGGGCGCCGCCCATCATGCGGAGCATGTCCCTTCCGCCGGTGCGCAGGAATCGGATGAGGAGGGCGGCGGCCAGGATGAGGAAGGCGATGTTGAGGAAGGTCGTGTAGTTCCAGGTGACGCCCTCCATGGGGAGCTTCGCGTCGGCCTGGTCGGGGATGAGGCCGAGGCCGCCGAAGGTGAACTCCACGATGTACCCGGCGATGACGGTGGCGAGGTAGAAGGTGCCGAGGAGGAAGAGGGCCATCTTCGCGCCGTAGTACTTCCGGTAGATGTTGAGGATCGGCAGGATCAGCAGGTCGGCGAAGATGAACGCGACGACGCCGCCGAAGCTGATGCCGCCCTTCCACAGCACCACGGCCAGGGGCACGTTGCCGATGGAACAGACGAACGAGGCGATCGCGACGAGCGGGCCGATGATCGGCCCCCAGAGCTTGGATGCCAGCGGGTGGCCGTCGAAGAAGAAGGTGCGCCAGAAGGAGTCCGGTACCCAGGCGGCGATGGCGCCGGCGATGAGCAGGCCGATGACCAGGTCGCGCAGGATCGCAGCCCATTCCATGACGAACACGTGGCTCGTGGAGGTGAAGCCCTCACGGGACAGCAGCCGGCGGGCGAAGGAACCTTCGCGCTGTACGGACATGTCCATCGCGGCGTGGCCCTCCATGGAGCCGGCCAGTCCGCGGTCGGCCTGCTCGCGGGCCTGGTGCAGGAGCTTGTCTCGCAGGAACAGGCGGAACAGCACCGCCAGGACGACGATCATGATGGGGCCGCCGACGAACTCCGCCGCGGTGAACTGCCAGCCCATCAGCAGAGCGAGGATGACACCGAGCTCGACGACGAGGTTGGTGGAGGCGATCTCGAAGGCCATCGCGGCGGTGAAGTTGGCGCCCTTGCGGAACAGCGAGCGGGCCAGCGCCACCGCGGCATACGAGCACGAGGACGAGGCGGCGCCGAGGCCGGCGGCGATGGCGAGCGTGCGAGGGCGGTGGTCGCCGAGGAGGGAGACGACGGTGGACTTGCGGACGACGGCCTGGACGACGGCGGACAGGGCGAAGCCCAGGATCAGGGCCCAGGTGATCTCCCAGGCCATGGAACCAGCGATCGACAGTGCGTGCAGTACGGCGTGGATCATCCCTGAAGCCTTCCGAGGCGAGCACGACATGGGGTCCACCGACACGTCACACCCGGCGCGTGCTGCGAGGCGGGGGCTGTGCATGGGGCGCCACCCGCGTGGAGGGGCGCCCCACGCGGGGTCAGCCGACGTTCAAAGTCAGAGCCCCGGTGTGGAGCTTGCCGCCGGCCTGGAACTGCAGGAACAGCCGCCAGTTCCCGGAGGTGGGCAGTTCCGCGTTGAAGGACAGTTCCGGCCCGCCGTGGTCGCCGTTGACCTTGGTGGTCGGGTGGAGGTGAGCGAACGCGGAGTCGCCCTCGTGGAAGGCGGTCAGGTGGGCGTAGGTGTCGAGGTAGGGCTGGAGGTCGGTGACGGGCTTGCCGTCCTGGGTGACGGTCACCGCCAGCGGGTGCTCCATCCCGGCCATCGGATCGCCCTTGACGGTGACGGTGTACCCGTCGACGTCCGCGGTCTTGGCTGCGGCCGGCAGCGGCGTCTTCGTCGCGGTGCCCGGGACGGTGGTGGTGCGGGACAGGACGAGGGCGGTGCCCTTCCCGGCTCCGCTGTCGGGCGTGAAGGAGGTGAACATCCGCCAGGAGCCGGGTGCGAGCGTGTCCAGGTCGGCGGTCCAGGTGCCGTTGGCGGCCATGGTCGGGTGGATGTGCTGGAAGCCGGTCAGGTCGGAGCGGATGGCGTAGAAGTGCATCCGCTTGGTCTGGTCGAGCGCGAAGGCGGTGACGGGCTTGCCGTCCGGGCCGGCGACCGCGAACCGGTAGGCGGCCTGCTTGCCGGCCGGGAGGGTCGTGTCCTTGCTGGTGAGGCGGTAGCCGTCCTTGTTGTCCGCGAGGCCGTTTCCGGCGGCCATGTGATCCATGCCGGGCATGTCGCCCATCGAGGGCGAGGTGCTCGCTGAGGAGGACGCCGTCGGCTTGGCGCCGTGGTCCATGCCCGGCGTCGACGAGGAATCGCTGGAGGAGCCGCAGGCCGCCAGGGTCACCGCCAGGACAGCAGCGGTGCCGGCCGCCGCGAGGGCACGACGGCGCACGGTGGGACGGGAAGAAGCGAACATGTGAGTGGTCTTTCCGGGTGGGCGCACCACGCCGGGCGGGCGCGCGGAGATGAGCAGGACACGTCGCCGGTTCCGGGAGAACATCCGGGTTCCGGCGGGGCTGCCCTGTCAGGTCCGCGCGATGCACACCTGGAGCAGCAGACTTCGCCCGCCTGGGGGCGCTGGGCCGCGCCGCTCCGTCCGGTTCGGGGCCAGGTGGCTGCCGACCAGGAACAAGGACGCAAGGACCGCGACAACGGCCAGCAGGCCGGGTGTCGTCAGCGGGGTTGTGTCGCGTGCGGGCGTCGAGACACACGTCGTCCCGTCCATCGCTGCCGAGACTGACGCCTGCTGGAGGCCGGGATGCGTCATCACGGGCACCGTCGCGGACTGCATCGCGTGGGGGTTTTCGTGGATCCCGGCGTGCGCGGGCATCGCGCCGTGGCAGCCCTCGGCGGCGCTGGCTGGTGCGCCGTGCATGAGAAACAGGCCGAACAGGACCGCACACAACGCCAGTAACCGGGCGATACCCCGCCTGCGTGCCGGTCCGCTGCCTGCCACCACTGCTTCCCTCCACACGCCACCGGACGCGGCCGATGCGTCGTTCTGTCGCCTCGACCATACCCCGGCCCGGTACCGGGTGCCGGTGCATCAAGCCGCTGGGGCCACTGCCGTATTCCTTGCAGGCATCATCCGGCGTGGTGGGCGAGGGCGGCATGCGGATCGCCGCCGCCGGTGGTGTGGTCGGTATGCACAGTGGCTGCGGTCAGCCGCGGGACGGCGTGGATCAAGGTGTGCTCGGCTGCGACGGCCAGGGCGTGGGCCTGGACCACGGTGAGGTCGGGGTCGACGACGATGTCAGCTTCGGCGCGCAGGGCGTGGCCGATCCACCGCATGCGGACCTGCCCGACGTCGCGGACGCCCTCCACCGCGCGCAGCGCGGTCTCGGCGGTGTCGACCAGGGCGGGATCCACGGAGTCCATCAGCCGGCGGTAGACCTCGCGGGCGGCATCGCGCAGCACCATGAGGATCGCCGCGGTGATGAACAGGCCGACGATCGGGTCTGCGGCCCGCCAGCCCAGTGCGGCGCCGCCCGCGCCGAGCAGGACGGCCAGAGAGGTGAAGCCGTCGGTGCGGGCGTGCAGGCCGTCGGCGACCAGGGCTGCGGAGCCGATCTTGCGGCCTGTGCGGATGCGGTAGCGGGCCACCCACTCGTTGCCGATGAACCCGGCCACCGCAGCCGCAGCGACGGCCCACAGGTGCGTGACGTCGCGAGGGTTGAGCAGCCGGTCGAGGGCCTCGTACGCGGCCAGGGCGGAAGAGGCGGCGATGGTGAGCACGATGGCGATGCCCGCCAGGTCCTCGGCGCGGCCGTAGCCGTAGGTGTAACGGCGGTTCGCCGCCCGCCGCCCCAGCACGAACGCGATGCCCAGCGGCACGGCGGTCAGGGCGTCTGCAGCGTTGTGGATGGTGTCACCCAGCAGCGCCACCGACCCCGACATGGCGACGACGACCGCCTGGATGATTGTGGTCAGCCCCAGGATGCCCAGCGACAGCCACAGCGTGCGCATCCCCTCCTTCGAGGTCTCCATCACCGAGTCGACCTTGTCCATCGCCTCATGGCTGTGCGGGGTGAGCAGGTGCGAGATCTGGTGCCGGATCCGCGACCACCGCGAAGCGCCGCCCCCGTGGTCGTGACCGTGGTCATGATCCTGCTCATGGCCGCGTCCGGCATCCGCTCCGTGGCCGTGCCCCGACCCGTGCTCGTGGCCGGTTCCCGGCTTGTCGTGACCGTGGTGGTACTGCTGGCTCACCGGGTGCTCGCTCTCAACAGAAGGCCAAGAAAATGGACGAGAGTCCCACCTGCCTATTATGTGCGTATGAACGCACGCATGCATCTATCACCTGCGCAGGGTTCGCACCCGCAAGAGCCGGGCGGTGAGCACTTCCGGGTTGCGGCCGAGATCCTGGGCCTTTTGGCCGACCGCACCCGGCTTGCGCTCCTGCACGCCCTAGCGGCAGAGGAGGCGGACGTCACATCGCTGTCGGAGGCGGTGGACGCGGCACGACCGGCGGTGAGCCAGCATCTGGCCCGGCTCAGGATGTCGGGCCTGGTGGCCACCCGCAAAGAGGGCCGCCGGGTGATCTACGCGCTGGCCGACGGACACCTGCGGCGTCTCATCATGGAAGTGCTCGATGTGGCCGACCACCGGCTGACCGGGCGCGCACCCCATGCGTGACGTGCGCGCCTGGCGACGTGTTTCTCAGGCCGGGGCTGGTGCTGCGGCCGGAGCGGGGTGGAGGTGTCCGGCGCGGCGCAGGCCGGTCAGGGCGGTGGCGCAGCCGAGCCCGAGTGCGGTAAGTGCCGCCCACGGAAGCCACGGAACGTGGGCGCGGGCGGCGAGGTCGAACAGAGCCCCCACCGCGAGATTCCCTGCGGCGACGGCGATACCGGCCACGGTGCTGTAGGCGCCGTAGTAGGTGGCCACCAGACGCTCGCCCGACAGGCGGACCAGGGTGTCCATCTCGAACGGGTACAGCAGCGCGGAGCCGGCGGCCAGCAGTGCCGCGCAGGCCACCAGGCCGGCGAGGCCAAGGACCGCGCCCAGGCCGTGGGCGGCGTGGTGGGGGCCGGGCAGCATGGGCAGGAACGCCGCTCCCATCACTGCCAGGCCGATCGCGATGGCCTTCGGCGCATCCAGGCGTTTCCTGGCCCAGTCGGTGAGCCGGAGCTGTCCGGCGACGGCGACCAGGGCGGAGACGGAGAAGACGACGCCCATCGCGGTGCCGCTGGAATCACCCACCAGGACGCGTGCTTGCAGGGGCAGGGCGAGGTAGGTCTGGAAGGCCAACAGGTAGGAGCCGGCCATCGCGGCGGAGAACAGCACGAAGGGCCGGTTGCGGACAATCGCCCGCCAGTCCGCGGCGATTCCCCGCCACCCGTTCGCGGCCTGCGGGTCCGGTGCCGGGCGCCGGGCGGGCAGGGCGCGGGCCTGGACGATGGCCAGCACCCCGAAGACGGCTGCCGAGACCGTGCAGACGAGGCGGAAGTCGAAGGTGAGCAGGGCGAGTCCGGCGAGGGGGCCGAGCAGGATGCCTGCCTGGTAGAAGACGTTGAAGCAGGAGAATGCCTCGACCCGGCGCTCGCCGGCGCCGTCGGCGATGTAGGCGCGGACCGCCGGGTTGAACAGTGCGCCGGCGAACCCGGTGGCAGCCGAGGCGATGATGAGGGCGGGCAGCGTGTCGGCGACGGCCAGCAGTACGAACGCGGCCGTCCGCAGGCCGCAGCCGGCCAGGATCATCGGCTTGTAGCCGATCCGGTCGGCCAGGGTCCCGCCGAGCCAGAACATGCCCTGCTGGGACAGGTTGCGTACGCCCAGTACCAGGCCGACCGCCCAGACGGCGAGGCCGAGGCCGTGGGCGAGGTGGTCGGCGAGGTAGGGCATGAGCATGTAGAAGCCGAGGTTGATGCCGAACTGGTTGGCCATCAGCAGTTGCAGGCTGGGGTCGAAGGAGCGCACTTGGGCGCGCAGGCGCCTCACCGGGCACCGGCCAGCACGGTACGGACCGCGGCGGGAGCCGGGTCGGTGACCGAGGTGCAGCGCGTCCAGGACGTGACTGTCTGCTCGCACGGGTCGGTGATCTCGTCGGGCTCCTCGGGCAGCGGTACCGGGGTGTCGAGGAGGTGGTGACGGTGGCACCAGGCGTCGTTGTAGATCGTGTCGAGGTAGCGGTGGGGCCCGTCGGGGAAGATCGCGGCGATCCTCGTTCCGGCGGGGTAGGTGCGGGCGGCCCACCCGGCGACCCGCGCGACCGCGCCCACGCTCCAGCCGCCCGAGGCGTAGTGATGGCGCGCCAGTGCGCGGCAGGCCGACACGGCTTCGGCGGGGGCGATCCAATGGACCTCGGTGAACGCCTCGTAGGCGACGTTGCCGGGGTGGATGCTGGAGCCCAGGCCGCGCATCAGCCGCTGTCCGGCGGGCTGCCCGAAGATCGTCGATCCGGTTGCGTCCACGCCGATCAGCGTCAGGTCGGGGAATGTCCGGCGCAGTGCGGTGGAGATGCCCGCCGAGTGGCCGCCGGTGCCGACGGAGGCGACCAGGACGTTGATGCGGCCGAGTTGGGCGATGAGCTCGGCGGCCAGCGGTGCGTAGGCGGCGGCGTTGTCGGGGTTGTTGTACTGGTCGGGGCACCAGGCGCCCGGTTGTGCGGCCAGTAGCTCGGCCACCTTCTCCCGCCGTGCTTGCTGCCAGCCGCCGGTCGGGTGGGCGGCGGTGACGGTTTCGATGCGGGCGCCATAGGCGGCCAGGGCCCGGCGGATCGCGGGCTCCAAACCTGGGTCGGTGACTACGGTCACCGGGTGTCCGAAGGTGATGCCGGCCAGGGCCAGGCCCAGCCCGAGGGTGCCGCTGGAGGATTCGATGATTGGCGCGCCGTCGGCCAGTTCGCCGCGGGTTCGGGCGCGGGCCACCATGTGCAGGCCGGGGCGGTCCTTGATGCCGCCCGGGTTGTGGCCTTCGAGCTTCGCCCAGAATCCGCGGCCGGCACTGGCGAGGGGTTCGCCGATCCACAGGACGGGGGTGTGGCCGACCAGATCGGAAGGCTGGCGGGCGCAGGCGGGGGCAGGGGCGTATGCGTGGGTGTCCATCACGGTGTCACGACTCCTCGCCCCGGCCGGACATCGGCAGGCTCGGGGCATCGGCGGATCAGGGCGCGGACACACAGCCGCCCGGGCTCCGCCCGGCGGTGCCGGACAGGGTGGGGTGGAAGGCGGCTGTGCGGGACCGGTCAGGTCCGCGCCACACACAGGGCCGTGAGAGTGCAGCGTCCGCCGACGGCGCTGTGGTCGGGAGCCCTCGCGGTGCCGGCACCAGTCAGTGCGGCGGCGGGCGCATCAGGCCGGGTATCGGCCGGACGTGCGCCCCCGAGTGCCGGCGGGGCCGGGGCGTCGCTGCGGATCCGGTCCACCACGTGGTCGCCCGTCTCGGGGCAGCATGGTGCCCGCTGCGGAAGGGAGACCGTGACCTCGCCGCCGGATGCGGCGACGGGAGCGGCAGCTGCGGGAGGCGCGTTCAGCGGGTAGTGCTGGCCCTCGAATCCCGGGCCGTGGCTGTGCATGCAGCCAAGGAGGTGGAATGCCACCCAGATCAGGACGACGAGCACGCCGCTGTCCCGCGCGCGGCGATGCGCTGGGGAGAGCGACGCCGCACCGATCATGCACCCAACGTATCTCGCTAACCACACAAAGTCACAATTGGTGGAGTTCGACCCGCCGAAGGGCTGGCCGGCGAACATTCACCTTCGTCGAGCCGAGTCCCGAGCCATCGCCGAGGTCACGTGCCTGTTCACCTCAGTGGCAGCCGCCGGTGACCGGTGTGAGCCGGCCGTCTTATCGCTGGTTTTCCGCGTCTAGGCTGGGCCGGTACCCGGCACAGCCGGGCGGGCAAGAGGAGCTGAGCGGGCGATGACGGACGGCGACCAGGAGCTGGCGGACGAGCAGCGGGGGCACTGGCAGCACACCTACGCCGCTCATCCCGGCATGTATGGCGAGGAGCCTTCCAGCCCCGCGATCCATGCCGCCGCCGTGTTCCGTGCGGCCGGGGCGAGGGAAGTGCTGGAACTCGGGTCCGGGCACGGCCGTGATGCCCTGTTCTTCGCCCGGGAAGGTTTCACCGTGCAGGCGACCGACTTCAGCCCGACCGGCCTGGAGCAGCTACGTGAGGCAGCCGGCGTGCAGGGCGTCGGCCAGCGGGTGACCACCGTCGTGCACGATGTGCGCGAGCCGCTGCCGCTGCGAGACGGCTCCGTGGACGCGGTGTTCGCGCACATGCTGCTGTGCATGGCCCTGTCGACCAAAGAGATCCACGCCCTGGTGGGCGAGGTCCGCCGCGTCCTGCGGCCAGGAGGCACCTTCGTCTACACCGTCCGGCACACCGCCGACGCCCACTTCGGCGCCGGCACCGCCCACAGCGACGACATCTATGAGCACGGCGGCTTCGCCGTGCACTTCTTCGATCGCGCCCTGGTCGACGCACTCGCCGTCGGCTGGACACTGGAGCAGGTGCACGCCTTCGAGGAGGGAGACCTGCCGCGCCGCCTGTGGCGGATCACCCAGAGCCTGCCCCGATGACCGCAACCGCCCTGCTCCGGCCGTAATCGCGCCGCCGGCGCGTGAAGAGTCAGGCGCGGGCTGCGCCGCCAGCCACGGCGAGGCGCAACGGCCAAGATGACCATGTCCGTTCACGTACCGACTCTGCGCGTCCGTCGTGACTCGCGTTCAGCAAACGACCGGGCGTCGGTTGATCAGTCTTCGAGTTCGTGCCGTACGCGGCGCGACGGGTTGAAGGTGTAGAGGTCGAGGATGTCGGGCGCCTCCGCCAGTCCGGGGCCGCCGTTCTTGACCCAGGCGGCGATGTCGGCTGCGGCGCCGGGGTCGTTGACCTGGCCGAGCCAGACGGGCCGTCCGCCGGCCGCTCGGCCTTCGGTGGAGGGCTGGATGGCGATGACGTTGGCGCGCTCGCACGCGTCCAGGCAGTCGGTCCGGCGCACCATCGCCACCCCGGCCAGCATGGTGCGCAGATCGGCCAACTGCGCCTCGTGGTCCAAGCGCGGGACCTTCACTGCGGTGCCGCAGCAGCAGCCACGGCAGACGGTGACCGTGGGCCGGGCCGCCCCCGCAGCGGGCTCTGCTTTCTTGGTGCGGCGGCTCACTGCTGGCTCCGGGTGGGTGCGGCGGCCCGGTTCCAGGCGGCGTCCCGCAGCAGCCGCAGCCCGTTGAGGCCGACGATCACGGTCGACCCCTCATGCCCCAGGACACCGAACGGGAGCGGCAGGTGCCCGGCGAGGTCCCAGATGACCAGGCCGGAGATGAACATCGCGGCAATCACCAGGTTCTGCACCACCAGGCGCCGGGCGGCGCGGGACAGGCCCACAACGGTGGGAACGCTGGCGAGTTCGTCGCGGACGATGACCGCATCGGCCGTCTCCAGGGCGAGGTCGGACCCGGCCCGCCCCATGGCGATACCGGTATGGGCGGCGGCCAGCGCGGGCGCGTCGTTCACGCCGTCCCCGATGACCAGCACCTTGGCGCCGGCCTTCGCCTGCTCCTGGACGGCGGTGGCCTTGTCCTGGGGCAGCAGTCCGGCGCGGACGTCGCTGATGCCGACCTCTTCGGCCAGCAGAGCGGCGGCGCGCGGGTTGTCGCCGGTCAGCAGCATCGGCGCGCTGCCCGTCAGCGTGGCCAGGGCGGCGACGGTCGCGGCGGCGTCGGGCCGCAGCCGGTCGGCAATGCCCAGGACCCCCACAGGTACGCCGTCACGCTGGACGAGGACGGCCGTGCGGCCCGTTTCCTCCAGGCTCTCGGCGGTCGTCGCGGCCTCGGTGAAAGTCTCGTCGGTGCTGCTGAGGAGTCGGGCGGGGGCGCCGACCGCGATGGTGTGGCCCTCGATCGTGGCGGTGACTCCAGTGCCGGGGGCGGAGGTGAAGTCCTTCACGTCCGGGATGGCCAGGTGGCGGGTGCGGGCGGCGTCGACGACGGCGCGGGCCAGCGGGTGCTCGCTGGGATGCTCCGCGCCGGCCGCGAGCACCAGGAGGGTGTCCTCATCCAGGCCGGAGCCGGTCAGCGGACGGACGTCGGTAATTCGGGGGGTGCCCTCGGTCAGGGTGCCGGTCTTGTCCAGGGCGACCGCGTCGACCTGCCCGAGGCGCTCCATGACGACGGCGGACTTGACGAGGACGCCGTGGCGTCCGGCGTTAGCGATCGCGGAAAGCAGCGGCGGCATGGTGGCCAGCACCACAGCGCACGGCGAAGCGACGATCATGAAGGTCATCGCCCGCAGCAGCGAGGCGGTGAGGTCGGCGCCGAAGCCCATCGGCACCAAGAAGACCGCCAACGTCGCGAAGACCATGCCGAGGCTGTAGCGCTGCTCGACCTTCTCGATGAACAGCTGGGTCGACGCCTTGGTCTCGGAGGCTTCCTCGACCATGGCGACGATGCGGGCGATCACGGAGTCGGAGGCGTCCCGCTCGACTTTCACCCGCAGGGCGCCGGTGCCGTTCAGGGTTCCGGCGAAGACTTCATCCCCGGTCCCCTTCGCCACTGGCAGCGGCTCACCGGTGATGGTGGCCTGGTCGACGTCGCTGGCCCCCTCCAGCACTCGGCCGTCGGCTCCGACCCGCTCGCCGGGGCGGATGAGAACGGTGTCGCCGACGGCGAGGTCTGCGGTGGCGACCGTCTCCTCGCTCCCGTCGTCAGCCAGCCGGGTGGCCGTGCTGGGGGCGAGGTCGAGCAGACCGCGGACCGCGTCCTGGGTGCGGGCGGTGGCCAGCGCCTCCAAGGCGCCGGAGGTCGCGAAGATGACGATCAGCAGCGCACCGTCCATCACCTGCCCCATCGACGCCGCACCGATCGCTGCCACGATCATCAGCAGGTCCACATCCAACGTCGCCTCGCGCAGGGCCTGGAGCCCTGCCCAGGCCGGCTCCCAGCCACCGGTGACATAGGCGAGCGCGTACAGCGGGCCCCACGCCCAGGCCGGGGCGCCCGTCAGCTGCAGCGGCAGCGCGACCAGGAACAGCACCAGCGCGGCCCCGGCCCAACGGGCCTCGGCCAGAGCGAACACCCGCGTACGACGGCGCGGCACCGCCGCCGGAGCAGCGGAAATCGCCCGTTCGGGACGCTGGAGGAGAGCGGAAGGCATGACAAAACAACCCTTCACGGTCAGAGGACGGCAACACATCCACCGTACAGGAATATATGAACAGGTCTTCAGGTGTGCCAGGTAGGATGAGCGCTATGGGTCACGGAATGGACGACAAGGGCACCGCCACCACCCGCGAGCGCCTCGACGCTGTGGGGACTACTGACGTCGCCGCGACCCTCCAGGCCCTGGCCACCCCGTCCCGGCTGCGGATTCTCGCCCGCCTCCAAGAAGGCCCCTGTGCGGTCGGTGACCTCGCCGAAGCCGTCGACATGGAAGCCTCCGCCTGCTCCCACCAGTTGCGCCTGCTGCGCAACCTCGGCCTGGTCACCGGCGAACGCCACGGCCGCTCGATCATCTACGCCCTCTACGACAACCACGTCGCCGAACTCCTCGACCAGGCGCTGTACCACGTGGAGCACCTGCGGCTCGGAGTCCGCGACAGTCTGGCCGAGTTGCCCCAGGCCATCGTCGCCGAGTAGGGCCCGCCCCGTAAGTCGGACTTTCCAGGCACAGCACGCGTCGCTTCCGAAGCGGGCCGCGCGAGTGCTTCGTTGACGGCGGCTACCGGTCCTTTACGTGGGGGTGTGCCGTGCCGAGCGCGGTCAGGGTTGCGAGCCCGGAGGCGAGTGCCAGCAGGCCGACGAAACGGGGGTAGCCGCCGAGGGGCGCGGCGAGGACATCGCCGGCGAACGAGGCGAGCGCGGATGCGGCGGTTGCCGGTGCGGCGAGGACTCCGGAAAGAATGGGCAAGGTGCACGACGACCGGCTGCTGCTCACGGTCGGCATCGACGATGCGGTCCCGGCCGGTGCGCGAGACGCCGGTGAGGCCCGAGACGGACGCGGTCACCGAGGACTTGCGGACCGGCCAGCCGGGTCACCCCTCCTGGAATGGCTTGCGTGCCTCGTCCAGCAGGGCGATCAGGCGCTGTGCCTCCCTGATGAGGGGTTGGCCGCGTGGCGTCATCCTGACGGGACGCTTGCGGCGATTGAACACGGCGAACCCTGCGGCGTCCTCCACCAGGCGAAGGTGCGCGTTGAACGTCGTTCTGGGGACGCTGAGGGTGAGAGCTGCCGAGCGGCGCGTTGGGTATCCCGGCACCAGCACCGCGCTTCGCAGGGCGGTCAGACTGTTCTGGCGGATGCTGATGCGGTGCATGGCCGCTGAGAGCGTCACCGGCAGGCCAGAGAAAGGATTGGGGTAGGTGCGCAGGGCGACGTGCCCTGGAGGGTGCCGAGGGATCCCCCACGCGTCGAGGAGGTCGGCGACGCTCTTGCCACCGGTGTTGAGCTCCCGTCCGATCTCCGCGGCCGTGCGTCCCTTGATGTGATATTCGGTCCTTAACCAGGTGCGGGAGACGAATCGTGCGAGCTCACCGGCAGCGCGGCGCGGCCGCAGCGGGACCCCGGCCTCTCTCAAGGAATAGCGGACGGTACCGGGGCTGCATCCGGCGAGCTCAGCAATGTCCTTCTGTTGCAGACCTTGGTCTTCGTAGAGGTGGCGCAGACGACTGGGTGCAAGGTCACCTTTCCGAGGGGCCGGGTGCCCCGGCCCCCGCGGGCGGGGCGGTTTGGGAGCGCCGACCCCACGACTCTCCAGTAGCAGACGCAGTTGGTGCACAGTCAGGCCGAGTTCTGTGGCCACGTCCTTGGCGGCCGGTCCCGGCGCCAGGAGCGCGGCCAGCCGGTCCGTGGTGATGCCGTGCGGGGCGACGGGCAACACATTGCCGTCGAGCCAGTCGTCGGGCGGCTCCCAGGACACCGGTTCGGCGATGCCGTGTGCGGCGAGGACGGCACCGGCCTGATCGGTGAGGAAAGCACGGAGATCGGGATGCATCCGGTAGGCGAAGCGGTGAGCCCACGCGGGCGCGTGGTTCCCTTGGTAGGGCTCGGCCCCCAGAAGCAGGCGGCGCAGCTGCCAGCGGGCCCGCTCCTGATGCACCGGTGTGAATTGGCGGCTGCCGAAGCTGCGGCAGATCTCGCGGTGCCTGGTCTCGTCGAGGGCCAGCTCGGTCTCGTCGGCGAACAGAGTCCGTCGGCGGGCGTAGTCGATCGGAACGGTATGCGTGTCGACGACGCGTGCGAAGTGCGCCAGGGTGCCGGCGATGTGGTCGGCGTCCACGAAGGCGAGGAGCGCCTCTTGTTGGCTGCGGAAGTGGTTGTTGCCCATGAGGCGAGCGGCCTGCCGGTGGCCGATCGGGCCTCCAGGGATCAGCATCAGGTTCACGCACGCGCGACGGATGCCGCCGATCCGCGGCTGGTGGGGGGCCTTGGCCGGCAGTAGCCGCAGTGTCCACGACGGCCAGAGCATCCCGGGAAGTTTCGCTGCCCGCAGGCGTATCTCTTCTTCGCTGAGCGTGGGAGCCGCGGCATCGGAGGTCGCCGTTGCATAGCGCAGCCGGGCCTTGAGGGTGAGCTGTCCGTCTGAGGCTTTGAGGATCCGCGAGATCACCCGTGTTCCGGCCGGCTTCCAGTTCCACAGCTCCGAGGTGGGGTGGTCCCGGGGAACGTTGATAGGCCGCCCTGAGCCGCGCTGTAGCCAGGTGAACAGCTCGTCGCTGCTGGGATGTGGAAGGTCCGTGGCGATGACGGCCAGAGCAGTGCCGACGGCAATGTTGTGCGCGTCGTGCACTTCCTGCTTGGCAGCGACCTGGGGCGCGGCACCACCGCATTCGTCGAGAACCTTGCGGACGACCGACGGCGCTGTCTCGAGTCGTGTGTGGATGCCGCGCAGGGCCCGGCGGCCGAGGAACGACAGTTCGCCGCCGCGCTGTCGTGCCGAGGAGCCGTGGTGGTCGGCGAGAACGGAGGCGTCGACCGCGTGCTGAGCCGTGAGGACCAGCCCGTTTTTGGGCAGCCGGACCGCCGGCGCCTGAGCGAGGGGAAAGTCGCAGCGGACGTGTGGTCCCCGTTGGATGATCCAGGACCGGCAGGTTTCTGGCCGGGGCACGATGCGGTGCCGCCCGAGGCTGGCCACGGGCGGGGTGTTCCCGCACTGGGGGCAGTGGTCGAGCAGCAGCAGTTCGTGCCGGGTGCAGGCGAAAGCCCAGCCGAGGCGCCACCGCACCTGCCACTGGGCCTGGTCCTCCTCCAAGCAGGCCGGGCAGTACCGGGACGTGTTGCCGTAGTGCCGCCAAGCGGGCGGACACCGCAGGCGCCGCGACGGGTCGATGCGCACGAGGGAGCCGTCGTACGGCTCCAGGGTCATAGCGGTCAGCTGCTCGGCCCCGATCCCGGTGCGGCGCTGGAGCACCTCGCGTTCTTCCTCGGTCAGGCGGCGGACCATCGTGCGCGCGGACGAGTGGGGCAGGCCGAGATAGTCGACGAAGTCCAAGGTGTTGATCTTGAGCCGGTAGGCGTACCGCTCCAGCCAGCTATCCAGAGCCTCCCCGGGGGCCGGCGCCACCGCGATGGGGATGCGCTCATCGGTCCAGCCCGTCATGCCGAGTTCCTCTGCCGCCGTGGATCCAGCGCGGGCCGAGTGGTCATGAGGCCGGCCTTGATACCGGCCTCCAGTTCCTTGCGGGCCGCCTCGGCCGCGGCGTCGTTCTTCACCTGGTTCATCAGCTCCTCGTCCAGACGCTCGTGGCCGTCGCGGATCGCGCGCAGGCAGCCACGGTTGATGAGCGACATCAGGGACGCGAAGTGCCCGGTGGAGCGGGCGAAGAGGTAATCCGAGAGGTCCTCGGCGAGCATGCCGGGGTACTTCTCGGCCAGGACGAGTTTCTGCTCGATCGTCTTGAGCAGCTGGTGCCACTGCACGCGGCCCTGGTCGTCATCAACCTGGAAAGGCGGCAGCGTCAGCGCCGTGGTGCGGCGCCCGAACTGGGCGAGCGGGCTCTCCCTCGGCGAGAAGCCCTCATGGAGGATCCCGCGCTCCTGGACGCCGACGCCCACGTAGATCAGGGTGACGGGGAAGACGTTGGAGAGGTACTTGAGCTGGTTGGCCATGCGGACCGAGTTCGACTTCGAGCCGGCCAGGAAGTGGATGTCGTCGATGATCATGGCGACGGTCTTCATCGACAAGACCGCGTCCACGGCCCGCTCGGCCAGCGTGTCCGCGTCCCCCTTAACGGGCAGCCCGTAGAACCGACAGATCGCCGCATTCAGGCCGCGGATCTGCGTGTTGCCGCTCAGCGCGATGTAGATGACCGGCACCCGGCGGGCACCGGCCGGGGTCGTGTCCCCACGGAGGTTGACCTGCCGTTGGAACAGGTCGCAGCCGTACGCGCGCACCGCCGTGCTCTTGCCGAGCCCCGGGTGGGCGTCCACCAAGGCGGCCGGCTTCGTCTTGTTGCCGTCCTGCCGGTTCGACTCCACGATCTCGCGCAAGTCAGCGTGGAGCGCGAGCAGTTGCGGGGTGTCGATGGGACCGATGTTGGCGTGCCAGACCTCCCGGTTGTCGTTGTGCACCAAGAGCGCCCGCGGCGAAAGGTCGGCGAGCTGGGCCCGGCTCAGTTGCTCGGGCCGGATCCGGTCGGGTCCGTAGACCTCCTGCAACCAGCCAGGCAACCGGGTCGGACTGTACTGGCGGTCGTCGCCTTCGAACGGCTCGGCGTCCGCGGCACCGCCCGCCGTGCTCAACGGCTCTCCCAGACGTCGGCGTAGTAGTCGTCCCCTTCGATCGCGGCGCCGTTCGCCTCGCCCGGGAAGACGGCTTCCAGCTCATCGTCCTCGTCATCGTCCCCGCCCGGCACCTCGTCCACGCCATCGATGATCCGCAGGTCCGGGCCCTCCGAATCATTCTGATCGGCCCCGGGCCCGCCGGCGGCTGCCACCTTCCGCAGGGACGGGAGGGAGGCGACGAGGTCGGTGCCGGTGGGCGCCTCGTCGTCGCCGACCATGCGCAGTCGCTCCTGGGACAGCCGCACCGCCATGCGGCGCTCAGTGCGATCCCGCGTCAGCCCAGCACCCCAGCGCTCCAGCAGCTCGACCAGTGTGCGCTTAGTGTCAGGGAACCGGTCCTTCTGCCTGGCGAGCCGACGGGCATACCCCAGCGCCTCACGGCTCACCGGCATACCCAGAGCAGCGGCATGCTCCCAGTTCAGGACGTGCCAGTCCCGCGTCTGCGGGTCCTGGAAGTACGCCTTGGTGATGTCGCCGGAGTCGATGGCGATCGGCCACTTCCCCGCGTCCACGCCCCGGTAGGGGCTGGGCTGGTTGCGGTGGCCGTCGAGCCCGTCCCCGTTGTAGCGCAGGCCGTCGATGTCCACGCCGTAGTGGTGGATCGGGACGCGGAACTCTTCGAGGAATTCGAGGGCGAGGTGCGGCCGGAGAGGAATCCGCAGCGGGCCGGCGCGTGTGACGCCGTGCTCGAACATCTCCAGCGGGCTGAGCTTCAGCCCCGGCACCTCTGGGATGCACAGCCCGCGGTGGCGGCGCCGGTGATACACGTTGGTGATCCAATCCCGGATGACCGCTTCGAGCTCGTCGAGGAAGAAGAATGCATCGTCCTCGACCTTCTCGCCGCGGCTGTGCACGTCGGAGCCCTTGTAGCCGGGCAGCGCGGCCAACAGGCCCTGGTTCAGGGTCCGGAACCAGCGCTCGACTGGCTTGTCGGTCGGGGTCTTGGGACGGGCGGGCTGCAGGGAGATCCGCAGCTTCGCGCAGACGCTCTTGATGTGGTTCGACAGGTAGACCTTGCCGTGGTCGAAGATGATCGTTTCGGTGGCGACCGTCGGCAGCAGCGGCTGACCATCCCGGTCCACGAGCTTCTCCGCGTCGACCACCACGGTGGACGGCACCCCGGCATACGGCAGTGGCTCCCCGCTGCCGGTGCGGGCTTCGCGCGGACGGACCGTCTCGTACAGCACCCCGGCGACATCCACGGACTTCGTCGAAACCGGAGTCAGCCGCAGGCCCACGATGCACCTGCTGTAGAGGTCCATGGCGACCGTGAGCTCGCACCGTACCCACCGGCAGGTCAGCGGCTCCATCGCGAAGACGTCCAGACTGTTGGTGTCCAGGACGACATACTCGCCGGGCCGGGTGGCGCGCAGGCGGCCGTACGTGCCCTGCGGGGCGTCCGCGATCGACCGTTTGCCCTTGGTGCTGCCCTCGAACGCGTTGGTCCCTTTGGCCAGTTGCCGCAGCAGTTCGTAGCCCATCGTGCTCGCCGGTAGCGGCACCGTGCCCTTCCCATGCTCCTTGACCAGCCGCTCCTCGATCTCGGTGAGGACCAGCCCGCGCACCGGACGGCTCGCCTTGACGTGCGCCTTCAAGACTTCCTCGGCCATCTCCACCCAGCGGGGGTCTGCCCGCTCCACCACGCTGCGTACGGGGCGGTCGATCACAAGCCCGGCCGGGCCGGCCTTCTTGAACGCCGCGGTCCACCGGCGGATCGTGCTGACCCCAACGCCGAGCTCGGCGGCCTTGACGGCATAGCGGTGCAGCAGCGGCTTGCCCGGCGTGAAGTCCCCGCGCGGCTCTCCTTCCAGGGCCAACGAAGCGTCGCCGAGCCGGTATCCGGTCAGGATCTCTTGGAGGTGCTGGACCTTCAGGGTCAGCTCGGCGTCTTCCTCGTCGGCCAAGCCGCTCAGCAGGGCCGCCGATGCCGTCGCCTCTTCCGGGATCGGCTCCAGGATCTCGGTACTGGGATGGGCGAGCAGGACGGAGATGTCGACCTGCCGCAGCTTCGGCGGCCCGGCCACCGCGGACTGGCGCAGGAGAATGCGCCGTCCTTCGATCTCCGCGACGGTGAACTGCTCACCGTCGAAGGCGATCGGCAGCCCCGTCCGCAGCATCGTCGTCCACTGGCTCATCCACGCCTCCGCAGAATGCATTCCCCTGACAGCGGTCGGGCCGCGAGATCCGTGGCCAGCCTCCCCGCCCACAACAGCGCCATCAGCGCCGGGCGGGCCTCTTCGGGCTCGCGGTCTCCGGCCAGCCGTCGCTCGGCGAGCCCCAACTCCTCACCGTCGACGACCTCCTGCCAGGCCCGTTCGACTTCGTCGACGGGCACGACACCGGGGTGGCGATAGGCGGCCAGGAACCGGACGTTCTCCAGCAGGGTGGGCTCGGCGCCCGACCAGATCTCGTACTCCCAGCCATGGCGCTCGATGAGATGCCTCGGCCAGGCCAGCGCCTGCGCGACCTTGGGGTCCTTGAGGCGCGAGGTTGGCTTGACGTTGACGACGCGCACCGTCCCCGAACTCATCAGCAGAAGGAAGTCCGGAACGTGGCTGCGGACCTTGCCGTCGATCCGCGCCACCATGCGCAAGGGCTGTGCGTAGATGCCGCGCACCGACGGGTCGAAGTCGGCGAGCAGCAGGCGGGCCAACTCCAGTCGGCTCTCGTAGACGACCTGGCCGCCCGTCGTCGCCGAGGCGTAGTCGCCCGAGTAGTGCGCCATCCCGTGGACCGAACGAACCCGGCGCCACGGATCCGACTCGTCGAGGTCCCTCAACCGCAGCAGGTTGAAGGGGACTTCGCGAGTCGACCCGTCGACGTACCGAATCGACGCCGTCGGGGCGGTGCGCTTACTCCGGCCCCTTCTTGGGCCCTGCGTGGCCATACTGGAAGGGTGCGAAGAAGGCGCACCATCCAAACCGAAAGATCGGTAAAGCCGACAATTGACAACTACTGGACGTCACCGCTGCCCATGATCACGCGGAAATGCTCGAATGGTGCTCATGATCACGCGGAAGTGCTCGCGAAACTGCGGAACCTACACCGGCTGTAGGGACCGCATCTTCGTGAGCGCTGGCTCCTGCGGCGATGGCGTTTTCCGCACGGGGTGAGCACTGCTCGTAGGGGCCGATCATGAGCAGAACGTCCCAGCGGGCTGCCTTCGGTGGTAGCCCTGCGTGACTCCTGCCGTCTTCGCCCTGCCTGGTGGGGCGCGGAAGCGGCATGGGTGGTGCGTTGTGGATGAGCTCTCCATTGGTGCCGTTTGGGACTGATGAGGATCTGTGATTTTCCCCAGGGGTGCTCTTCCCTCCGTTTTGTTGGATCTTGAAGGGTGTGGGGAGGGTGGGGAGCGAAGAGCGGGATCTGGTAGGTGCTCCAGAGGCTGTTAGTGGTGTCGCTTAGGATCGCTGGCGATCGGGGGCGGGCTTCGGTGGGTGGGGCGTTATGAGTTTTGCCTGCGTCGCTACTTCAAGCCATCGCCGAACTCACCAGCCTGCTCGCACCCGGCGACATACGCCGAGGCGGCGGCACGTGACCGAGCCGGCCGACCCGTCGATCCTGATCATCCCGACGACCCGAAACCAGCGAGCCCTGGAGCTGACATGGCTGACATGATCGTGCCCGACCCCGTGACCCGCGACATTCTCGCGATCTTCGAACGCGCGCGATCCCGGCTGTTCGAGCGCCTGGAGGACCTGACCGACGCCGAGTACCACTGGGAGCCGGTCAGCGACTGCATCAGCATCCGCCCCGGCGACGATGGCGTCTTCCGCGTCGCCACGCTATTTCCGGAATCGAGTCCGGAGGCGCCGGACCCCCTCACGACGATCGCCTGGCGCATCTGGCACATCGGCAGCCTCTGTCTGCGCGGCTATGTGATCCACTTCTTCGAGGACGTCCCCGAGTTCGGCGACCGCCACGAGTGGCCGGGCACCGCGAAAGAGGGCGTCCAGGCGCTCGCCGAGGACTGGGAGCACTTCATCTCCCGTATCGCAGCCCTCGGCGACAAGCGCCTGTTGGCGCCGATAGGCATGGGCCCCGGCGGTTGGGCCGATGAGACCTATCTGAAGCTCGCGCTGCACGCTCTGGTCGAGGTCGCGCATCACGGCGGCGAGGTCGGCCTGCTGCGCGACCTGTACCTGCGCGAAGGCGTCTGATTTCGGCGGTGGGCGACCTTGTCCGGCGGCCGTGTGCCGCCAGACAACGGCCGTGGTCGGCAGCTATCTCCTTCCTCCCGCTCTACTCATCGGCCGCGTCTGGGTCACGCAGTGGCCTCATGCCGCGTGAGCAATCAGGCCCCCGAACAGGCCGAACAGTGTGCACGCAGGCTCTCCCGGACAAGATCACGTCATCCCGACACACCGAGCAAGATCACACGATGGTGGGGAGATCCACAGAGCAGGTTTGCCCCCACCCCCGAGTACCGGGTGGCCGCTTTCAGGGAGCGAGGAAGTCCGGAACGTGGCTGCGGACCTTGCCGTCGATCCGCGCCACCATGCGCAAGGGCTGGGCGTAGATGCCGCACACCGGCGGGTCGAAGTCAGCGAGCAGCAGGCGGGCCAACTCAAGTCGGCTCTCGTAGACGACCTGGCCGCCCGTCGTCGCCGAGGCGTAGTCGCCCGAGTAGTGCGCCATGCCGTGTACCGAACGGACTCGGCGCCACGGGTCCGACTCGTCGAAGTCCCTCAAGCGCAGCAGGTTGAAGGGGACTTCGCGAGTCGACCCGTCGGTGTAACGAATCGACGCCGTAGGGGTGTTGTGCTTGCTCCGGCTCTTTCTCGGGCGCTGTTCGGCCATACTGGAACGGTGCGAAGTGGACGCACCGCCCAAACCGGAAGATCGTTAACAGTCGACAACTGACAACTACTGAACGTTACCGCTGTCCATGATCACGCGGAAATGTCCAAACGGTGCCCATGATCACGCGGAAATGCTCACGGAATCGCGGAACCTACACCTCGGCCGCCCCTGAACCAGACGCCGGCGAGGCAACCGCGCAGGCACGGAAAGCCGCACGGTCCCGGGCCTCGCCCACTCCGGCAGAAGGGACGCAAGGGGCAGCACGGGTGCTCGTGCAGCAGCATCCGGGGGCCGGCTAGGCGCCAGTGCGCCGGGCGAGCCCGACCCGCGGTTGCTCCAGGACCAGCCCCACCGCCGCTCCTCGCTTCGTCTCAGCCTGGCTGACGAGACCGACCACACCCTCAGCGCTGCCCGCTGACGCGAAACCGGATGGGCCTATCGAGCGCCTCAGCCGCCTCTGACCAGCCAGCCTTCTCGCGCCGCGCGCGGATCCCATCCGCGCACGGCGCGAGAGGGCTGCGCGGGAACGGTTACCTTGGAATCAGAGGTTTTTCCCCGCCGACAGGCGGCGCAAGGGGCTCCGGCCGTCGCCACTCCGCACGATGGGAGGAGGTGGTCTCATGAGGCTGAGAGCTGAAACGAAGATCCTCAAGGCCAAGGCAGAATGCTCACTTCGGCGCGCAGTCACAGCCTTCAATACCTTGAGGGAAGACGACGGGCGAGCCACCGAGGTCCTGCTCACAACCCAGCATGCCTTCGAGATGCTCCTCAAAGCCGTGCTGACGCAGAAGGCGCTCCGGGTCAAATCAATCAACGTCTTCGACCCGAAGAGTCGGACGAGCATCGGATACGAGAAGTGCGTCAAGCTCGGCCGCGAGCACGTCCCTCTCAGCGAGGAAGACGCTGGCACGCTCCGAGCCATCGACGCCCTGCGCGACGTCGAGCAGCACTGGCACGGGATCGTTTCTGAGGCCATCCTCTACAGCCACATGCGGGCAGCCGTCACGATCTTCGACGACATCCTGCAACGCTTCTTCGGGGAACAGCTGGCTGATCGTCTTCCTGCTCGGATCCTGCCGGTCTCCACTGAGCCGCCACGCGACATCCAACTGCTGATCGACGAAGAGTTCACACAAGTCCAGAGGCTCCTTGCGCCTCGCCGACGGGGGCGGGCCGAAGCGGGGGCGCGGATCAGGACACTTCTAGCGCTCGAAGCCCACACGACCGAGGAGACCGTGATCAGCGAACGCGACGTCGCTCAGGCTGCGCGTCAGATCAAGGCTGGTTCCCCGCGGTCCGCTGTCTTCCCGGCTCTGGCTCCCCTGGATACGAACGTCGATGGTGAGGGACTCTCTCTGACACTTCACTTCTCGCGCACCGGCAAGGGCGCCCCTGTGCACTACGTGACGGAAGGGGTGGGTGCGTTCGGAATCCAGAAGGTCGATCTCTCGGCGAAATATCACATGAGCCGAACTGACCTCGCTAAAAAACTGGGCTTGCGCCAGCAGTGGGAAAGGCTCAAGGCCCTTCGATGGCACTGCGACATTGATGATGAGGTCGACGACGACTATCACCATGCTTGGCGGCAACAATCGACCACCATCCACGGGTATTCCGACCGGGCATACCAGAAGATGAAGGACGCCCTGGAATCCCCGGGATTCAACCTGGCACAGGTCCTCCGCGACTACCGCCAGTCGGGCCGCACGCATGAGTGATGGGCTGAGCCAGAAGCCATCCCTTTGATTCCCTCCGAGAGATCCGACCGAGCGGCGCCACGGCATGGGTCCGTGATCCCCGGACTGCTGATCCGCTGTCGTGCACGGCCGGCCAGAACTCCGGCGCCAGCTGAGGCGACGGCCGGGCCCCGGAGACTCGCCGCCTCCCCGGTCAGGTGGTGAACGAAGGGTGGGCGCGCAGTGAGAACGAGGTCGGCGGCCCGCCGGCCCGCGGCGGCCTCTGGGGGCTCGGATTCCGCAGGGATCGACTCGTCGGAGTCAGGTACGCCGTCCGCCCGCCGCGAGCAGGTCCTGCGTGCCGTCGGGAACGCGGCCCGGCCACTGGAAGACGAGCCTCGCGAAGGGCTTATCGAGCACGTCACCGGGCGGCAGCTGCTCGTCAGGGGTTCCAGCCGGGTGGACCGTCATCGGCGGGTAGCCGCTCTCACGCACCTTCCGGTCCCAGGTACGCACGCAGTCGGCGAACCGCTCCGCCAGCTCTCCGGCGGCCGGCCCGTAGGCGTGAATGAAAAACTCGGTGAGGCGGTCGGCTGGATCCGGCGCGTCCTTGATCATGCGATAAGCCAGGTAGGCGAGGGAGCCGTCCGCCAGCATCGCGGCCGCGTCCTGCTGCGCTACGAGGGTAGATCCTTCCGGGGCGGTCAGACGGCAGAATCCGGGCAGGGTGGTCGCGGCGTAGACCTGCAAGGTCTCGAAGTTGAAGGTGCCTCGGACGACGAGGCCGGCGGTGAGCTCGTGCTGTGGCCCGCGCAATGCTTCCTCGAGACCGGTGGTGTCGCCGGGAACACCGTCTTCCCACCGCACGGTGACTTCGCCGTCGGCCAGTGCGACGGCGGGGGCGGTGCGGGCTGCTGCGCCGCGGTCCCGTACGAACCCGCAGTACGTCCAGTGTTCGGTGCGCAGTACGTCGCCGTCCCGGACGAGGGTGAGGGAGCGGGTGTAACCGCCCATCTCTAGCGGCACGACCAGCCGCGCCCCTTCGGCGAGTTGCTCCCGCCAGGCTGGAGCAATGTCGAACGCGTTGTGCGTGATCATCACGCCGTCGAACCCCCCGGCCGGCACGTGGCCGGGCGCGCCGCGGCTGCCGTCGCCCAGGACAGCGGTCACCTGGCCGCTGCCTGCCTCTGCGCACAGTCGCTGGGTTCGGTGCACGACGTACGGATCGACGTCCACGGTCACCACGCGACCGCGCGGTCCGAGGACGTGGGCGAGGAGCTCGGCGTTGTAACCGCCCGACCCGACTTCGAGGACGTTCATTCCCGGCTGCAGCCGGAGTTGCTCGATCATGTCGGCCTGCAGCCAGGCCGCGGACACCGAACTGATCGCGGTTCCGGCCTCGTCGCGCCGGGTGATGACAGCCCGGTCGCCGCCGTCGTACGCGGTCGCGAGGTTAACCTCCGGGACGAACCGGTGGCGGGGCACGGTCTGCAGCGCATTCCGGACCGGCTGGGATGGGGCCCAGCCGCCAGCGACGACCGTCTCCGTCATCTGCTGGCGATACCGGCCGGCTTCGGCCGGCTCACCGGGCACCGGCGGGACCACGGTGGCGCACAGGTAGGAGTGGATAGATGGCAGCCCCGGCAGCACCCCGGGCCACACCGCGGTGAGCGCCTGGGCGCTGGGCGCGAAGATCTTCCCGAGGGTGTCCAGGGCGTTCAGGTCGTGCCACTCCCAGCGCACGAAGCGGTGCGGTTCCGGCAGGCCAAGTTCGCCCTCCCAACCGGTGATGCGGACCACCGCGGTGATGCGGCGCACATCCAGCCAGTCGTCGTGGAGCACTGTGACGACATGCGCGTCCTCCGTGCGCGCCGTCAGCCCGCTCTCTTCCGACAGCTCCCGCACGGCAGCGGTTTCGGCGGCTTCGCCTGCCTCGATCCGGCCGCCCGGCAGCTCCCACATTCCCCGAGTCGAGCGGCCCAGTAGGACCCGTCCGAACGGATCGGTGACGACCATTGCGGCGCCGAATACGGCCTGCGGATCGAGCCGTGACTTCTCCTCCGCGCTGAACGACCCGCCGCGGCCGCGCAGAACCAGGACCGCCAGGCCCTCCGCGTCAAAGCGCTCGGTCTCGTTGAACCCGTCGGTAAGCGCGGCGAGTTCATCCTCGTCGAGCGCGATGTGGCGCCTCTTCTCGGGAGTGTGTTCCGCGAGCGGCGTGATGACGATGAGTTTCCCGTGCTTGCCCAGCCGCGCCGCCAGGCGGCGCAGGATATAGGCGCGAGAGCGGAGGAAGGCGATGGACAGTCGGATGACGATCAGCGCGTAGCCGTCGTGGAGATCAGCAAGGTCGTCGTGCTCGATGTCCAGGCACAGCCAGCGCAGCCCCTCCACTCCGGGATGCTCGGCGCGGGCACGGTCGAGGGCGCCTTCGGCGAAGTCGGCAGCGTCGACCATGTACCCGAGCGAAGCGAGGTAGGCGGCCATCTCGCCGGTGCCGCAGCATGCATCGAGTGCGCGGCTGCCGCTCTCGGGCGCCGGTGCGTGTTCGAGGAGCAGGCCCTTCTCCTCGTCTCCCAGTTGCCAGAAGCCTCGCCCGTCGTTGTAGTGCTCGGTCCAGTCGGCCCGGGTGTATCCCACAGATTGCTCCTCGTTCGTGAAAGGCGGAATGATGGTGGGGCGTTACGGCAGTTCGAGGGGCCGCAGTGGGCGGTCGGCTCGCATTCCTGGAAGGGGATCGCGGCCACCCTCCGGTCGGATATCAACACGACGCTGCTGCTCAACGGCGCCTGGGGCTGGGTCACGGTGCCTGCCGGGGAATGACGGCTTCGGTGTCGCTGGCTTCGCTTTGGTATTGGCGCGATTGCAGAAGGAACATGCGCCGGAAGATCCCCGGGCCGTCCGCGTTGTCGTCCATGAGCGTCGCGAAGGTTCCGGCCTCGGCGAGTCGTCCGTGGTGCAGGACATAGATGCGGTCGGCGGTAGTGACGGAGCTGAGCCGGTGGGTGATGAGGATGATCGTCTGGCCGTCGGCAGCGAGGTTGCGGATCTGCTCAAATGCGGCCACTTCAGCCGCCGGATCCAGGGCGCTGGTCGGCTCATCGCAGACCAACAGTTGTGCATCCCTGAAGTACGCGCGTGCAAGGGCAATGCGCTGCCACTGGCCACCGGAGACTTCCACGCCGCCGTGGTAGCCGCGCTCGATCAGGGTGTCCCAGCCGCGCGGCAGGTCATCGACGACGATGCCCAAGTCGGCGTAGTCGGCGGCGGCTGCGCGCCGGGCGGTGTCCTCCCGGGCGGCGGGGCGGCCGATGATGACATTGGCTGCCAGGGTGAACGGCCAGCGCATGAAGTTCTGCAGGACCAGTGCGCATCGGTCGAAGAGTTGGTCGCGGTCGAGGTCGCGGATGTCGATGCCGTCCCACAGGATGCGGCCGGCGGTTGGCTGGTAGAGACCGACGAGAGCTTTGGCCAGTGTGGTCTTGCCCGAGCCGTTTTCTCCCACGAGTGCGATGACCTGGCCCCGGCGGATGGTCAGGGAAATGTCGTCCAGGGCGGGGGTGTCGCGGCCGGGGTAGGTGAAGGAGACCTTCTCGAATTTGATGGTGGCTGGGCTGGCGGGCACGGGCAGGCCCCCGGTGGGGATGGCGCGCTGCTCGGCCTCATCGCGGGCGCGGATGAGGTCGTTGAAGAACAGACCTTGTTCGTAGAGATGGTGCACGTTGCCCACCAGGCCGCGCAGTCCAGTGGTGCCGGTACTGATGGCCAGGACGGCGGTGGCTGCCGCCGCGAGCGGCATGTGCCCGCTGGTCAGCAGCCACGCCAGGACCACATAGGTCGTGGCGGAGGTGACACCGGAGATCGCGGAAGTGGCCAGTTCGGTGCCGGCCTCTGCGCGGGCGAGCCGGGTCTGCTCGGCTTCGCCCTCCTTCGTCATCGTTTCGAACTGGTCGAGTAGAAACGGCCCGGCCGCGTGCACGCGCAGTTCCGGCGAGGCGGTCTGGGAGATCAACAAACGGCGCAGCGTTGATTGTTGGCGGATGTGCTCGATCCACAGCTGGAGCGAGGCGTAGGTGCGGCGGGCGGCGCGGATAGTGCCCCAGCCTTTGGGGACGACGACCGCCAGAAGCAAGGGCAGCAGGATCGGGTGCAAGATCAGCAGGACGCCCCCGGTCGCTACCAGCGCCATGACGCCTTCGATGATCCCCAGGGTGTGGAGGATGAGGTTGCGGGCAGCCATCGTGCCGTGCTGCCCGGAGTCGACGAGGGCATGGAACTCGGGGTCCTCGATGGTCTCCATCTCCACGCGGATGATCCGCGCGAGCATGCTCACCGCCGCCAGCCGCTCGACCTTAGGCCCCAGCCGCCCGCCCGCGGCCTGGGAGACCGCGCGCAGCACCGCGGCCAGCGCGCTGGCGGACGCCATCAAAGCCAGTGCCGGGACTGCGGCTTTGACCTTGTCGCCGGTCGGTCCGCCGGCGAACAGGCCCAGCAGGACGCGGTTGGTGGCCAGCAGCCCGAACGCCATGGCGGCTCCCTGGCCGAGCTGGGCGACGACAACGGCGATCAGGGCGACGCGGTCCACCGCCCAGCCCATGGCGGCGGTCTGGCCGATCATGCGGGGAAGCTGCCGCAGGACGGATAGGAACGTGAGGTTCAGGCGAGCGCCCTCGTGGGTGGTCCAGCCCCAGTCGCCCTTGAGCCTGCCGCCGAACAGCAGCTGCTCGGCCGCGGACAGCGGTACATCGCCCGGGGCACTATCCTGATTGCGGATCTTCACGGGCGCCCGCCGCTTGGTTTTGATGCCGTCAGGGTGGTGTCCCAGCCCATGGCGGTGAACGGCCGGCCGACGCGGATGGCGTCGAGCGCGGTGCGGGTGTAGCCGACCAGCGGCTCTGGCAGTGCGTGCAGCGAGTGCCACTCCCATCCCGCGCACCGGTCCGGTTCCTGGGTCGTGATCACCCCGCTGTGGGCCAGCACGCGGAAGAACAACTGGAGCCGATCGCGGCCGTCGTCCCCGTCGTGCTGATGGACGACGTGCACCAGCTCCAGGTCGAACTCGTCGTCAATGACCACCCCGAGTTCCTCGTATGCCTCGCGGGCCGCGCCGGCCGTCACCGGTTCGCCAGGCTCCAGGTGCCCTGCGGGAACGTGGTAGACGCCTTGCGCGTACGAGGTATTCAGGCGCTTCCCGAGCAGCACCTGGCCGTCATTTTCGAACAGCAAATGGACACCGACGATGTTCTGATGGGGATGCACGACGCCTCCTGAAGTTCGGACAGGTGCTCGGAAAACGAGCCTCTCGACGGCCCGTTACGCCCCCCAAAGGGTCATTTGCCGATCTGATGTTCGGGCAACGGCATGGATCCCAGACAGGGCGGGCGAGACCCGAGCGAGCGGTGTGCGATTTCACCCCAGCGGCGCCAACCACTCCCGAGAGAGGTTTCACCGCCCCGAAATTGGTACCGGCCACCCGGCCAGGGGTGTGTCCGAGAACGCCCCGACAGGTAGCAGCTCCGCACTCCGTCATTACCGGGGGCCTGCTTTCGACTCGACGAGGAAGGCCAGCGCGTATTCCATGGCGTCGAGCCCTGCGAGTAGCCGGTTGACGGTGGCGTTCTTGTCGTTCCAGTACTCCAGCAGTCCGACGTGAACGTGTGCCGGCACGTCGAGGTCGTCGGTGACGGCGCCGAAGGTGCTGAACAGGAAGTACAGCAGGGCGATCCGCGCCGTGGCGATCAGGTCGGCGCCCGGGATGTGGGGGTTCTCGTCCCGGTAGGCGCCGATCACGACCAGGGCGGTGTCTTGCCAGGTCGCGGAGTGGGCGACAGTCAGCGGGTCGAAGGCGATCCGGCCCAACTTCCAGGCGGCCGGTCCGGTCAGTGCCTGGAAGTCGATGACGGCCGTGACCTGATCGCCCGAGATGAGGACGTTGGGGCGGGTGAAGTCACCGTGCAGCGCCTGATCGGCCAGAACATTGGGCAGACCCTTTTGCAGCAGGCGGCTGTGTGTGATGAGGTCCCGGCGCCGCTGAGCCAGCTGGTCGTGTCGCAGGTCGCCCTGCGGGCCCGGTCGTCCTCGCAGGTATTCGAGGAGGCGTTCGCAATTATTCGCTACGGGTTCCGGGGCGTCGTGGCGCCACGGCGTGGAGCGGCGCCGCAGGGGGCCGTGGTAGTCGGCGGCGACGCGGTGCAGTCGTCCGAGGGTTGCGCCGATGCTTTCCGCGCGTGCCACGGTCAGGGGCGTGGCGCCGGGGTGCCCGGCAACCTCGTCCATGACGCACCAGGCTGTCTCGGCGTGCCAGGTCACCGGCTCGCCATCGCGATCGCGCCAGATGCCCGGCGTCGGCACCGCTGCTTCCTGGCAGTACGCGGCGAGGGCCAGAGCAGACCGTACGGCGGTGGTATCGGTGCCGGCGGAGTAGCGTTTGACGAAGACTCGGGCGCCGCCGGCCAGCCGCACGCGGGCGTTACGGGTTTCCGTTCCCGCTGCCTCCGGTTCCACGGCCTCGGCGCGAACCCCATATCGGGCGGCCAGCATTTCCATCAACTGCTGCTGGTCGTCGACGTTGAAGGTCATGCGTGCCACCCGACCATGGGCATCGCGTCCAGGGGCGAGAATGTCAATGTGGCGCACTGATGTTGCTCGGCATTGATCACCTCTCCTTCGACGCCGGACCGCACCCGGCCGTCCTGGATCATCACCGGGTGGACGCCGGTCTTCGTGTGATGAACCATCGTTTCCCCGACTCCCTATGGTGTGTCGTTGCTGTCGTGCGCGGGCCGCTCAGGCCGGTCGGCGGCCGAGATGGATGACGAAGGTGTTGTCCTCGATGAAGGTGTCGTTGTCGCTGAAAGGGGCCAGGATCTGCTTCACCGCGGCCTCGAACCGGTCGCGCCGGTCACCGAACAAGTGCGGCGCGGCAAACGAGGTGGAGTACAGATAGCCCAGGACGCCGTCGGTGGACCAGGTGCGGCGCACCGGCACGTAGGTCTCGGTGACATTGCTGAACGCCGAGGATCGCAGCGTCTGCCCGAACGGCTCCGGGGAAGCGGGGAACGCGCCGCTGCCGGCGCGCCGTTGTGTGCCCAGGAAGTCCTGCACCACACTGCGGACTGCCTGTTGCCAGGGATTGGTGGCCGTCCACAGGCTGCGGTCGGCCAGCACGGCCACCGCCCCGTGCGGAGCCACATGCTGGTTGAGGCGGGCCAGGACGGCAGGCCGGTCGAGCCAGTGGAAGACCCGGCAGAGCGTCACCAGATCCGCCCGCCAGCCCGGCGGCGGCATGAACTCCTCGGCCGCACCGCGGCACAGCGACAGACGGGCGCCGTGCGGAAGGCGCCACCGCAGGTCCGTCTCGGCGATCGCCAGCATGTCAGCGTCGGTGTCGAGGGCAATGATGTCGTCGAACTGGTCGAGCAGTGCCTTCACCACCAGCCCTGTGCCGGTGCCGATGTCCAGGAGCCGTCGCGGGCGGGAGGCGGAGCCAGCGTCCGCCAGCAGGGCGATGACCTCTGGTGGCAGGCCCGGCCGGTAGCGGCCGTAGTACCCAGCGGTGCCCTCGAAGACATTCACGCGCCGCTCACCTCCCCCTCGCCGGCGCTGCCGCTGCCTGCGACGGTGGGTTCGGCGCGCAGGGCGTCGAGCATGGTTCGGGCCTGCTGGACTGCTTCATCATCGTGGTGTTCTTGTCCCCAGCGCAGGGCGCTCACGGCGTCCAGGGCGGCGTACGCGGAGCACGCCCGGCGCTCAGCGTCGGTCAGTGCCCGCCCGTAGCCCTGGTAGAACGCGAAACGCAGGTCCGGCCGTTGGGCGAAGAGCCGGTACTCCAGCCGCGACAGGTCCCGGCGGGCGGCGCACTCGATGCCGGTCCGCTCGAAGTCGATGATGTGCAGGCGCTCGGTGTGCGGGTCCCAGAGCCAGTTGCGGGGCATATAGTCCGCGTGTGCCACGACCTCGGACAGCGCCGGCGGTGGCTGCAGGGTGAGGGTGCGCAGCATGGCGACGTCGTGCGGGGGCAGGATCTGCGCCGCGTTGCGGAGCATCGTGGCCGTCTCCGCGTCCCAACCGGCCTCGGTTGCGCGGTCGCCCGGAGCGGGCAGGGCGATGTTGTGGAGCCGGGCGAGGAGTTCTCCGGCTTGCCGGTAGGCCACCCACTCACTGTCCAGTCCCAGCGGCTGGTCGTGGAGGCTGCGACCAGGGACGGAGGTGAGGACGATGGCCCGGGTAGCGGGGTCTGCGGCCAACTGGGTCGGGGCCCGGCTCTTGCCAAGGGCTGCCGTCCAGTACCGGTAGGCGAAGGTTTCCCGGCTGTAGCCCTTCGGGCTGGCATGGTGTTTCACGAACAGGCGGCGGCCGTCGATGGCTTCGACTTCCCACGCTGCTGGCCGACCCGGTCCGGCCCAGGAATGCACGGCAGTGATCGTGAACGGTCCGATGGCGGAGTCGACGAAGCGTCGCACCGGATCTGGCATGTCGGTCACAAGGGTCCTTGGTCGATGAGAGGTGGAGGGCCCGGGTGGTGCTCACCGGGGTGGGCCGCCGTCCGGCGGGTGTGCCGGCTCGCCACCGGGGTCCTCGGCGGGCGGTGGGGGCGGGCCGGGGTCCTGGGCGAAGTAGTTGACGGTGGCGAACAGCGCGAGAGCGGCGAAGGCGGCGCTGGAAACCACCGCAGTGACCTCGGAAGTGCTCACTCATCAACCCCCTTCGTGCGATGTGGTGCTCGGAGATTTAGGCATGGGGATCGGCTTCCTACGCTGCTCGTGGCAACGACGGTGGGCCGGTGGTGTCACTGCGGTGCGCCCGCTCAGGCGCGGGTGAACCAGCGGTGCTGGTCGGTGTCGGTGACGGCGAAGCGGTGGGTTTCGACTTCGATCTGCCCGAGGCGGGCATAGTGCGCGACCACCTCGGGGCCGAAAGCCTGCTGGGCGACCGGGCTGTGGCGAAAAGCGGTCACCGCGTGATCGAGGGTGGTGGGGACTGGTGGCGCATCGGTGGTGTCGTAGGCGTTGCCAGTGCATGGCGGCGGGGGCTTCAGCTCGTTGTCGAGCCCGTGGGTGATGCCGGCCAGGACGGCGGCGAGGGCGAGGTAGGGATTGGCGTCCGCGCCGGGCAGGCGGATCTCCAGGTGCAGGCCGTCGCCGTGGCCGACGACGCGCACAGCGCAGGTGCGGTTGTCGATGCCCCAGATGAAGTGGGTCGGGGCGAAGGAGTTGGGTGCGAACCTCTTGTAGGAGTTGGCGTTCGGTGCGTACAGCGGCGCGAGCGCGGGCAGCGCGTCGAGTAGCCCCGCGATGGCCTGCTGCGCCACCTGCGACAGGGTGCCATCGGGATCCACCAGGATCGGATGAGCGTCCCTCCACAAGGACACGTGCAGGTGCAGGCCGCTGCCGGTGCCGGTGGCGGGGGCGGCCATGAAGGTCGGTGCCATGCCGGCGCGCTGGCTCATCAGACGCACGGCGTGCTTGAACACCAGGTGCCCGTCGCACGCCGTCAGCGCGTCGCCGTAGGGGAAGGTGACCTCGACCTGCCCCAGAGCGCCCTCAGTCTTGATCGCCTCTACCGGCAGACCCGCACCGGACAGGGCCGCCTGGAGTCGTCGGAAGAACCGGTCGATGCCCGGGTCATGGTCCAGGGCGTAGTCCAGATTCTCCGGCGTGATCGGTTGGAGACCGTGGTGCCCGGACGCGGCTGCCTGGGCGTAGTTGCCCTGGTAGAGGACGAACTCGCTCTCCAGGCCGGTCTTGACGTGCAAGCCATGGTCGGCGAGCCGAGCCAGCTGGCGGCGCAGCATCCGGCGCGGGGACACCTCGACCAGATGCGCGTCGGGGTCGACGGCGTCGGCGAGGACCAGCGCGGTGCCCGGCATCCAGGGCAGGACCCGCACGGTGGACAGGTCGGGGATGACTCGCAGGTCCTGGTAGCCGGTCTGCCAGGAAGCCAGCTCGAACCCGTCGACCGGGGTCATGTTGATGTCGGTAGCCAGCACGTAGGCGCAGACCTCCGCACCGCCCTCGGCAACGCGGTCGACGAAGTGCCGAGCGTGGTATCGCTTGCCCTTCAGCCGTCCCTGCAGATCGGGCAGGGCGAGCAGTACGGTGTCGATCCGGCCGGAAGCCACGTGGTCGCGCAGTTGGGGCACGGTGAGCTGGCCGGTCGGGCGGCGCCCGCCCGCCACCTGGGGCAGAAGGTCCGGGCGGGAGGCGAGGCCGCTGCGCGCGGTCGTGCCGGCCATCAGACGATCTCCGCTTCCAGCTTCGCCATCTCCCGGTCCGCAGCCACGGTCGGAACCTCGTAGCCGCGCCCGGCAATGCGCCACCAGATCGCGGCCAGCGCCAGCACAACCACCAGCGCAATGGGCGCGTAGTTGAAGGAGACCACCGAGACCAGGCCGTGCTCCGGGCGGGTCTGCGGCAGGCAGAACAGCACCGTCACGAAGACCACCCAGGCCACGGCGACCCAGCCGACCAACACACCCCAGCGGCCCAGGTTCCACGGGCCGGGCGCGAAGCGGCGACCGGCGCGCAGCCGCAGGTAGATGGGGATGGCATAGGCGGGGGTGATCCCGATGACATTGATCGCCGTCACGGCCCCGTACGCGACCGTGCTGTACAGGGCCGGCAGCGCGAGCAGCGCAGCGACCGTCACCGACAGCAGCACCGCCCGGGTCGGGGTGCCGGTACGGGAGCTCACCCGCCGCCAGTGCCGGGAGCCGGGCAGGGCGCCGTCGCGGGAGAACGCAAAGACCATCCGGGAGCAGGCGGCGACCTCGGCGTTACCGCAGAACAGCTGGGCCACGATCACGATCAGCAGCAGGCCCTTGGCGCCGGAGGTGCCCAGGGCGTCGAGGAAGATCTGCGCGGGCGGCACCCCGGTCGCGGATGTCTGGGTGCCCGCATAGTCCTGGATGGCGAACGTCAGACCGGCCAGCAGCACGAACCCCGCCAGCCACGACCAGGCGATCGAGCGGACGATGCCACGCGGGGCGCTGGTCTGGGCATCGGTCGTCTCCTCCGACAGGTGCGCGGACGCGTCGTAGCCGCAGAACGTGTACTGCGCCAGCAGCAGCCCGATCATCACCACATACAGGTTGGAGTGCCAGCCGGTGCCGTTGACGAACGTCGTGAACACGAAGTGTGCCGACTGGTGATGGGCGGGCACCAGCGTCAATGCGGTGACGATCGCCCCGACTCCGGCCAGGTGCCACCACACGCTGATGGAGTTCAGGACGCTGACCAGCCGGACGCCGAACAGGTTCAGCGTCGCGTGCAGGGCCAGGATCACCAGGTAGATCACCATGATCGACTGCGGGGTGGGCTCGAATCCCCATTGCAGGTTCGCGAACGCCCCCGTGAACAATGCGCACCCGTAGTCGATGCCGGCGATCGCCCCGAGCAGCCCGAGGAGATTGAGCCAGCCGGTGTACCAGCCCCAGCGGCGGCCGCCGAGCTGGTCCGCCATGTAGTACAGGGCGCCGGAGGTCGGGTAGGCGGAGGTGACCTCGGCCAGCGCGGCGCCGACGAACATCACCATCGCGCCGACCGCGATCCAGCCCCACAGCATCACCGCCGGGCCGCCCGCGCCCATCCCGAACCCGTACAGGGTCATGCACCCGGACAGCACCGATATGACGGAGAAGGAGATGGCGAAATTGCCGAACGCCCCCATCCGCCGGGTCAGGACCGGCTCGTAGCCGAGATCGCGCAACAGGGCATCATCATCCGACAACCGGGTAGGGCCGGATCGTGGCATGGGGGACATAGAAAGACCTCCGGAACAAGAGTGGAGAGGAGAAAAGGGATAGAAGAGGCGCTGAGCTGGGGCGGTCGGGTTGCGGTCGTGCCGACGGCGGGCGGCGGGTCAGCGGTGCGGACCGGCGCGGGCTGCGTCTTCGGTGGCGGCCAACGCCTGGCCGCGGGCTCGTACGAATTCCGCCTCTGCCAGATCAGGGCGGCCCGGGTCGTCGGTGACGTACGCCCACGGGAGCCGGGCGGCGTACGGTCCCAGCGCAGTGAACACCTCTGCGGCGTCGGTGAATTGGTGTGCCGCCCACAGGGCATGGGCGAGGTAGTTGAGATCCAGCACCGACCGGGCAGCGGGTACCGGATGGTGGAACCAGCCCGTCAGGGCTCGCTGCACATCGAGGACGATGGGTTCCTGGGCCCACTGCCGGCGCATCAGCCGATCCTCTGCACCACGAGCCCGCTGGCTGCGGTAGTTCTCGGCATAGGCATACAGCGGCAGAACCGACAGCGCTGTCCCCGCGGGCGCCCACGAACCCACCCAGCGTGCGAAATCCAGCGCCACCGCCTGCGAGCCAACTGCCTGCGCGTGCAGGAACTGCAGCACCCGGTGATATGCCTCCCGGCTGCACGGGTCACGGGCATTGACCTGATCGAGCAGCCGCCACGGCCCCAGCGGCAGCATGGGCTCCGTGGGCCGCACCCGGTGCTCCACCCGCCGCAGCCCCCGGTCCAGCTGCGCCAACGCCAGCAGGCACACCCACGGGACCGGATCAGCCCGCGCCAGGTCGGCTGCGATCAAGGACGCCTCCCGCGCCTCCCACGCCAGCGCCTCGGTACTGCCATGCCCGGCCCGGCCCGCGTGCAAGGCCCGCTCCACCGCGACCCGGGCCCGCATCACCTGCGCGTCCACACTCCCCGGCTCCTCGACCAGCCACGCCTGCACCACGCCCGACCGCGCCGCTGCCGCCGCCAGCACCTGGGAACGCGACGTCCGCAGCGGCCACTGGGTCCCGGTCCGCGCCAGCAGATCCCGCATCGCCATCCACCGGCCCGTCCCCACCTCCTCCAGCGCCACCCGCAGCTCGGCATCATGACCCGCGGGGTGATAGACGGGCCGGAACTCACCCCGGCCGGATGACGCACCTCCGCCCCGCATCAGCCCGCCCAGCCAGTCAGGACTCGCCGTAACGAGCGGGACGAGGAGCACGAGGTCCTGGGTGCTGTTCCCCGTCCGCGAGCGCCGTCCAGGAGGCAGGCCGCAGCTACGCCCGCCGCTGAGTTGCTGGTCTGGCACGCAGCCAGAAGCTGCGGAATCTGCATCATCAGGGGGTCCTCGGATCGACGGTGTCGGGGAGAAAGGGGGCCGTCCCCGGGGGCGAACGCTCAGCTACTGCCGTGGGGGTGCACCAGCAGCTGAGCGCCCGGCCCACCGGGGGCGGCCGGTCTAGAAGTGCAGGCCGGCGATCACGCTGGCGAGGTTCGCGACGCCCTTCGTGATCGCCGGCGCAGCCCGGGAACTGGCCAATTCGAAGCCGAGCAGCGCACACACCACCGCGGGAACCGGCTTCACGGCCTTCTGACGGATCAGCAGGACGACAACGATCAGCAGCAGAATGACCAGCGAGACGGTCAGCGCCACGAGAGCGCCTCCTTCCGGGTATGCGATCAGCGGACCCCAGGAGGAATCGTTCGGGAAGGCACTGTCTGGGGACTTGCCCTCGGCCACCGACAAGGGCCGTGGGTGGCCGCCCCACACTCGCGCGATCTTGGAGAGTGCGGGACGGCCGGAAGGACGCAGGCCCTGCAGGGGTGGGCGTCCTGATCGATGCCCAAGACCTACGTCCCCCGCCTCGCTCGCTGGTGCGAGGAGGCGGTCGTTCCCTCACTGCTGGCCGTCGGGCGAGAGGAAATCGCCCGTGGAGCGTCCGCGGCAGGGAGGCTTTGCGCCCTGGACTACGGGCTGTGAAGTTCGAACCAGACGTACTTACCGCCCGTTGAAGGAAACGAACATCCCCAGGCCGATGCCAGCGCGTCGATCAAGGACAGACCGCGGCCACCACTACTCACCGTCGAGTCCGGTCTTGTCAGTGCAGGCAACGGTGTTGGGTCCGCATCATGGACCTCAATCCGCAGGATGGGGGACTCCCAGATGGCCACGACGCCCACGTCCACCACTCCCTCGGCATGGCAGATCGCATTGGTAACGGCCTCACTCACCAGCAACTGGGCGTACACGACGAGGTCGTCGGCATCCCACAAATGGAGATCGTCAGCCAGCTGTCGCCGTACCGAGGCCACAGATCGTGGTTCCGGCGACATCGACATCGACAGTCGCTGGGCCGACTGTCCGGTGGTGAGCATCAGACCCCCTGAGGTCGATCGCGAGCCCCAGAGGTCGTGAGGTTGTCGGCTCACGGGCTGAGGCACTAGTGACGGCCCATCAACCATGTGTGAAGATCGGGGTTTCTGCACATTCGCTGGGTGATATCGCGGGAGTGATATCCATTCGCTCAAGGCTGCACCGCTCATCCGCGTGTCCGCCGGCAGGAGGTTGGAATGGCCCCCGAGGTCGGACGCCGGTGCGTGCAGTGTGACGGTCTGCTGAGCCGGTACAACGACGCCGACCGGTGTGCGGCCTGCGCCCGGCATGAGATGGCTGTCGTGCCGGAATTGCCGCGAGTCCCGTCCAGAGTCTGGCGCGATCCGGCAGTCCAGGGTGCCCTTGCAGACTGGGACTTCGGTCTGGCCAGCCGGTTGATTCGCCGGCGCGCCTCGCTCCGCCAGGAAGACATGGCCGCCCTCACCGGGCTGAGCCAGGCGTTCTTGTCCATGCTGGAGTCGGGCTCTCGGCGGCTGACCAACATCGACAAGATCATCGAATTCGTCGTCGGCCTCGGTGTCCCCGGAAACCTGGTCGCCATCCCCTCGGCAGGGCAGCCGGTGCGGTCGGAGCCCGACGCTGCATCGCGGCCCGCCGCGAAACCGGCCGTCGACTGGGAAGACCCGCTCGCCATCGCCCAGCGTGCGCGGATCATCGCGTCCGTGAACGTCGATGACGCAACCCTGGCCGCTCTGCGGGGCGGCATCGACGACATCGTCGAGCGGTACGAGATCGCCGGTCCCCAGACGCTCGCTCCCCGGGCGGTGGAGCTCCTCGGGCTCCTGCACCAGCTGCTGTCCGGCTCGCAGCATCCGCGGCAACGGCGCAAGCTCTACTCCCTGGCCGCCATGGCGTCAGGGCTTCTGGGATACATGGCTGTGAACGCCGGCCGTCTCCCGACGTCACGCAGCTACTCGGCGGAGGCGTTGCAACTGGCAGCGGAAGCGGAGGATCCGTCGCTCGTCGCCTGGATCCGCGGCACCCAGTCGTTGGAGGCGTATTACGACGGCAGATATACCGAAGCGCACGAACTGGCCATGGCCGGCATACGCAGCTCGACGGACAGCCCACAGGCGATCCGGCTCCTGGCAAACGGCGCCGCGCGCGCCCTGGCCAAACAGGGGGACAGGACAGCGGCAGAGCGTGCGGCCGCACAGGCGTTGGAGCTGACCGAACGCTTCTCGCCCGCAGACGGTCTGACCCCGTGCATCGCCTTCGAGCCCTACGGCCGCGCCCGCACACTGGCCAACATAGCCACCGCGTACGTGTCCCTCGGCGATGTGGGCAAAGTCCTGGACTACGCCGAGCAGGTCGAATCCCATGTCCACAGCTCCGACTCGAACTGGAGCCGCGCCCTGGTGGCGCTGGACGTCGCCTCAGCTGTATTGCAGCAGCCGCGACCGGACGTGGAACACGCGATGGCCCTTGGCCGCTCCGCCTTGGTCACGAGCAGCAGCCATCCGATTCGCTCCGTCGTGCAGCGGGCGCAGGAACTCCAGCAGCAGACCGACAGGTGGCGGCAACTGCCCGAGGTACGGGAGTATGCGGAGGCATTGCGTACGTGGCGGGCCCGGCCGGCCTCGTACGTCATCTGCGACCCAGCCCTTCCCCCGTACACGGAACACTTCTGAGGAGTGCGGTGCACCCGGTTCAGCAGGCGGCCCGCTCTGCGGCCTTTCCCGTCGAGGCCCCTCCGTCACTGACCGATCCCCAGGTGATCGCAGAGCATGAATGGGCCGCCTTCGCCGCTCTGCCCGGCCTGGGCAATCACTGGCAGCGGCCCGGCTGGGGACCGGACACCCGTCGCTACTACTGGTTCCTCACCGTGGATCACGCACCGAAGATCGCGGAACTGGCCCGCCGCTGTCAGGAACCGCTGGAGGGCGACGGCTTCGACATCGTCCCGTCCGACGGCCTGCACGTCACCATCTGCCGCGTCGGTGACCCGCACGAGATCACCGAGCGGACCTTGGACGATCTCGCCTCCGCCGCGCGGCTTCGGTGCGGCGCGCTCCCCGCCTTCGACCTTCAGGCCATCCCGGTCGCCGGATCCCGCGGAGCTGTACGCATGAGCCTCGCGCCGTGGGAGCCGCTGCTGGCGCTCCACCGGGCGGTGGGCACCGCGTGCCGGGAGGTGGGAATCGACAAGCCCCATCCGACCCAGGACTTCCGCCCGCATCTAGGCGTCGCCTACTGCAACCAGGAGACGGACGCGGCAGGCATCCGCAAGACGATCGCGAAACTGCGCACGCTGCAGCCGCAGCAGTTCACCGTAAACGAAGTCCAGCTGGTCGAGCTGCGCCGCGAAAACCGGGTCTATCGCTGGGATGTGAAGCACACCGTCCCGCTCCATTCAGCGGCGCCCCGCACCAAGGCATCGACCTGACGAGGTTCCTGTTCTCCTCATCCAAGCTGCGTACGCTCATGACGTGATCGAACGCGCTGCCACCGTCTCGCGGACGGAGACCTGACACTGTGGCCAACCCGTCGCTGGTTCTGTGGGACATCGACCGAACCTTGCTCTATGTCGGAGACTTCGACCGCCAGGTCTACCGAGAGACGTTCGCCGAGGTCGTCGGCCGCCCCGCCGAGAGGATGCCCGCACGGGGCACCGGCGTCACCATGCCCCTTGCCATCCGCGAGCTGCTACTGGCCAACGGCGTGCCTGCGGAATCGGTCCCCGACCTCCTCCCCGCCATGGTGGAACTACTGCCAAAGCACCTCTCGGCCTATGCAGCCGAGATGAAGCGGACAGGCACGCTCATGCCAGGAGCGGAAGACGCTCTGCGGGCCGTCCAAACGACCCCTGGACTGATCCCCACGGTGGTCACCGGCAACCTCAAGCCGAACGCGATGATCAAGCTGCGCGCATTCGAGCTGGACGCCTACGTATACATGGACATCGGCGGCTTCGCCTCCGACGATCCCGACCGCCCCGCACTCGTCCGCATCGCCCAGAGCCGGGCCCAGACCGAGCACGGTGTGGAGTTCACCCGGGCAAATACCGTCATCATCGGTGACTCCCTCGAAGACGTACGAACTGGCCTGCTCGGCGGCGCACCCGTCATCGGCGTGGCATCCGGCAAGACGACGAGCGAGGAGCTCTCGGCGGCCGGGGCAGACATCGTCCTTCCCGATCTACGCAACCTAGACGACTTGCTGGCAGCCATCGCCACGCTGACCGCGTGAGGTGTCCAGAGTGGGCGGCACAGTTGCCCCGGAAGCCGGGTCCGCCACAACCATCGCGGTGCAACTCGCGGAACACCGCCTGCGGGTTCGTCGCCCACCAGTTCACGGCCCAGAACCGGTAGCCTGCCCGAGTGTCATGCAGCCGGCTCGGCGGCGCGCGGCCCGGCCGGAAAGTGGTACAGCGGCGTTGAACGATAAGACAGTTGCGATCTTTTCGCTCGGTGGGACCATCGCCATGACCACCGACCCGCTCACGGGCGGCGTGGTTCCGGCCCTGTCAGCTCATGATCTGCTGGCAGCCGTGCCCGCGCTCACCCCGACCGGGATCGGCCTGCAGGTCCACGACTTCCGCCGCATGCCCGGAGCGTCTCTCACCTTCGAAGACCTGGCCGCGCTGTCGGCTGCGATCCGCGAAGCCCTGGACGACGGCTGCGACGGGGTGGTCGTCACCCAGGGCACCGACACGATCGAGGAGACCGCGTACCTCCTGGACCTTCTCCACGACCGGGACCAGCCCATCGCCGTGACCGGTGCCATGCGCAATCCCACCCTGCCGGGAGCCGACGGCCCCGCGAACCTGTACGCGGCCGTTGTCACCGCAGCCAGCCCGGAGCTGCGCGGTGCGGGGGTAGTGGTCGTCCTCGGCGACGAGATCCACGCCGCCCGCACCGTACGCAAGACGCACAGCACCAGTCCCGCCGCCTTCACTTCACCCAGCACCGGCCCGCTCGGCCACCTCTACGAGGGCCGAGCCCGGGTGCGCGGACCCCTGCCCTCCCGCACCACCGCACCCGGATCGCTCAACGGGGCATCCACTCGCGTCGGCCTGTACACCGTGACGTTCGGCGACGACGGAGAGCTTGTTGCGGGTATGGCGGAGCAGTGCGATGGGCTCGTCGTGGCCGCCTTCGGCGTCGGGCATGTCCCCCAGCGGTTCGTGGCCGTCCTGGAGAGTATCGCCGCAACGATGCCGGTGATCCTCACCACCCGCATCGGCAACGGTCCCGTGTTCCAGCAGACCTACAGCTTTCCCGGATCCGAGAGGGACCTGCTGTCCCGGGGGTTGATCAACGGCGGGAGCCTGGACCCGTACAAGGCGCGACTCCTGCTGCATGTCCTGCTCGCCCAGGGACGTGGCAGCGACGAGATTGCTGCCGTTTTCCCTGTCGCCGGAGCTTGATCCACCCCCGCACACCCACCCGCATCGCAGTAGGGACGAGCGCATGCGCGCCAGCGAACTGACCCTTGGCCGGACCTTCGGTGTCACCTTCGAGCACGACGAGGACTTCTTCGAGACCCTGGCCTCGTTCTGCAAGGACAACGAGGTCAGCCAGGGCTACATCCCCATGTTCATCGGCGCGTTCTCCGAAGCCGAGATTGTCGGCACCTGCGACGGACTCACCCACCCCGAGCAGCCGCTGTGGGAACGCACCCGGATCGAATGCGTCGAAGCACTCGGCGGCGGCACCCTCGCCCAGGACCCCGCCACCGGCCTCGTCCTGCCGCATATCCACCTTGCCGCCGGCCTCAAGGGGGCCAACGCGGACGGGCGCACCAGCCATCTGCTCAGCGCCCGCGTCCAGTTCCTCAGTGAACTGCTCATTGTCGAGGTCGCCGCACCGGCCATGACCAGGCCACGCGACCCAAACGTGTACGACGTTCCGCTGCTGACCTTCGGCCCTACCTCGGAGTGAGTCGGCCCTGCCACAGGTGCCCCGGCAAGGTCAGCTCCAGGGCGGAGGCCAGCCAGGCGCGGTCCTCTGCGTCGAGCAGCGGAAGCACTGCCTCGAAATCGAGTTGGTCCTTCGCCCGGATGCCCTTCGCCTTGTAGAAGAGCTGAACTGCTGGACGCAGATAGGGAATACCATCGGCCGTGAGGTGCCCAAGATGGGCGACAGGGCGACGCACACGGGCGTCGCGGCGTGACACCCACTGGTCTCCATCCGACTCGTCCAGCATGAGCTGGATCGACCAAGGCTGCCCCGGGGCGCGACGGCACCACACGTCGTGAACAAGCGGTGGCACGCCAACCGACTCCGGCCACTCACGCAGAGTCCCAGCACCGGGTGGGTCAGCCAGGTGAAGGTCCCACGCCGCCAGAAGGGCACGCAGCCGTAGCTGGTCACGGCGCAGGACGAGTACATCAAGGTCGCCATGCTCGCGGAACGACCGACCGACCGCCATCTCGATCGCGTACCCGCCGGCGATCCACCAAGGAAAGTCCGCAGCGGCGAACAAGTCCGCCACCTCTCGCGGCGAAGCGGGACACCACGGTCCCAAGTCCGAACCCGAAGTGCTCGTATGGATCACAGACGCCATCCTGGCACCTCATCGGAGTTGGAGACCGCACCACGAGCATCGCCTCCGGCCGGTGAGCTGGTCCCACTGAAGTTCACGTCTGGCGCATAAGTGCGTTGTGGCAAAGGGAGTCCCTGTTCGATGAGCAGGGGCTTCTTCGTGTGCGGGGCATGTTCGCGGAGGGGTAGGGGCAGGCAGCGGACGGCTTGTTGTTGATCGAGGAGGTTGCGATGCC